>JAUWLW010000076.1 GCA_030613505.1 Candidatus Zixiibacteriota bacterium
CCGTTTGCGCGTCGAGCTGGAACAGGATGTCGACGATTTGAGAGGGCAGGACCAGGTCGCAGGCGTATTCGCCCACGGCCTTGAGGGCTTTTATGACCAGCGGTCGGGCGCCGGCGCCTTTCTCCTGCGCCTGCTCGAGCGTCTTCACGTACGACGCCACCCCCAGCGCGGATACGCGCTCCGGCCCCAGCGTCTCGGCGCCGTAGACGACGAAGCCGTCCTCGGTCAGGAGGGTGGGGCTTAGCGCCGGGTTGGACGCGAGGCCGGTGGCGTCTATGACGACGCCGGTGTAGTCGCCGGACGACGCGGGGGCGGTTCCGGGTCTATAGGCGGGCGCGCCGGCGTTCGCCGCCGGGACCTGGGCCGCCAGCGCCGCCAGCCCCCGCGCCGTCGTCATCGGCACCGAGAGCGTGACGGCGCACAGTATGGAGCCGTCGTCCAATATCTCGTGGGTGACCCTGACCTCGTGGGCGTCGCGCACCAGGCCCCGCGTCTGCGTCGTCAGCGCGTCGCTCGTCGCGACGGCGCCGGACACCGTCGTCTTCGAGTTAACCTGAACGCCGTATATCCGCTCGGCGAGTTTGCGGTAGGCGAGGGCGCGGGCCGTCTCCTCGGCCTGGCTCAGCGCGTGGGCCTTGCTCTGCGCGAGGGCAAGGTTGACCGCGCCGACGGCGGTAACTTCTATATATCCGTCGGTCCAGTTGGTCACGGCGACGCCGCCCTCGTCCTCCTCGACGCCGGCGACCATTTCCTCGGCCGCGGTCGCCGCGGCCGCGGCGGCGTCCTCCAGGCCGGCTGCCCGTCCCTGGCCGCCGAGTAACAAGATAATAACGAAAAGAGTTGCCTTGAAGCGCATGTCGGCCTCCGGTAAAAGTGGAGCCTTCTTTATATTTACGACTATTTAGCGAGGCGAACGGTTTAACCGCCGGCCGAACCGCGGGTTAAACTATTTCCGCGCCGCCGCGGTCATATAGGCAAAGGCGGCCTTATTACCCTTTCTAGCTTTTTTCGAAACGGATATTAACGCCAAAATAAGAGGAGCGGCATATGAAAAAGGCATTAATTTTCTTGGTAATTGCGGTTTGCGGCGCGGCGGCTTCGGCGGCCGATGTCGCGGTTCCCGCACCGGCGAGCGTCGCGCTCCCGGTCGGGGGCGGCGGGGCCGACTACAAGGACGCGGCGATTGCGGTCCTCCCGTTCGTCAACACCTCGAACTCGACGAGGCTCGACTACCTCGAGCTCGCGCTGGCCAAGATGCTGGTGACGGACCTCAAGCAGTCGCAGAGCCTCAAGGTCGTAACGCGCGACAACCTCGACGACGTGTTGGCGGAGCTGAAGTTGGAGCGGTCCGCGCTGGTCGAGCCGTCGAACGCGCAGAAGGTGGGGAAGCTTCTGGGGGCGGACCTCATCGTCGCGGGTTCCATCGTCGCGGTCTCGAACGCGCTCCGCCTCGACGCCCACGTTATCGACGTCGCGACGGCCGAGGTCGTCGTCGCCCGGAAGGTGGAGGGCGCCGGCGAGCACGAGGCGCTCCGGATGGTGGATACGCTCGCCATGGCCGTCATATCGGACCTGACCGGCGAAGCGATAGTTTTGAACTCATACGACCCGCTCCACGGCCTCTTCGACCCGGCGCACTCCAGCGACGCGCTCACCTTCTGGCCCATCCTGGGGAACGAGTACGGCCTGGTGGGTACCGCCGCTACGGCCTACCTCGAGCTTAAGTTCCGCGCGGGCGAGGTCCCGGCCGCCGTCGCCAAGGACCGGCCGCCGCTGAACCTCTGCCTGGTTATCGACCGCTCGGGCTCGATGAGGAGCGCGGGCAAGCTGGAATACGTTAAGGAGGCGGCGAAGTACGTCGTCGACAACCTCGGCCCGCAGGACCGCATCAGCATCGTCGCTTTCGACTCCGACGTCAAAGTGGTTGAGAAGAACACGCGCGTCGAGAATAAGATGCTCCTGAAATCAAAAATAGACGAGCTCTTCGCCGGCACCAACACCAACCTGTCGGCCGGCCTGGAGGAGGGCTACGCCCAGGCCAAGAAGGGCAGGAAGAAGAACTACATCAACCGCGTCATCCTGCTCTCCGACGGCCTGGCCAACGAGGGCATAACGGACCTCGAGAAGCTGGCCTCCATCGCCCGCAACTGGCAGAAGAAGGACGTATACACCACCGCCATGGGCGTGGGCGCCGAATACGACGACCAGCTGCTGACGCTCATCGCCACCGGCGGCGCCGGCAACTACTACTACATCGACAAGCCGAGCGCGGTGCCGACTATCTTCGCCCGCGAGCTCTCGGGCATCGTCAACGTCGCGGCCAGCGGCATCACCGTAGACCTGGCGCTCGAGCCCGGCGTCCGCGTGGCCAAGGTCCACGGCTACCAGTACCGCGACCTGGGCAATGGCCGCTACGAGATCCCGGTGGGCGACATCGCCTCGAGCCAGGAGTACACCGTCTTCGTGGAGCTGGCGCTGCCGGCGGTGAACGAGGAGAAGACCGTGACGCTCGGCACCGTCGCCGTTCGCTACGACGACCAGCTCGCCAAGAAGGCCGTAACGTCGCCGCCCACCCGCCTCGCGATGCATTTCGTGCCGGAGGCGGAGGTCGTGGCCGCCAACGAGGTACCGGAAGTCGTCAACACGGCGTACCTGATGGAGAACGCCGCGGCGATGGACGAGGCCCAGCGGCTGGTCGGCGAAGGCCGGCGGGGCGAAGCCGAGGAACTTTTGAAGAAACAGAAGGAACTGAGTCGCGACCGCGCGGCCTCGGGCCAGAGCCAGGCCCTCCTCGACAGCGCCAATGAGCTGGAGGAGTTGGAAGAGCAGGCGGACGATGACGAAAGCCCCGACGCCGCGGTGATGAAGGCCGCGGGCGCCGCGGCCACCGAGACGAGATACCACTAAACTCCGCCCCCATCCGAACGTGAAACGACCCCGCGGTCTCAAGCCGCGGGGTTGATTTATCGCCGGCGGTGTGATATCTTTCGCGCCGCAAGAGAGGGATTTCCCCCGCCTACCGCCGTGTCGCTTTTTAAGGGGTATATCGTTTTTTTCGCGCGGAAATGGACCAACCCACCATAGGCATACGCCGGGAAGACGTCAACCCGTGGGAGCGGCGCGCGCCGCTTACGCCGCGGGAAGTGGCGCGCCTCGTCGCGGACGAGAATTTCTCGGTAATAGTCCAACCCTCCGACGTACGCGTGTTCGACGACGACGCCTACGCCCGCGCCGGCGCGACCGTTGCCGACGACCTGGGCCCGTGCGACGTCATATTCGGCGTGAAGGAAATCCCGCCCGAGCGCATCCTGGCCGATAAAGTCTACGTCTTTTTCTCGCACGTGATAAAGGGGCAACCCGCCAGTATGCCGACGCTGAGGTGGCTCGTCGAGCGGCGGTGCTCGTTGGTGGATTACGAGCGCATCGTCGACGGCGAGGGGCGGCGGCTGGTCTTCTTCGGCCGGTACGCGGGCCGGGCCGGCATGATAGACACGCTGTGGGCGCTGGGCCGGCGGCTCGCGCGGGAGGGGCGGGAGACGCCGTTCGCCGCGCTCAAGGCCGCGTGGGAATACGAGGATTTAGAAGACGCGCGTGCAGCCGTGGCCTACGTGGGCGGGCGCGTCGCGGCCGAGGGCGTCGGCGCCGGCCTCGCGCCGCTGGTGGTGGCCTTCGCGGGCTACGGCAACGTCTCGCTCGGCGCTCAGGAGATATTGGACCTCCTGCCGCACGAGGAAATCGAACCCGGCGACGTCGCCGCGGTGGCGTCGCGAGCCGAACCGTCGGATAAGGTAGTTTATAAAGTAGTTTTTAAAGAGGAACACATGGTCGAGGCCGAGGAACCGGGAGCCGCGTTCGATCTTCAGGATTACTACGACCAACCCGAAAAGTACGGACCGGTTCTTGCGGCGTATTTGCCGTACCTCACGGTCCTCGTCAACTGCATCTACTGGGACGGCAAGTATCCCCATTTCGTCTCGAAGGCTGACCTGGCGTCGCTCTACGGAGGCGACGTACCGCCGCGATTGCGCGTCATCGGCGACATAAGCTGCGACGTGGAGGGGGGCGTGGAGGCGACCGTCAAACAGGTTGACTCCGCGTCGCCGGTTTACGTCTACGACGTCGAGCGGGGCGAGGCCGTGGACGGCGTAGCCGGAAACGGCCCGGTGATACTCGCGGTGGCTAACCTGCCGGCGGAATTGCCGCTTGATTCGTCGGAATATTTCGGCGAGCAGCTCGAGCCGTTCGTGGCGCCCATCGCGCGGGCGGATTGGCGGAAACCCTTCGACGCCGTCGAGCTGCCGCCGCCGATAAAGGCCGCGACCATCCTCTGCCGCGGCGAGTTTACGCCGGCGTATAAGTACCTCGAGGAATGTATAAGGTAAGGTTGGAGATATGCCGAAAGACGTGTTAGTGCTGGGCGCGGGTATGGTGGCGAAGCCGTTGGTAGACTACCTGCTGGCGCAACCCGAACTCCGCGTCGCGATGGCGAGCCGCACCGTGGCCAAGGCCGAGGCGTTGGTGGCGGGCCATGAGCGCGGCGTCGCGCGACCGCTGAACGTGCAAGACGAGGAAAAACTCGACGCCGACGTCGCCGCCGCGGACCTCGTCATTAGCTTCGTCCCCTACATTTATCACGTCGCGATAGCCGAGCGCTGCCTGGCCCACGGCAAGCCGCTCGTCACGACGTCGTACGTGAGCGACGAGATGCGCGCCCTCGACGTCCGCGCGCGAGACGCCGGCGTTTTGCTGCTGAACGAGATCGGCCTCGACCCGGGCATCGACCACATGTCCGCGATGAGGATAATACACGACGCGCAGGGCCGGGGCGGCCGCGTCGTCTCCTTCAAGTCTTATTGCGGCGGCCTTCCCGCGCCCGAGGCCGACACCAACCCTTGGGGCTACAAGTTCTCCTGGAGCCCGCGGGCGGTCATTATGGCGTCGCGCAACGCGGCTCGCTATCTGGAAGAAGGCCACATAGTCGAAGTGCCCCGCGAGGAGCTCTTCGCCGACTGCCGCGTCGTCGACGTTCCGGGGGCCGGCGAATTCGAGCGCTACCCCAACCGCGACTCTTTGCCGTACATAGAAACCTACGGCTTGGCCGGCGTCGAGACGATGTTCCGCGGGACGCTGCGGAACGCCGGGTGGTGCGAGACGTGGCTCGCCCTTTCGCGGTTGGGCTTCCTCGGCGACGCGCAGCAAAACTGCGGGGGGCTGACGTACGGAGAGTTCTCGGCGCGCGTCCTGGGCGTCGACGCCGCCGACGTCAGGAGCGCGTTCGCGGCTCGGGCCGGCGTGGCCGAAGATTCGCCGGTAGTCGGCCGGCTCGAGTGGCTGGGCTTCTTTTCGGACGAACCTGTTCCGCAGGCGGAGGCGGCGCCGATGGACGTCCTCGCCGAGCGGCTGGCCGAGAGGTGTCCCTACGGCGAAGGCGAGCGCGACATGATCGTGCTGCACCACGACTTCGACGTCGACTACGGCGGCCGCGGCGAGCACGTTACGTCGACGCTGGTCGACTTCGGCATCCCGGGCGGCGATTCGGCGATGTCGCGCACGGTGAGCCTTCCCGCGGCCATAGCGGCGCGCCTTATATTGGAGGGAAAAATAGCGCTCACCGGCGTTCAGATCCCGGTGGTGCCGGAAATCTACGAGCCGGTCCTGGCCGAGCTCGAGCGTTTCGGCATCACGTGCGTCGAGCGTAAGGGGCCGCTCGAGTAGTCTAAGGTTCCTCTATAAAACGTAGGTTGCGGGCGAGTTTTACGCGTCACAGGAAAAAGCCGGCCTCGGTCCGAGGCCGGCCTTATTTCACCAGGGAAACCCCTTAGCCGCCGCAGCAGCCGCTCTTCTTCTCGCCGCCGAGGTACTTATCCGGGTCGGCCTCGAAGGCCGCCTTACAGCCCGGGGCGCAAAAGTAATACTTTTCCCCTTGATGTTCGGCGGTCGCCGCCGCGTTCGCCTCGTCGACATCCATGCCACATACCGGGTCTTTAGCCATTGCGCGTTACCTCCTTAGAAAGGATTTATTTCCGCCCGGGTTAAACCGAAGTTAATTACTAATGTTTTATAAATTAACTCGCCGTTTTTGTCAAGGGTTTCTCGGCCGTCGCCTGCAACTTCGCGCCGACCGCGCGCGCGTTATTCGTAGGAAACTTGTTGGACCTCTATTTTATCGACGTATAGTATGGCGTTGCCGATGTACCTGACCTTGAATTCGCAGACCGACTTCTCGAGCAGTTCGAAGTCCAACGCGAATATTTTATAGCCTTGGCCGTCTGCGAGAGAGGCTACGCTGAGCACCTTGGCGGTCGTCGGCGTTGGCGTCACCCACGTACCCGCCTTGGCGACGGCCACGCTTATCTCCGTGGCCCGTTTGGACGACGTGGGGTCGCCGTCTGCGCGAAGGTAGAAGTGCGCCCGGTACTCGCCGGGCTCGAACGTCGGATACGGCCCCCACAAAATCGTCTCCTTGTATAAGTTGTCGGCCGGCGAGACGCGCAAGGCCGAGGCGCCGGAGGCGAACGTATCCTCGACCTTATTGCCCAGAAACGTTTTTTCCGTGTCCTCGGCCTCGAACGTCCACCAGCGCCCTACCCACCGCGGCTCGCGCCAGGGATACGGGTAGACGCACGCTTCGGTTACTTTTAACGGCGTCCCCCCTTCATATTCGAGGCTAACGTCCCACTTTTGCGGCGCGGCCTTGAAGTTGACGGTGATATCTTGTTCGCCCGCCGCCATTTCGGCGGTCGCTGCGACGTCGCTTCCCGCGACTACTTTTAACTCGCCGGGGCCGGCCGCGGTTGCCTTTAAGCGGACGGCGTAGTTTTCGAACTCCCGGTTCGGGGGGGCCGGGAGCGCGAGTTTTTCGCCGGGCGCGAGCTCGCGGCCTTGCGCGGGGTCGATGTTCAGCCATTGGCCGCCCGCTACCCACACCGGCGTCGCGAACGCCACGTGGCCGTCTTCGGAGGTAAGGCGTAAGTAGTAATAACTCGGCGCGCCGTCGTACCCCTCGTCGCGCCAGGTGAACGCGACGTGGTCGCGGCCTGCGGCCCCCAACACCGTATATACCGTCTCGCCGCCGCGGACTACTTCGAGCGATTTTATGACCCCCTCGGCGGCGACCTCCCCTTCGACCAGCGGCCGGCCCTCGACCGGCGTAATGCTGGCCATACCGGCGCCGTCGACGGCGAGGTCGACGAAGTCCCGGTTGCCGGCGGTCGCGTAGACTTGGCGGTTATAAAGCGCGTCGAATATGGCGGCGCGCGTATTCTCCTTTACGAGGCACGCCGTAATGCCGCCGTAGTAGGGCATGTGGCGCATGCGGCTCGGGCCGTGGTTTTGCCCGGGCGCGCCGTTGTGATTGTCGCCGCCGCCGACGAACCCCAGGAGGTAGTAGGAGTTAAGCGCGTCTACGACGCCGCCGCCCCGCCAGACGCGGCGGGTCCAGAACGGGTTGCCCTCGTATTCGGACGAGCCCCAATGCGACACGATTTCTACGCACCGGTCGTAGGCGGGGTCGAAGTTGCTCCACCGGAAACCGGACAACGTGGCGTGGGGTATCATCACTACTTCGCCCGGGCGGTATTTCGCCCACAGCTCCGCCGGCGTGTCGGATTCCTCGTGGTACGAGTTGTAATACGAGCCGCCGCCGCCCCGGTAAAAAACGCAGCGGTGGCCGTAGCCGCCGGACCATGCGTCGCTGGTCCACTCGTACGCGACCAGCGTTACGAAGGCCGGCGGGTCGTTCTTGGCGTTGGCGATCGCGACGAACGTGGGCCACTCGTCGTCGTACAGGTTCTCGGCGTGGTCGGTCAAAAGGGTGGCGTCGAGCAAGCCTACGTAGCGGCCGTAGTCGAAGTACTCGTCCGGCTGCCGCATACCGTCCGAAAACGCGGAGTGGCCCTGTTCGTCGCACCAGTATATCCGGCGGCCCCAACGCTCCCGGCAAACGACGGGATTGCTCCGGCCGTCCAGGCCGCGGCCGCGCACCTCTACGCGGTATACCCCCGGCGCGCCGACCGAGAAACCCTCGAGCTCCAGGTAATTTCCGTCCTTCTTTTTTATCGACGCTTCGGCGGGGCCGGCGACGCCGGCGCCGGCTAGCGTTAGGCGGCCCTTCCAAAGTTTGCCGGCAGGATTGTTGTTTTTGTCCAAGACGGCGACCTTGACCGCGAACGTTTCGCCGGGTGTAACGCAAGTCGGCGCCACGACGCGGAATTGCGCCGGCGGCCCGCCCGGGATGTGGACCACCGTCGCTTGGCCCTCGGCGATTATGGGCCGTTGGCCGTCGTCGCCCGGCGGCCCTTTTACGTATGTGGCGAAGGCCTTTTCGTCGTGGTTGAAGGGGTGCGTGTGCTCGCGCGTTAAGTACAGTTTGAATTTCTTTCCTCGCTTCAATAGCCCTATTTTAACCGTGGCCCGGATAACGTAGTTGCGGGCGCTCACTTCCTCGGCCGAAAGGGCGAGCTCCGCCTCGCGTGGAGGTTTTGCGCTCAGGTAGTTATCGGCGTTGGCGTCTTCGGTCTGGGGCAGGCCGAAGTGATACGGGATCTCGATCTCGACCGCCCAGCCCGCCGGCGCTTCCACCGGCATCTTGACCTCGAAAGTTATTTTGGGGATGACGGTCCCGGCGGGTAAGACGTCGGGCTTGACCTTTACCCACGGTTTCGCGGGTTTGGTTTCTTCGGCGGCGGCTACGGCCGTAGCCGCCGCGACCAGCCACGCGACGGTTAAAATTGTGCGCCACATCATTTATTTCCCCTTTTTAACGAGCCACCGTTGGGCGTCATTATAACTCAGCTGCGCCCC
>JAUWLW010000034.1 GCA_030613505.1 Candidatus Zixiibacteriota bacterium
GCGGCGGCCGCGGCAGGCGTACGGCACGCGGGTTTCGGGCCGGAAGGTGGCCCGGGTTCAAAGGGCGCATTCCTCCAGGATTTGACCTCGGAGCAGCGGACCGCTATACGCGAGATCACCCTCAAACACCAGAAAGAGATGATCCCGCTGCGTGCCGAGATGGAGACCAAGAACCTCGAGCTGCAGGAGCTGGTCCGGGCGGACGCCGGTAAGGACGCGATATTCGCCAAGCTCGACGAGATCGGCGCGCTGCGTACCGAGATGATGAAGAAGCGGATGGCGATGCGCCTCGAGATCCGCGCCCAGCTGACGGACGAACAGAAAGAAATGATGGACGCAAAGCACATGATGATGGGGCATAAGGGCGCCGGCGGCGGGTGCGGCCTCGGCGACGGCCTGGGCCGCGGACGCTCCAAGTAACAACTGCGTCGCGAGCGGCGTACGGGGCGACTCCCGCGGGGGTTGCCCCGTTTTGGATAAATCCGACGAAAATGTTGTTATAATGTCGGCGCGCGCCCGACGCCGCGGCGCTTTTAGGTGATGGCTTGACGAATAAAAATCGAGCCGGTTTCGATCCCGACGCGGAGCTGGCGGCCGCGGTCGCCGCGGGCGACGCGGACGCGTTCGAGAAGCTCGTCGAGAAGTACGAGCGGCCGGTTTTGAGTACCATCTACCGGTACGTCGGCGACCGCGTCGCGGCCCAGGACGTCGCCCAGGAAGTGTTCTTGAAAGTATGGCGCCGCGCCAGGTCGTTCAAAGGCCGGTCGTCTTTCTCCACCTGGCTCTACCGCGTCGTCGTGAACCAGTGCCTGAACTTCCGCCAAAAGCGCGCCCGGTCGAAGAGCGTACCGCTTGACGAGTCTCTCGTCCGGGGCGGCCCGGGTCCGGACGAACGGTTGGACGCGGCGAGAAAGGCCGCGACGGTGCGGGCCGCGGTCGACGAGCTGCCGGCCCGGCAGCGCATGGCGCTGATACTTTCCAAGTTCGAGGGGCGTTCGTACCGCGAGATCGCGGAGATAATGCGTACGTCGACGCCGTCGGTGGAGTCGTTGATCTTCCGCGCGCGGCGGGCGTTGAAGAAGAAGCTGTTGCCGCTTCGGGAGCGGGGCGAGATTTAACTCGCGGGCGGGGCACGCGCGCCGTCGGGGCGCGGCTAGAAGGAATTATTCAATTGCGAGGTGGCGATTACGGCCGCCTCGGTTTTTATTGTCTTTAAGGTTACTAAATTTTTAGGCGACCGCGCCGCGAAAAAGGCGTTGGACTTTACCGAGTTTAACGAGTATCATATGTATCCGTTAAGCGGGGCCGGCCTCGGGGCGGCTTCGCCTTTGATTTAATCCGACGTAGGTTCGAGCCTGTTCCCGCTACACATATTGTATAGTGTAAACGGTTTGGCGAGCTTTACACGGTGAGTACGATGCGACGAGTTATTACGGCGTTAATTACATTCGTCCCGTTGGTCGCTTCCGGCGACGAGTGGGTTATACGGGCGGTCCGCGTCGAGACGCCGCCCGTCGTAGACGGCGTTTGGGAGGACGTGTGGCACCAGGGAACGCCGGCGGCCGGTTTCCGCCAGTTCCGGCCCGACTTCGGCGAGGCCGCCGATGCCGACACCGAAGTCTACTTTCTATACGACGACCACGCCCTCTATGTCGGTTGGATCTGCCGCGAGCCGGACGTGGAACACCTCGCCGCCTCCGCCGGCGTGCACGACATGTTCCTCAATAACGACGACTGCGTCGACCTCATGATCGACACTAACAACGACAGTAATACATGTTACGATTTCATGGTCAACTATCGCGGCGTTAGGTACGAGGGGACGGGCTACTACGACGGCACGGATTGGAGCTCCAGTTGGGACGGTTACTGGGAGGCGCGGACGTCGGTGGGCGACGACGCCTGGTACGCCGAGATGGCGATACCGTGGGCCTCCATACGCTACGACCGCGACGCCTCCTCGTTCGGCGTACAGTTTACCCGCTACCGCATCCAAAACTACGAGAACACTTTCTGGTCGGGCGACGATAACCACGTAAGCAGGATTTCGACCTTCGGTCGCGTGGAGGGGTTCGAGGATTTGCCGCAACCGCGCCCCTTCAAGTTTACGCCCTACGCCACCGCCCGCGCCGAAGATCGAAACGACACCCCCGGCCTATCGCTCGAGCCCACCGACGGCTGGGAGTTCACGCCGCGGGCCGGCTTCGACTTCCAGTACCGGGCCGGCTCCGCGGCCTCGGCCCTCGTCACGGTTTTGCCCGACTACGCGTACATTGAGGCGGACCCGGCCCAGATTAGCCTCGAGCCTACCGAGATCTTTTTGGTGGAGAAGCGTCCCTTCTTCGCCGAGAACGCCGAGCTCTTCGCCACCGGTTTTCACATGTTATATACGCGTCGTTTGACCGAGATCGCGGGCGGCGCCAAGGTCCTCGGCCGCGTCGGCCGCTTCAGCTACGGCGCGCTGGACGCCGCCCTCAAGGACGACGACCCCCGGTACCCGCGGGACAACTTCTACGCCGTCCGTGCCCGGGCCGACTTTTCCGACGGTTCCAACGTCGGCGTGATAGGCGTAGGCCGGCGCGAGTTGGGCGACGTAGTGGAGGACGGCCCCTACGCCGGAGGCGACGACGCCCGCTACAACAACGTCGCCGCGGCGGACGGCCGCTTAGCGCTGCCGGCCGGCTTCAACGTTAGCGCCGACGTCGCCAAATCGAGGACCGCGGGCGAGGGCGGCGACGGCCACGTGTACGGGGGTTACGTAACGTACCCGGGCTCTACCCAATTCTTCTATACGTGGTGGCGGGAGTTCGACGACGAGTTCCGCGACGACGCCGGGTTCATACCGCCGGAGCAGTTGGGGACCAGGGAAGCCGGCTTCAGCGGCCTAAAGGAATTCCAAATCAACCGCGGCGGGTTGAGGGCGTTCGTGACCTCCGCGCGCTTCGAGCACGACTGGAACCTGGCGGGCGAGACGCTGCGGAATTTCTTCGTGCCGGAGGTCCGCCTGGTCGGAACCAATAAGTTGGCGTTGAGCGTATCCTCGTACGGCGGCCGCGACCTCCGCTACGTCCGCCTAGGCTACCCGGCGTACCGGGTGCGGACCGCCGGCGTTACGCTCCAGCACGAGACGGCGTCGTGGGGAAGCGCCAGGGTCAGCTATTGGCAGGGCGATTATTACGGCGAGTACTACCACGACTATAGCGGCGAAGTGACGCTCATCCCGACGCCGCCGCTGGTGCTGAAGTGCGACGCCGAGGTGGCGGCGCCGCGCGGCGGCGACCGCTCCGTGGCCGGCAACGTCAACGCGACGTACAACTTCTCGGAGAACCTCTACGCCCGGCTGCAGGTCCGCGCCGACTCCGCGGCCCGCGCCGGCCTGGCGAGCGTGCTGTGGGGTTGGACCTTCCGCCCCGGCAGCACGTCGTACCTCGCGTACGAGCAGCGGCGCGACGCCACGGGCCATTTCCTCCTCGCCGAGCAGGTGGTATTCCTGAAGGTCTCGTACATGTTGGGTTTTTAAGCGGCGCGCGAGCGTGCTCAATGGTCATCTACCGGACCGCTTCGGGAACGGGGGCAAGGGTTCGCCCGACCTTTTGTTAGGGGTCGGGCGCGGGAGTGCTAATGAGGTTAAAAGACACGGCGCCCGGTGCGGGCGCCTTTCGTTACGGCGGTCGGGCGTATTAGGAATATTTCAAAAAAATCCCTTGACATATATAAGGCATTGTGTTAGGTAATAGGTATATATGACCGAATAGGTAAACATAAAATGCGTATCTTAATTAGTGAATAAAAGGACGAAGTTTAGGAGGATTAATTTGACGGGCGTTGAACGGTGTCGTTATCCATTCCCGAGGAGCGTGACGCTATGAAGAGGTTTTGGCTTCCCGCGTTATTTTTAGCGGCGGTAGGTGCATTAACGCTAAACTGTGGCGAGACTACGACGGGCCCCGGCGAGGCAGAGGGGTACTATTTAGGCGCAGAGGCGTGCAAACAGTGCCACTCTACCGCGTATAAAAACGAATCCCATACCAGACACTTCAACACCTTCGTCGACGACCCCAAGGAAGAACACGATTTCGTCTCCACGTGGCGCGGTGCCGGTAAGCCGGACTCGTGTTTGCTCTGCCATACGACGGGGTGGAATACGTCCAAGGCCAACCACGGCGCCGACGAGGTGGAGTACCGGAAAAACCTGCTCGGCATCCAATGCGAGAGCTGCCACGGCCCGGGTTCGGAGCACGTCAAGGGCGGCGGCGACCCGAGCAAGATTACGATGGACTACAGCGCCGAGCTGTGCGGTAGTTGCCACACGGGCGGCCATCATCCCACCTACGACGAATGGGAAGAGTCGGACCACGCGAAGGCCCTCGTCTCCCTGAAGGGTAGCTCACACGCTTCAGACCATTGCCTCGAGTGCCATTCCGCCGACTACTGGTACGACCGCACGGTTACGTTGACTACGGCGAAGGAAGGCATCACGTGCGTGATGTGCCACTTCGCCCACGGCTCCAACTTCGAGCATCAGCTTCGCGAAGAGGGCGAGAAGCTCTGCGGCCTCTGCCACACCGCCGAAGGGTCCCAGCCCCCGAGTTCGCCCCACCACCCGCAGGACGAGATGTTGTTGGGCATCGGCGGTTACGAA
The DNA here is from genome assembly GCA_030613505.1 of Candidatus Zixiibacteriota bacterium. GTDB lineage: Bacteria > RBG-13-66-14 > B26-G2 > WVWN01 > WVWN01 > WVWN01. The sequence continues at coordinate 4,643 of JAUWLW010000034.1, forward strand.
TGGCCCCAGGGCGGCCCCTACCGAAACACGGCGCACACCTACGAGATCGAAGAGCGGTGCATGAAATGCCACATGTACACCAAGGGGTACGAGTCGGAGGAAAACCCGGCCATAACCGGCCACTCTTGGAAGCCCAATGTCGAAGTCTGCCGGGAATGCCATAAAGGCGCGAAGAACTTCAACATACACGGCGCCCAGACCAAGATCGGGAACCTGCTCACCGAGCTCGAGACCAAACTCGATACACAGAAGAACTTGGAAGCCCCGGATTACATTAACGCCAAGTTCAATCACGGCTTCGTCGGAGCCGACGCCAGCGAGGGCGTCCACAATTACGACTACGCCAGGCAACTGCTCGAAGACTCGATTGAATTTTACACGCCGAGCGGCGACAACGTTTGGCCCTTCGCGGTAGCGAAAAAGCGCTAAACGCGGCCGCGGGCCCATAGCTAACGCGACACATAAACGGAGGTAGATATATGTTCGCGAAGCGGATTGGCGTTGCGGTGTGGGCCGCGACGGCGGCGTTAATCGTGACGGTACCTTTAACGGCCGACGCCGTTCGTTATAACGGGTATCTCGGCACGACCGTTTACGGCTACAGCACGGTGGAGGACCCGGCCGAGACCATCGCCGATACGTACGTTCCGCTGCGGTTTCGCGTCGACCAGGATACCGGGGGCGGGAACATCGGCATCGTCGCCTCCACCCGTTTGTATAAGGCGGTGAATACGACGAACCCCGATGAGGGTGACGTCAACGGTCGCGTGTACTACGGTTACTTTCGTTGGCGGCCGCCGGTTAAGGGACTCGAGTTTAACTTGGGGCGGCAGTACGTCGCCGCCGGCGTTACCGCGGCTACACTGGACGGCGCCCGCGCCGTCTTTAAACGAGGGAAGAAGTGGCGCGCCGACGTGTACGGCGGCTCGACGGTGGCGCCCGACTATGGGCCGATGCGTCGGTTCTCGCAGCTGGGCTATAAGGACAAGGCCAACGCGCCCTTCGACCGTGGGCACTGGCTCGACTACTACACCTACGGCGCACACGGCGGAACGAACGTCAAGGAACTTTGGTCGGGGATGGTCTTCCCGGTGTGGGTGGGCGTCGGCGGCGCCATATCGAAAAAGGACGGCCACCACAGCGACACCACGTTGGGCCTCGAGGCGGTCGAGGATATACGGTCCGACTTGAAGGCCAGCCAGGAGATACACTACGACTTTATAGGCCGCCATGTGGACTACCAGTACTACTCGGCGCGGTATCGGCCGTGGAAGCCGCTCCGCACGTACGTGGACTACCGCTGGCAGGAGCCGCGGGTCGACTACACGTCGATATTCTCGGTTTTCGCGCGCGAAGCGCGGCATCGTTGGCGCGTCGGTGGCCAATACGAGCTTACCAAGACGCTCGAACCTTTCCTCGACTATTCCATGGCCATACGCGGTGACCACCTGAGCCACCTCGCCCAGGCCGGCCTCGTACAAAATTACGGGTACGTATACTTGCGTTACGGCGGCCTTTACGGCGTGGGTAACAGGGTCGAATCCGGCGGTGAGGAGATCGGGGGCTTCGCCGCGGCTGAATTCCCCAAACCAATCCCTACCTTCGAGCGGTTGAGCGCCGGAATCTCGGGTAATTATATTAGGTACAAGGGATACGGTACGCCCGCGCCGACGTGGGAGGACGCGCCGGACGTGTCGCTTATCGACGTACACGGCCGCCTGAAGGTCTGGCGTACGTTAGAGACGACGCTGGGCATGGAAGCCCTTAGGAACCTCGACCGGGATTACGAAATCCGCGCTTACCTCCAGGCGAGCGTGTCAATTTCCCGCTAACGGCGAGTTTTAAAGACGCATAATCAGGGAGACGCGGTATGTTGCGATTGAGTCGTAAATTTCGGATTATGCCGGTTTTCATCTTCGCGATTGTGGGCCTCGGCGTAACACTCGTCGCCGTTACGTCGGTTATACCGGCGCACGAGGCCGCTGCGGCCGGTAAGCCTAAACCGGCGACGCACGACCAGGCCTGGGCCGATGAGCACGCGACTTTCGCCAAGGGCAACGTCCAAAGCTGCTATCTATGCCACGAGCAATCCTACTGCGACGCCTGCCACGCCTCCGACGACCCCACAGAGGCCTACCACAAGACGAACTACGTGTATACCCACTATCTGGATAAATTCATCGAGGACACCGAGTGCGCGAGTTGCCACGATAATCAGGAATTTTGCGTTACCTGCCACGAGGACAGTAAAGCGGAGGCGGGGAGGCCCGCGAGCCATTCCCAGCCCGGGTGGAGTACCGTAGGGCACGCCGATGTTGTCGCGTACGAGCTCGACGCCTGCGCCGCGTGCCACGATCCGATAGGAGCCGAGCCCGTATGTATGCGGTGTCACCGCAGCGGCATAAGCCCCCACGGCGATAACCCGGTTATCGACGTGGAAAACGGTCCGTGGCAGACCGATAAGGGTTACGTGTGCTTCCAATGCCATAGCACGGCCGACCCCCGGTTAAAATAACGAGCGACCGCGCGGAGTATTTCGGAAAGCGAGACTTATATCCCCTCGAGTTGAAGCTAAGCCGCGCCGCTCTTTACTCGTTGAGCGGCGCGTCTTTTTTTATTATAATCTTGGCAAAAGTGGCAACGAAGGAGGCTTATGGTTAACCGAACCGTTTGGGTAGCAATCGCGGCAGCTATTATCATAGTACCCTTGGTCGGGTCTTCGGAGAATGCGGGCGACTACGTTGGCCTCGAAACGTGCGCTGCCTGCCACGCCGACGTCGCCGCCTCGTACGGCGAGACGGCGCACGCGAACGCGCTGGAGGTTTTGGAGGCCGCCGGATCGGATGGCGACCCGGAATGCTTGAGTTGCCACGCTACGGGTCTCGAGGATTCGAAGTTCGTCGACGGCGCCGTCACGTGCGAGGCCTGCCACGGCCCGGGCGGCGAGCACGTCGCCACCGGCGATAAGGCGGCGATAAATAAAGAGATAGGCGAGGCGGATTGCCTGAAGTGCCATACCGCCGACTGGTCGCCGGATTTCGATTACGAATCTTATAAGGCGAAGGGCCTCCACGGTTCGGAATAAGCCCCTCGCCGCGGTATTTAGTTAATCGCGAATGAAGCCGAGCTTTGGACGGCGGCTTTATTCGGCGGTTAATTATGATGTAATTACTCATGTACGAAACAGAAGCGGAACGGGACACCGGCGGCACCGCCGCCGGCGAGGAGGCTTCGGACCGGGATAGCGGCGAACGTCCGGTTGAGCGGCGGTCGTTTCTGAACGCTTTACTCTTCGGTGCGGTCTCGTTGTTAACGATGTACGGAGCGTACGCGGTAGGGCGGTACCTCTGGCCGCCGCGGGGCGAAACCGCCGGCGGCGAATTAGGGCAAGTGGAAGCCGGTACCGAAGACGAGTTTCCGGTGGGTGCCGGGAAGAAAGTGCTGTACCGGGGAGAACCGGTGTGGGTGATCCACGCGCCGTTCGGTTTCGTCGCTCTCTCGGCGGTGTGCACCCACCTCGGCTGTATCGTGGAATATGACCCCCAAAAGGAGATTTGGTGCCCGTGCCACGCGGCCTTCTTCGACCTGCGGGGCAACGTTAAGTCCGGTCCGGCGCCCAGCCCGCTGCCGTCATACCCGGTAGGTATAGTCGGCGGCAAGGTCGTCGTGGGGGAACTGTAATGGCGGAAGGGCGGAAGAGCTTCGCGGACCGCGCGGTCGAGTGGATCGCGAATAACGTAAATCTGCGGGCGCTCGTAAATTTATTCGGGACGTTTACGGGGTTCTTGTACGGTGAACTGGACGAGCGTCTCGAGCTGGGGGAGGCCGTTAAAAAACAGTTGCGTAAGCCGATATCGGGCCGGGTCAGCCGCTGGTGGGGATGTTTCGGCGGCATTACGTTCCTTTTATTCATGATCCAGGTTGTCACCGGCGTCCTGTTGGCGATTTATTACCGTCCCACGGTCGACGGTGCGCACGATAGCATCCTCTTTATTATGAACGACGTCCGGTACGGGTGGTTGATCCGGAGCGTGCACCGGTACGCGGCGGAACTGATGGTTCTTACGGTTATGATCCACATGGTGAAGATTTTCCTCAGCGGCGCGTATAAACCCCCGCGCGAACTGACTTGGGTCTCGGGCGTTCTCCTCTTGTTGCTGACGTTGACTTTCGGTTTTACCGGCTACTTACTACCCTGGGATCAACGGGCGTATTGGGCTACGACTGTCGGCACGGAGATGGCCCACTCGGTCCCGCTGGTCGGGGAATATCTCTCGACCGCGCTCAAGGGAGGAGGCGTAATCGGCCAACGGACGCTTAGCCGCTTCTACGCCCTACACGTAATTATACTTCCGTGGGTGCTGACCTTTTTTCTGATGTCGCATCTCTTAATGATCCGGCGGCAGGGCGCCTACGAGCCGCAGTAGCGGGGGTCGTTCCATGGCGCGCAAAGACCATCCCTTCTTTCCCCATCATGCCCTCGAGCAGGCTTTACAGTTTTTCATACTCGTAGCTGTCCTGTTAGCCTTAACGCTGTGGCGGCCGGCCGGCCTGGCGGATAAGGCCGACCCGTTAAATACGCCCGAGCACGTAAAACCCGAATGGTATTTCCTGGCGGAGTACCAAATGCTAAAAGTGGTCCCCCGGACGGTGGGGATCGTAGGTATGGGTTTGGTTGCAGCGTTAATCCTCGTATTCCCTTTCTTGTTAGACCGCGACAAGGCTAAATACCGGCCGCTGCAAAGGCCGCTCTTCTTTTTCAGCGGTATTATTTTCGTCGTCTCGTACGTAATACTTACCGTATGGGGCCATTACTCGTGACCGCGGCGCGTAGCGGCCGCTTACCTAAGGGGTAAGGCGTTCAATCCCGTGAAATTGGGCACGTACTTACGCTGGAGTCTTGCGGTCTTGGCGGCGGCTGTCGCCGCGTCGGCCGCGAGGCCTACAGAAGCCTGCGTCGATTGCCACGACGGCTGGCCCGAGCTCAAGCAGTGGAAAGAGAGCTCCCACGCCGCCGCGGGCGTGGGTTGCGCCGACTGCCACGGTGGCGACGCGAACGCCGTTTCGATGGACGCGGTCCGCCGGGCGGCCGGCTACGTAGGTAAATTCCCGCGCGAGGCCGTCCCGCGAATGTGCGCGCGGTGTCACAGCGACCCCGCGGCGATGAAACAGTACGACCTCCCTTTCAATCAGTACGACGAGTACGTGACCAGCGTCCACGGCCGGCGTCTCGCCGCCGGGGACCGCAACGTGGCCGTGTGTACCGATTGCCACGGTGCGCACCTGGTATTACCCGGGGGCGACGGCCGCTCGTCGGTTAATAAGATAAACGTGCCGGCGACCTGCCGCAGGTGCCACGGCGACGAGGCTTTGATGGCCCGGTACGGCCTACCCGCCGGTACTTATGAGAAATATGCCCAAAGCGTCCACGGTCGGATGCTTCTGGAACAACAGATAACGGGCGTACCGAGCTGTGCCGACTGCCACGGTAACCACGGCGCTGCGCCGCCGGGGGTTAGCGAAGCCGTCAACGTTTGCGGCCACTGCCACGTAAATCAGCGGCAATATTATAGTGAGAGCCCTCACGCCCCGGCGGGGCAGGTACGGGAGGGGTGCGTTACCTGCCACGGCAATCATTTAATCGCGAAGCCGGACGACGAGTTGTATACCGGTACGCGCCGGGGCGCTTGCGGCTCGTGCCACGAACGCGACTCGAGCGCTTATAGGGACGCCCTGCGCATTGCCGATTCCTTCGCCGGCGCCAAAAGGGCGGTGGAGGAGGCGCGAGGCCGGCTCGAGGTGGCGCGCGCGCGGGCGATTTCAGTCGGACGGTGGGAGCAACGGTTGGACGAGGCCGAGGCGAAGATCACGGAGGCCTACCCGGTAGCGCACTCCCTCTCGCTGGCCAAAATAAACGACCTCAACCGCGAGGCCGTGGTGGGCGCCCACGACGTCGAGGGCGAGATAGCCCAGGCATTCCGGGAGCGCAAGCACAGGAAAGAGATACTGGCTTTTTTATTGGGTCTCATTTTATTAATTTTGCTGCTGCTCGGACTCAAGTGGCGCCGACTTTTCAAGAACCTTTAACACTTCCCTCGATAACTTACGCGCGAAGCGGCGCTGGTTTCACCCGGGCGCCGTCTGGTCATGGCGAGTTTACTACTTGACTTCTGGCAATTTCTAAAACAACACCGCAAGGCGTTGAGGAGGGCGGCGCTGGCGGTTGCCGTCCTCGTCGTCGTTGTCGCGGCGATTTTCGTACGCATTTCGGAGTCGCCGCGTTTTTGCTACGCCTGCCACATAATGCGGCCTTATTACCGCGCGTGGGAGGAATCGTCGCATAAAGAAGTTAATTGTCTCGAATGCCACTACCCCCCCACAATCGGCGGCCACGTAAAAAGTAAGTTCGTTGCGATTTCACAGATCGTGCAGTATTTCACGGGTTCGTACGGGACGAGGTTCTGGGCGGAGATTGACGACGACGCTTGTTTGCGCGAGGGCTGCCACGATACCCGGCTTCTCTCCGGTGCGGTAACCTTCAAAGAGGATATCGCTTTCGACCACGCCTTTCACCTGGGCGAAATGCGCCGCGGCAAGAGGCTCCGCTGCACCTCCTGTCACTCCCAAATGGTCATCGGGACCCACATCGAGGTCACGGAGTCGGTGTGCTTTACATGCCATTTCAAGGACGCCGTTCTGGGGAAAGGCACCGCCGATTGCTTGATATGTCACGGCCCGCCGGGAAAGTCGGTCACGTATAAGGGCGTGACGTTTGACCACGCCGCTTACCTTGAGCGCGACGTGCCCTGTGCCAAGTGCCATATGCACGTCGTCGAAGGTGACGGCCGCGTCCCGGAGACGAGGTGCTACAGTTGCCACGGCGACAGATCCAATATGGTATCCGACCCGGTATTGCTCCACCGGACCCACGTGACGGACCACAAGGTCGAATGTTTCGAGTGTCATCTCGAGATCCGGCACGGCGCTTTGGAGCTGTCGCCGCTCCTGGCGCCGGAGTGTTCCACCTGCCACGGCGACCGGCATTCGGTCCAGGAGGGTGTTTATATCGGTACCGGCGGCCTCGACACGCCGAGCGTGGCGAGCGCGATGTTCGACGGCCAAGTGTCGTGCTCCGGCTGCCACACCGCCTCCGGCCACGCCGGGACCGCCGGGTTCCCTCGGGCCACCCGGGGGTCTTGTGTTTCCTGTCACGGCGTCGCTTTCGGCCAGGTGTATGATAGTTGGACAACTGAAACCAAGAAGTCGTACGAAAAGGCGAAGGCGATGGTAGCTGCGGCGAAAGCCACCGTGTACGCCACCGGTTCCTCCGACCCGGCGCGCGCCCACGCGCGGACGCTTATCGCGCAGGCCGAGAAGAACCTCGAGCTCGTAGCGGAGGACGGAAGCTACGGTGCGCACAACGTGATCTACGCCAACGCGTTGATAGAAACCGCGGTGACGAAAGCGGCCGGCGCCGCGAAGGCGGCGGGGCGCAAAATCCATTACGCGCCGGCGACTTTCCGCGTACCGGCCGAAGAAGATACCTGCGCCTGGCGGTGCCACTTCGGCATCGAACGCCGGGTAATCGCCGTCGGCGGTAAAAGTTTCGACCACGGCGGTCACCTATCCCGGGGCGGCATCGAATGCGCCTCCTGTCACGACCTCGAGCGGCACGGCCTAACGCTCCCGACCGCGTACAATTGTTCCGCCTGCCATCACGCGCGCGGCGACGTCGACTGCTCGAGTTGCCACGGCGACGTCTCTCGCCTTTCCGTAACCTACCGCGACCGGGAGTTTGACCACGGCGTACACTCAGCGCGGTCGGGGTTGGGGTGTAACGGGTGTCACCCGGCTGACAGTCCCTCGGTAGTCCGGGCCGACTGTTCTAGTTGCCACCACAAAGACGAGGCGAAAAACTGCGCCTCGTGCCACGCGACGCAGGCTAAAATGTTGGCGGGGTTCGGCGCGGCCCGTGGGAGGGGGAAACCCTCGCCGATGGCGACGTTGGGATGCAAGGCCTGCCACAGCCAGCCGCCGGTACGCCCCGACGCCGGTGCTTGCACGAAATGCCATCCTGCCGGGTACGCCAATATATTTAAAGCGTGGGGGAAGACCTCCCAGGAGAATTACCGCAAGCTCAGTATTAAAATCGAGGAAGCCCGACGCCATAGGACCGCGCTCGCCGGCGTCGCCGTCGACGGCCGCAACGGCGCCGAAATCTATAGGCGGGCCGAGGCGGACCTTAAATGGGCGGGGGCCGACGGTTCGTGGGGCACGCATAACAACGCGTACGTCAACGAGATACTCAAGAAAGATGCCGACGAGCTCGAGCAGGTTTTAACGGAAATGGGGGATTAAGGTGGCGGGGGCTTGCGGGCCCGGTACCCGTGCCGCGGTTGAAATCGGGACGTTGACGCCAGCGTTTTTAAATGGTATAATTTATAGATAATTATATTAGTAATGTATAATACGCCGACGGCGTGACTTCAGTTATTTTCCTACGTTAAGAATGCTGAGTTCCTCGACCGTAAGGATAGCATTGGCGGTCGCGGCTATCGCCGCGGCGGCGAACGGCGCCGACCTGAGCAAGTGCGATATGTGCCACAAGCCGGCCGGCAAGCCGGCGCCGGCTATTCCGGGCGGCCTGTACGCCTCGCCCCACGCGGGCGTTAGCTGTTTGACCTGCCACACGGGCGCCTCGCAGCCGCACAAAGGCGGCGTGGCTGCGCGCGGGTGCACCTCGTGCCACGGTGAAGCCGGGAGAGAGCTGACGGCGAGCGCCCACGGCGCGGGCGTCGAAGGCGCGCCCACTTGCTATACGTGCCACGGCGCCGGCCACCGCGTAACCTCTCTCGCCGCGGAGCATTTGCAGCCGACGTACGGGCCCCGGATCTGCGCCCGGTGCCACGCCAAGGAGACCGAGGTTTATCTGAAGAGCGCGCACGCCCGGGCCGCGGCGGCGGGCAACGGCCTTGCGCCGACGTGCGACCTCTGCCACGGCGACGCACACGCGACTGAGCCGGTCGCAACCGACCACCAGCTGTCGGCCGCGCACCAGCCGGCGTTTTGCGGGGGTTGCCACCGCGGCAAGAAAGCGGCGCCGGACTCGCCTTTCTCGATTCCGGACCCGCGGGCGGCCCTCCTATCGAGCGTACACGGCGAAATTAACCCGGAGGCCGGGACCTATAACGCCAACTGCGCGGATTGTCACTACTTGCACGACGAGCAGCCGGCCTGGCATTACGCCTCCTCTACCCACTTTATGAACGTCGCCCAAACCTGCGGCGTGTGCCACGAGCGCGAGTACGAGCTTTATGCCTCCAGCGTCCACGGCATGGCGGTGGCCGCCGGAGTGCGCGACGCGCCGACGTGCCCCGACTGCCACGGCGACCACGGCGTCGTCGCCGTCGCCGAATACGAAGGCGAGGGGCGCGGGACGCGGGTCGTCGCGACGTGCTCGAGCTGCCACTACTCGCTGGCCCTCAGCGCCAAGTTCAACCTCCCCAACGACCGCGTCGAGACGTTCGAACGGAGCTACCACGGCGTCGTCTCGGAGGGGGGCAAGACGACGGCCGCCGACTGCGGCAGCTGCCACCGCGTTCACGACGTCCTGCCCGCCTCCAATCCCCGGTCCAGCGTCTACGCGGCCAACCTGGAAGCGACGTGCGGCGCTTGCCATATACGCGTCACGGAGAGGTTCGTCGGTACGAACGTCCACGACCCGGCGGAGCACGCGCGGCGGTCCCCGTCGGACTACGTGGCTTTGGCGTACATTATTTTGATCGTCGTAATCCTAGGCGGCATGGTAGCGCACAACACGGTAGATTACGTCGTTAAAGTACGGGCCATCAAACGGGCCCGGCACGAGCCGCGCAAGGTGCACGAGCGCCTTAGGGTATCGGAGCGTATCCAACACCTCGTGCTGATTATGAGCTTCGCGGCTCTCGCTTTCACCGGCTTCGCCATTAAGTTCCCCTCCGCATTCCTTTTCTCGTGGTTGGTGCGGTTGGAGGGCCCGTATTCCGTGCGCGTCACGGCACACAAAGTCTTCGCCGTAATCTTGATCGCCGCCTCTATTTTCCACATAAGCTATTTGCTGTTTACGCGACAAGGCCGCGCGCGCCTCCGGTCGATCTGGCCTCGCGCGGGAGACTTCCGCCAGGCGGTACGGACGACCTTACACGCCTTCGGCTTTGTCAAGAGCAAACCCGAGTTCGGCGAGTTCAATTACGCCGAGAAGGCTGAATACTGGGCTTTGATTTGGGGTATCGCCATAATGGCCTTAACCGGTTTGTTCGTGTGGCTCGATCCGTACATCCAACAGTTTTTCCCGTATTGGCTCTACGAAGTCTTACGGACGATACATTTTTACGAGGCGATCCTTGCGGTATCGTCGATCGTCATATGGCATTTCTATCACGTCATCTTTGACCCCTCCGTGTATCCGATGAATTTCGCTTGGCTCGACGGGAAGATACCGGAAAAGTTAATAGTCGAAGAAAGAAAGCGGTATTTGAGAGAGCTAAGGCGTTCCAAGAGCGAAGTGGAGCCTGAAACCAAGGATGAGGCGGAGGATTAAACCGGCGCGAGCGCGGGTACGCCGCCAGCTCAGAGTAGATTCTGTAAAGGTTGTCTGTATATGAAAAAAGCTCTCGATCTCCTTTCCTCCCGGCGGATTTCGATCTACTTGTTTTTAGTGCTCCTTTTCGTTTCGCTGCTGGGTGCGCTTATCCCCCAGAACGAGCTCCCCGCCTATTACGAGGCGCACTACCGTAGCTGGGCCGTCGGCCTCCTCAAGACCTTCCAGTTAACGGACGTGTACCAAGCGTGGTACTTCTTCCTGATATTGGTATATCTCGTCGCGAGTTTGGTAACGTGCACGGCGCGGCGGTTGCCCCGGGCGTTGGCGCCCCTTGCGCGGCGCGCGAAGCTGCCCGCGTCGCTCGATGATTTGAGTCTACGCGCCGAGTTGGGCCCCGCGGCCGACCCGGAGCGTCTCGAGCGCTCGGCCCGGCGGCTGGGCTTCCGGTGGCGGCGCGAAGGCGACGTGTTGTACGGTAGGCGGCGGCCTTACGCGCCGTGGGGCGAGATATTGACCCACGTCGGCCTGGTCGTGATCTTCGTGGCCGCGTTCTTCCGGTTGTTCGGCCACCGCGAAACGTTGTTCGTCTTCGAAGGCCAGGGTATAGCGTTGCCGCGGGAGTACGGAACCGCTTACGAACTCCGCGCCGACAAGGTGGAAGAGGTCCGCGACGCCGACACCGGCCGCGTATTGGAGTACCGGACCGCGGTGCGTTTGCTGCGCGGCGGCGAGGAGGTGGCGGCGAAGGAGGTAGAGGTCAACGGGCCGCTCCGCTACGCCGGCCTGGGCGTATATCAGTCGAACATGGATGTCGCCGGCGCGAGCGGCCTGGCCGTCGACGCCGTTAAGCTGGCGCCCGGGGAGAGCATGGCCGACGCCGCGGCCGCGACCTTTGAATGGACGTTGAGAGAGGAGAAAGGCACCGTTGCGCTCGCGCCCGGGCAAACGGCGCCGTTGGCCGATACCGGATTTCAGCTCCGCTTCCTCGAGCGCTACGACCATTTTGTCACCGACGAGTCGGGCTTCCGTAACGATAATCCCGAGTACAACCCGGCGGCGTTCGTGAACGTCTTCGACCCTTCGGGCGCGGCGGCGATGGGGATAATCTTCGAGCTATACCCGGAGTTTTCGGTCATCAAATCGTCGGAGGAGGCGTTTACCAACCTTCCGCTTACGATAAAACTCGAGCCAACCTCGGGAGAGTTGGCGGGCGAGCGGCGCGAGTACGTCGCCGTGCCGGAGGCGGTGTTCGTCGTGGGCGCGGGGGAGCGGATGTCGGTCGCGTTCGCGGCCGAAGGGCCGGCTCACCGCGGTGCGGCGTTGACGGCGCGGCTCGCGCGACCGGACGGCGGTAAAGAGACATTTGCGCTACCTTTGGGCGAGTGGGTTACGGTGGCGTTGGTCGACGGCGAGTACGCGTTCCGGTTCAACGGGGCTCGGCGGGCCGCGCTTACGGGCCTAACGGTATCGCGAGACCCGGGCTTGACGGTTTTTTACGTGGGATGTTTGTTGCTTTCCCTGGGCGTCGTGGCCGCCACGCTGTTAAGTTACGACGAACTATTCCTTTACGTCCGCGACGGTACGGCGTACCTGGCGGGTCGCTCGAGCAAGGGGCCGCAGCTTCTTAGGCCGGCTTTCGAACGCTGGGCGGCGAAGATAAAAGAGGAGCTTTAACGATATGTCGACGCGAAGGGTTTCGATTACGGTTTTCTTAACGGCCGCCGTCGTCGCGTCCGCCGCGGCCGCTGAGCCCGATTTCGGTGTGCGGGTGGCGCTGGTTGAGGAGGCGCGGTTGGGCAAAGCCTTCGCGGCTGTGGCGGTTAAAGCGGAACGGCCGATGCCGTGGCCCGCGTTCGCTAACCTGCGCTACCGCGAGCTCAAGGGCGGCGGGAAAGTGCGCGACGGCGAATTGGCGCCCGGCCGCGACGCGGTGGTATGGCTCGCCGTGCTGGACGACGAGTACCGAACGACGGCCCGCTTAATCTTCGTCGAGGGCGGCAAGGTCCCGGGCGTTCCCGCGGACCGGTGGATATCTCTCGGCGAATACGAGGACGAGGTAATGCCGGCGTTGATGCGGGCGCCGGGCGCGTTGGAGGACGAGAAGGTAAAAGAGGAGGCGAGTAAGTTGGTCGCCCGGGCGACGGCGCTGCAAGAGCTCTCGTGGCGCGAGCTGCGATTGATACCCGGGCCCGCGGAGGAGGGGTGGAAGACGCTCGGGCCCGAGCGCCCGGGCTGGGAGCACGCGGTTGCGTTGAATCAGGCGTACGGGGACGGCGACGCGGCGGCGATGCACGAGGCGGCGGCGCGGCTGGCGCGGGAATTAACGGCACAGGCCGGCTACCCGCCGGCGGCGAAACTAAAACTCGAGGTATATTTGCAGAAATTCGGCGTGTTGAAGATCGGCTTTTTCTTGTATTTATTGTCGTCGCTTTCGTTCTTCGTGTGGGCGGCGTTGGGTAGGAAGTGGCTTGCGAACGCCGGCGCCTGGGTGGCCTTCGCCGGCTTCGTCTTTATAACGGCGGGCCTCGTGGGGCGCTCGGTAGTGGCCGGATATCTACCGACGACGGGGATGTACGAGTACCTGGCGTTGTTTTCGTGGGCGTCGGTGCTCATCTTCCTTTTGTTCTACCTCAAGACGCGGCAAGCTTTCCTGGGCACGATCGTTATGCCGGTCGCGTTCCTGCTTATAGTGTTATCCTCCCTTTTCCCCTCTAAGATCGAAGGGCAGCTCATCCCGGCGCTCCAGTCGTGGTGGCTGACGATTCACGTGACGCTGGCGTGCCTGGGCGAGGGGGCGTTCGCGGTGGGGTTTGCCGCGGCGGTGTTGTACCTCTTCCGCGGCGACAAGCCGAGCAGGTATTTACCATCCAAAGAAGCGCTCGACGTCCTGGAGTACCGCGCGATAGCAATAGGCTTCCCGCTGTTCACCATCGGCGCGCTGGTGGCGGGCGCCATATGGGCGCAGAAGGCGTGGTCGGTGTGGTGGAGCTGGGACCCGAAGGAGACGGCCTCGCTCGTCGTCTTCCTTATCGCCGTGGCGTACCTGCACGCCCGCCGCCTGGCCGGATGGCGCGGCAGGCGGACGGCTATTCTGGCGGCGCTTATCTTCGTGGCGTCGGTGTTGACGCTCTTCGCGAACCTCATCTTCGGCGGCCTGCACTCGTACGGGGTCTGAAAAGCTGCGGCGGCGTTGAGTACAAGGGGTGCCCCGAATCGGGGCGCCTTAACGTTGGACGGTTTGGGCGCGGTGGGAACGGGCAACGTAAAAACAAGAATTAGGATACGATCATGAGCGTTTACGGGCGACTTCTACTGTGTTATATTTTAACGTAGCGGCGGCGAGGGTCGCGTACGCGGAGATCGTTTCTACATACACGCTTTCGTCGCGGCCGCCGCGCCGCAACCCGTTTTTATGTCCAATCGTAAAAACAGTGATCTAACGCGGTTCCTGACACCGCTCGTCGGCGCGAGTTTGTTGGGCGGCGTATTGGCCGCGGCCGCGGAATACATCTTAGCTTCTATCTTGGGCGGTACGTCTTTTTGGGGCGTACCGCGTTTTTATTACCAGCTATTGTACGCGGTGGAGGCGGCTTGGCTGGGCGTGTTGGCGGCGTTTACTTTCGGCGTATGCGGCGGTATTTATTATGCGTTAAAAAAGCGGAAGGGCGAGCTTGGCACGGCGTCGCCGGCGCTTTGGGTAGTCGCCGTCGCGGTTTGCGGCGCGCCGGCGGCGCACTATTTGGCCGTCGCGGACGTGAGTTTCCCGTGGGTAAAGTCGCGGTTCGCGATAATTGCCGCGGGTTTGTTTTTTGCGGGCATAGTGAGTTTGTGGGTGCTGGCGGCGGCGGCGCTCTACAAAGCCCTAACCGCTTTAGGTCGCAGCGTAAAGAAGGTCTCGGCGAAGGCGGTTTTAATTTTTCTAGCGTCGGCGCTACTACTGCGGGTCGTCGCCGCGGACGTATACTATATGGTCGCGGGGGAGCGGGCGGCCGGGCGGCGGCCCGACGTATACGTGGTGGTAATGGACGCGTTCCGGGCGGACCGGCTGAGTTTTTACGGCGGCGAGGGGGACGTGGCGCCGCGGCTGGAGGCGTTCGGGCGGGAGGGGTTGGTATTCGAGGAGGCATATACCGTATCGTCGTGGACGAAGCCGGCGGTGGCGTCGCTCTTCACGTCCGCGTATCCGGGCACGCACGGCGTGAATTCGCGGGTGGCGGCGTTACCCGAGGAAGCGGCGACGTTGGCGGAGGCCATGAGAGAGCTGGGATACGTGACGTTGGCGGTATCGGCGAACCCTCACGTGAGCTGGGGCGGCGGAATGGGGGACGGCTTCGACGTTTTGGACAACACGGCCGGGGGGAGCGTAATGGAGGCCGGCGGGCCGCCGCTGTCGGCGGCGCGCTTGTTGACGAGCGCGACGTGGGTACCGTCCTTTTTGGGGCCGCTGTGGCATCGGACGACGGACGGGCTGGAGCTGAACCGGCGGCTGGAGTTCTGGCTTGGGATTACGGAGGGACCGAGGTTCATATACGTTCATTACATGGAGCCACACACGCCGTACAGGCCGAGGGACGAGGACCAGGCCGAGCTCAAGCCGTATTTCGAACGGGCCCGGAAGAATAAAGTAAGAGAAATCGTACGAGGCCGCTTTTTCGGCGCGCGTTTAATCGAAGACGCGCATTTCAAACCCGACTACACGGCCGGCGACGTTGCTTTGGCGAAAGCGCTGTACGATAGCGACGTGCGGCGGATGGACGCCGTTATCGCAGATTTTCTTGAAGAGATCGTCCCGACGTATAGCCGCGACGACGAACCCATAATAATCATTACCGCCGACCACGGCGAAGACTTTCTGGAGCACGGCCGGTGGCTCCACGGCGCCGGCCTGCACGGCGAAATCGCGCGCGTCCCGTTGATGATTCGGGGCGCCGGCCGCGGCGGCGCGCGGGGCGCGGTAAACGTCGTCGACGTCGCGCCCACCGTAGTCGCGTTAGTCGGCGGCGTCCCGCCCCGAGATTGGGCCGGAGCGGCTTTGACGCCCTATATGGTCGACGGCGGCAGCGTTCCGCCCCGGGAGCTTTTGTTGGAGGGGATTATAGAATACCCACCGGCTCGAGCCGGCGCGGCGTGGGCTAGTATAGAGCTCGCCGCGGCCGTCGGAGATGACTTTTATTATCTATACGATTATAACGCCGGCGGCGAATATTTATACGACGAAAGGCGAGACCGAAATCAAGTGGGCGACCTGGCTTCGGGCGATTACGCGGCCGCAAACGCCGGCTTACTGGCGGAACGTCGCGAGTCGCTCGCGTCGTTAAGAAAAGCGGCCCGGGCGCGAGCGTTGACGCCCCGCTACGTACAACTGCCGTCCTCGCTCGAGCGCCAGCTCCGGGCGATGGGGTACGTTAACTAGCGGCCGGGATAGAGAGACGACTCGCCCCAAATCCCCTTCCATTTCATTACCGATTACGACGTCCGCGTCGTCATTAGCCGCCTTCCGATCGCGCGCTAAGGTCTTTCAAGGCTTCGACGAAGCGGCCGAAGAGTTCTGTTACGGGTTCTTTTAACCGAAGCTCGCGCTCGAGGCGTTCGCGAACGGCGCCGGCGTCGCCCCTGTTATCCGGCGCCACGTCGCCGTCGAGCGTTTTAAGACTATTCTCTATGGTCCGGAATACGGCCCGGACGCCCTGGTCCGCTATCTTGTCGAACGAGTCGGCATATAGCTCCGCAATCTTGAAGTCGGCTTCGTAGAAATCCTTTCGTTCCCCTTTCACCCATACCTTGCGGACTAAGCCGTAGTTCTCCAAAATGTGGACGTTTACGCTCACGCCCGATTTGGCTACGCCTAGCCGCTCGCACAACTCGTCCAAGCTAACGGGACGCGGCGTAAACATCAGATAGGCCAAGATGCGTCGCGGCAGGCCGGCCGCGGCTATCGGGGCCGCAATCCGTTCTACCGACTTTATGAAGTCGTCTCTAGTCCGCTCGTACGCGTCCGCCATTTCTCTTCCTCCGAATATTTACGTTATTTTCGCAACGTTCTTAATTTATAGAATTTTAATCATCGTTGCCGATACTTAAAGGGCTTCTTCCAACCGCATATAGAAACCCGGCGTAAATATCGAATCATAGCGAAGCCGAAGATTCGAACGTCGCGTGAAGCTTGGATTTCTTTATTGTATCCATATGCTACGCTTAATCCAGAGGTGGGTTATTTTTATCGCTTAACAATAGGGCGTAAAAACTATCGGTTCAGAATATTCCATATCTACAGAAATATTATAATATAAGAAACGGGCCGTGTCAATAAAATATTTTCGGCCCGGACTTTCTTATATCTAAACGGCGTAAAGTGCTGGATTTAGGTAGTGCCGGTTGTTTGTTCGCCGTCCTCGGTAAGTCCTCTAAGCGGTCGAGGTTCATTATCACGCGGCAGCCCCCGGCCTCGCCAGAGCATGTAAATCGCTGGGATTACGACGAGCGTCAGGATGGTGGAGGTCACCATCCCGCCGACCACCGGCGTTGCGATGCGCTTCATGACGTCCGCGCCGGCGCCGGTGCTCCACATGATCGGCAGCAGGCCCATGATGATCGCCGACACCACCATGACTTTGGGCCGAACACGCTGGACCGCGCCCTCCACGACGGCCTCGCGGAGGTCGTCGAGCGTCCGGAGCCGGCCCTCGGCGCGCCGTGTGTTGTACGCATCGTCGAGATAGACGATCATTACCACGCCCGTTTCCGCGGCCACACCCGCGAGCGCGATTATCCCCACCCACACCGCGATCGACATGTTGTAACCTAAGATGAACATGAGCCATACCGCGCCCACGAGAGAAAAGGGCACGGACAACAGGACGATCAACGTTTCGGTGGCCGAGCGGAAGTTGAAGTACAACAGGATGAAGATGATCGCGAGCGTCACCGGGAGGACGAAGATCAGGCGCCGGCGGACGCGCTCCATGGCCTCGTACTGGCCGGTCCAGACGATGTGGTACCCGGGTTTCGGCGTCAATTTCTCCTCGACCGCCCTCTTGGCGTCGCGGACGTACGAGCCGAGGCTCCGGCCCTCGATGTCGACGTACACCCACCCGGAGAGGGAACCGTTCTCGTCCTTGATCACCGGCGGGCCGGTAGTCAACTCTATGTCGGCGATCTGTCCCAGCGGCACCGGCGGCCCCGTGGGAGTCGGTACGAGTACGCGCTTGAGCGCTTCCGGGTCGCCGCGGTAATCCTGGAAGTAACGGACGTTGATGCCGAAGCGCTCGCGGCCCTCCACCGTCCGGTCGACGTTCATGCCGCCGACGGCGGTCTCGACGACCCTCTCGACCTCCTCGACGGTAAGGCCGTAGCGCGCGAGGGCTTCGCGGTCGGGCGTGATGTCTAGGTAATAACCGCCCGTGACGCGTTCCGCGTAGACGCTGCGCGTTCCCGGGACGTCGTTCAGGATCGCCTCGAGTTGTTGGGTCTGTTCGGCGATGCCCTCCAGGTCGGGCCCGAAGACTTTTATGCCGACGGGCGTCTTGATGCCGGTGGTGAGCATGTCGATGCGCGCTTTGATCGGCATCGTCCAGGCGTTGGTAACGCCCGGGAAGGCGAAGGACGCGTCCATCTCCTTTATCAGCTTCTCGTAGGTCATACCCTTGCGCCATTCGCGTTTGGGTTTGAGGACGACGGTAGTCTCGACCATGGCCATCGGCGCCGGGTCGGTCGCCGTGTCGGCGCGGCCTATCTTGCCGAAGACGGTATCGACCTCCGGAAACGTTTTGAAGAGTTTATCCTGAACTTGGAGCAGGCGGCCGGCGGTAGTCGCGCCGATGCCGGGGAGGGTCGTCGGCATGTACAGGATCGTGCCCTCGTGCAGAGGCGGCATAAACTCCGAGCCCAGCATCAGGAACGCCGGGATCGAAATCACTATTACTACCAGGGCGCCCGCGATCACGACGCGCCGGTAGCGGAGCGCGAAATCCACAAGCGGCTTGTACGCCCGGATGAGCACGCGGCTGATCGGGTTTTTGTGCTCCGGCCGGATCTTGCCGCGGATGAGCCAGATCATCAGGACGGGGACCAGCGTAACCGAGAGGAAGGAGGCGAAGAGCATCGCGAACGTCTTCGTGAACGCGAGCGGCTTGAAGAGCCGCCCCTCCTGTGCCTCCAGCGTGAAGACCGGTAAAAACGAGACCGTTATCACCAACAGAGAGAAGAAGAGCGGCTTCCCCATCTCCTTGGCGGCTTCGATGATCACGCGTCGCCGGTCGGCGTTCGGCGATTGCTCCAGCCGCTTGTGGGCGTTCTCGACCATGACGACCGCGGCGTCCACCATCACGCCAATCGCGATGGCGATTCCCCCGAGGGACATGATGTTGGAGGTCAGGCCGAGGTAGAACATCGGAATGAAGCCTATGACGATCGCCACCGGCAGCATAATAATCGCGACGAGCGAGGAGCGGAAATGGAAGAGGAATATGACGCACACCAGGCTGACGATGAGCATTTCCTCCAACAACTTCTCCACCAGCGTGCGGATCGATTCCTTTATCAGGTCGGAGCGGTCGTAGGTGGTGACGATCTCGACGCCGGGAGGCAGCGCCCCCTCCACCTCCTCGATCTTATCCTTTACGCGGTTGATGACGTCGAGCGCGTTCTCGCCGTAGCGCATTACGACGATGCCGCCCACCACCTCCCCCTCGCCGTTGAGCTCCGCGATGCCCCGGCGCATGTCCGGGCCGTACGTCACGACGCCGAGGTTCTTTATCAAAATCGGGACGCCCCGTTCGTCGATGCCGACGGCGACGTTCTCGATGTCCTCCAGCGAATCGATGTAGCCCCGGCCGCGGACCATGTACTCTTTGCCGCTCAGCTCCACGACGCGGCCGCCGACGTCGTTGTTGGAGCTGCGGATCGCCATAATGACCTTCGTCAACGGGACGCCGTAGTAGGCGAGCTTATTGGGGTCGACCTTGACCTGGTAGGTTTTCTCGAAGCCGCCAACGCTCGCGACCTCGGCGACGCCGGGCACGGACTCGAGCCAGTATTTTAAGTGCCAATCCTGGAACGCGCGGAGGGAAGCGAGGTCGTTTTGGCCCGATTTATCCACCAGCGCGTACTGGAAGACCCATCCCACGCCGGTGGCGTCCGGGCCGAGCGTGGGCGTCACGCTGGCGGGCAGCTTCTCGCGTGACTGGCTGAGGTACTCTAGGACCCGACTCCGGGCCCAATACATGTCGGTCCCGTCCTTGAAGATGACGTTAACGAAGGATAGGCCGAAGAAGGAGTAACCGCGGACGACCTTAACGCGCGGCGCCGCCAGCATCGACGAGACGAGCGGGTACGTTACCTGGTCCTCTACCAGGTCCGGGCTTCGGCCCGGCCACTCGGTGAAGACGATAACCTGGACGTCGGAGAGGTCCGGGATGGCGTCGAGGGGGACGCGGGCGATGGCCCAGATTCCCCAGGCCACGGCGAACGCCGTGAAGAGTACGACGACGAACTTGTTCCTGGCCGCGAGCTCAACGAGTTTTCCCAGCATAACGTCTCAGCTCAGTGCTGATGCTCACCCGCCATTCCCGCGAGCGCGCCTTTGATTCGGCTCTCGGAGTCGAGAAGGAAGTTGCCGCTCGTCACGACCTCCTCGCCCTCCTCCAGGCCCGCGGCGACGATGTAATACTCGTTTACTTTCGCCGCGACCGTTATGTCGCGGGGCTCGAAATGGCCCCCCTCGTGCGCCACGAAGACGATCTGGCGTTCGCCGGAATCGAGCACGGCCTCCGTCGGAACGACCAGCTGCTCGCCGAGTTCCTGTTCGATGTTTACGTCGGCGAACATGTCGGGTTTCAATTTTAATCCCGGGTTGGCGACGTCGACGCGGACGCGCACCGTCCGCGACTTAGGGTTCAGGAAGGGGTAGATGAATTTCACGGTCCCCTCGAGCGGCTCGGCGGGATAGTACGGGAGGGTTATCTCTACCCGCTGGCCGACCTTCACGAACGGGATCTCGTACTCGTAGATGTCGGCCTCGAGCCAGACCCGCGAGAGGTCCGCGATCGTATAAAGGGGCATCCCCGGTTGCACGTACATCCCTATCTGAGCGTGTTTATTCAGTACGTAACCCCCGTAGGGAGATAGCACCTTGAGAGCTTTCAGCGGCCGCCCGGAATCCGCAAGGCGCTCTACTTCGCTCGGCTTCACGTCCCAATACTCGAGCCGCCGCTCCGCCGCCTCCCGCAACGCTTCCGCGCCCCAGGTAACTTCCTCGGACCGGCTCGCGCCCAGCTCCCGCGCGGTCTCGCTCGCGACCAGATACTCCTCCTGCGTCGCGTAGACCTCGGGGCTGTAAATAGAGAGCAGCGCCTGCCCCGCGGCCACCGGTTGCCCCGTGGAATCTACGTAGAGCCTGTCGATCCAACCGTTGACCTTGCTGTGGACCATAAACACGCGCCGCTCATCCGGTACGACGGTCCCGACGGCGCGTACGGTGCGGTTAACGGCCTTTCGTTCGACGGGCGCCGTGGTAACGCCGATGAGCTGCTGTTGGCGCGGGTCCAACTCCAGCGAAGCAAACCCCTCCACGTGAGACGCGTGTTCGCCGTGCCCTTCTTTCTCCTCCACCGGGACCAGGTCCATCCCGCAAATCGGGCATTCGCCCGGTCGGTCGGAGGTGTAGTAGGGGTGCATCGGGCAATTGTAGACCTGGCCGGAGGGGCCGCCGGCGAAGGGGAAGCCGCCGACCCGATGTTGGTGGATCAGCAGGCCTCCCCCGGCGGCGACGATGACCGCGGCCATAATCGCGCCCGCTATGAGACGTGTTTTTTTCTGGTTCGCCATAAGACCACGACCTTAATTTCGACAGGAACTCTTACATCCCGCCGTGTCCGGGCATCTCGCCGGACGCCGGCTCGCCCTCTTCCATCGGCACGAGGTCCATACCGCAAGTGGGACAATCGTCCGGCTCATCCGACGTCACCTCGGGATGCATGGGGCAAGTGTACGCCGCGGCGGTTATCTCTTCGACCTCGACTGTTTCCTCCGCCTCGCCGACCTCTTCCATCGACACGAGGTCCATGCCGCACGTCGGGCACTCGCCCGGCTCATCCGACGTTACTTCGGGGTGCATGGGACAGGTGTACGTCGTACCTTCCGCTACCTCTTCGGCCTTCTTGCCGCAGGCCGAAATACCGGCGGTAGCGGTAATGGCTAGGCCGAGGACGAGGAGCGTAACCCAAGTTGTAGTCGTCCGCATTTACTTACCTCCGTCTTGCCTGAAGTGGAATGAACCGTTCTTATAACCGTTAATAAAACCGTTCGCCTATTATCGCCTCCAGCGAGGCGATCGCTTTGTGCCGTCTCGCCTGCAATTGTACGTATTCTTTTTCGTACCGGAACAGCGTAAGCTGGGTTTGAAGCAACGTCGCGAAGTCGGCCTTCCCGGCCTCGTAGCCGGCTAAAGTCGACCTGAGCGCGGCCTCGGCCTGGGGCAATATCCCATCCTCGAACAGCACGAGCTGCTCTTCCGCGGTCCGGACCGTAACGTAGATTTGCTCTACTTTCCAAAGGAGGGTGTTTCGGACGTCGGCCGCGCTGGCCTCGGCCGCGGTCACCGCCGCCTTTTTCTCCGCTAATGTCCGGCTTTGCTTGACCGTGCCGAAGAGGGGCAGGCTCACCGCCGCGGAGAACGACCAGAAGTCCTCGCCCGCAACGGGGTCCATCGGGACTTCTTCCCGTACGCGGTACCCGACGCCCGCCGTCAAGTCCGGCGCGAAGGATAACTTCGCGAGCGAGCGCGCGGCGCGAGCGGAGGCCAAACGCTCTTCGGCCGCCTCGAGGCCCGGATTGTTCGCGAGCGCCTTGTCGTAGAGCTCCTCCAGGTCGTAGGGTACGGCCACGTCGGGCAATCCGCCGACGGGCGGGAGTTCATAGCCGGGAACGCGGTTCAAGAGAACGTTCACGCGGCCGCGCGAGACCGTCTCGCCCCGCCGGAGCTCGAGGAGCTCGTTCATCGGGCGCGTTCGCTCGACCTGCACTTTCAAGACGTCCTGCTGCAGGCCGCGCCCGGCGGCGTAGCGCGCGATCGCGATCCGTTCGTAATCCGTCCAGAACGCCCTCTGTTTATCGACGATGTCCTGCAACGCTGCTACCAGGTAAAGGTCGAAATACGCGTGCTTCGCCCGCGCGACCAGATTTAAACGGACGCCCTCGTAGTCCGCGGCGGCAACCGCGGCGCCTCCCTCCGCGGCGCGGCGCCGATAAGTGTTCTTCCCCGGCAGCGGTATCGTCTGGCGGAGGTAGAATTGCAGGCCGGACATAGGCGACCGGTCGAACGCCAGGTCGTCGGCCGGAAGGTTGGAGGCCTCGACCATGAATTGAGGGTCGGGCCATAACCCCTGGGCCACGGCGGCGCGTTCGAAGGCTTCGGCCCGGGCCTCGGCCGCGGCCGCCGCCGGATTTAATGCCAGAACCTCGTCCGCCAACGCGCCGGCCTCGAGCGTAGTGCCGACGTCCGACCACGCCGCGGCCGGCGTCAACGCCAAAGCTATAAGGACCTTACGCCACATAATAAACTCCCTCACATTTTTTAAAACGCCGCGTACGGGGGACGTAGGCAGACTTCTCCGAGTTATTATTTTCTCTGGCCCGCCTTATCGCCCCCGTTGCAGCGTTGCGTACAAAGGAGTACTCCTTAATACGAGCGATTTGCTTATATATAGCTGTAAAAAAACTCATTTTTTACCGTAAAAATTTGTCGATTGAATCAACCAATTCTTTGGTCAGGTCCTCGCCGCGGCCCGCGGCCATCCCGTCCTTTACGCAACTATTCAAATGGCGTTGCATTACGAGCAGCGCGACCCTCTCCAAGGCGCGGCGCGCTGCCGTGATCTGGTCGATGACGTCGATGCAATACTGGCCTTCCTTTAACATGCGCGACACGCCGCGTATCTGCCCCTCAACCCGTGCCAGGCGGGCGAGCAATATATCGTTCGTGATTTCGCTTTCGGTGCCTTTATTCTTCATAATACCTCATACCTGTATAGAGTATAACATATAGGATTAAACAAGTCAAGTATAAAAATACGATTTCCCTTATTCAGTCCGCCGCGCTCGAGGGGGGGGGTACAGAACCGGGGTTTTTATCTAGTATTAAGGCGGCCAACTTTTGCGGTTAACATATAATATTATTTATGATAGCATTTATAGGGAAAGTGTAGGGTCTTACGTCGCGCGATGGGGGGGGGACCGCGCCGGCGCGGTTGCGCCATTTCCCCCATACGTTACTATGTTTAGTCAGCGGTTCGAAATTATCGAGCATATCGCCAAGACGCCTACGTCGGAGGTCGTCAAAGCCCTCGACAAGAAGCGGCGTAAAGTGGTCGCGATTAAGACGGTCCAGAAATCGAAGACGCGGCCCATAGAGCTCTTGAAGCGTGAATTCGAAACTCTAACCTACTTGGACCACCCCAACATCGTTCGCGTTTACGACTTCGGCGAAGAGCCGGCGTACATCTACTACACCATGGATTACTACGCCGGCCCCGTACTCTATAGGTCGGACTCGCTGAGGAACCTACCCGACCTATTCGATTTCTCGCTTCAATTGTTGTCGGCCTTGGATTACGTTCACCGCCGCGGCATTATCCACGGCGACGTGAAACCCAGCAACATCTTCGAGGACGCGGCAGAAGCCGAGAAGAAGTTCATTCTCGGCGATTTTGGCCTGGCGCGGTTCGTGGAGAGCGAGAACCTGTATCCCGTTTCGGGGACGATGGAATACATAGCGCCGGAGGTCTTCCAGGGCGTCTCGAACGACCCCCGTTCGGACCTCTACTCGTTCGGCATAATGTTCTTCCGCATTATCGCCAGCTGCCTTCCCTTCATGCCGGGCGACGACATCTCGAAGGTTAAGCGGAAGGCCACCTATAAGTATTTACGTTTGTCGGAAGTCGTGCCGGAGGTGTACCCCGAGCTGGACGAGTACGCGGCGGGTTTTATCCAACACAACCCCGCGGACCGTTTCGTGTCGGCGTACGAGGCTATGACGGCGCTGGCCGGGTTGGCCCAAAAAATAGACGTACCGTTGCGGGGCCGACTTTACCTCGACAACGACCTCGCCACCGGGAAATTATTCCAATATGAGGAAGAGGTCGAGGAGATAACTAGGCCGCGGGCTGCGGACGGCGCGCCGGCCGAGGTCTTCCTGGTTG
Organism: Candidatus Zixiibacteriota bacterium; assembly: GCA_030613505.1. Classification (GTDB taxonomy): domain Bacteria; phylum RBG-13-66-14; class B26-G2; order WVWN01; family WVWN01; genus WVWN01. The sequence goes on from JAUWLW010000034.1 coordinate 29,420, forward strand.
AGGGGACGGAAGGCTCCGGTAAGACGTCGCTGATTAGGGAGGCGGGTAAGGTTACGCAATTGAAGGGCGGTTTATTCTTGTACGTCGACTGCGGCGCCGGCGACGAGGCGTTAAGTTCACTGTGGAAAGAGCTCGGGGCGGTGCCCGGCGAGGGCGGAAAGCGCGACGGCCGGGGCGAAGAAGGAGAAGCGGACTCGCTGGAGGCTACCATCGTGGGGAAGAAGGACGTTCGCTTCGCGGTGGAGCGGAGCGGCCTCGAGAAGTTGAGCGCGATGGGCGAGGAGTACAACGTATCGCTCGTGGCGTTAGATAACGTCGACCCGGGCGATGAGGAGTTAACGACTTCCATAACGCGGTTAATTAGCTACCCCAATAACGGCGGCGTTAAATTCGTCGTAGCCTTCCGGGGGCCGCTGCTGCATAGCGGCACTGGTTTGGGCGATAGTTTTCTGGCCGGCGCGGAGGGGGGTTTGAGGGTCAAGAAGTTTAACCTAAAGGGTTTTACGCCCGACGTAACGGAGGAGTATCTCAAATACGTGCTGGGCGTTACGGCTTTGGACCCGGCGTTGCTGCGGTACGTGCGGGATGAGGGGGGAGGGAACCCGGGGGTCGTCCGAAGGATCGTAGAGATGATGGCCGCCGAGAAGGTAATACTGCGGGGCCTGGATGGTTGGCACATCGACTACAAGAGGTTGCGGAAATTTAACGTGCCGGCGGCGCTGAACGATTACTTCGCGAGCGTCGTGGACAAGTTGGACCGTAGGGAACGGAAGGCGCTCGCGGTAGCGGCGGCGTACGGGCGCCAATTCCCGGAGGGTTTGATAGCGGATAAGGCGGTCGTGGGGAGGTTGGTGAAGTCGGGAGTAGTCGTCAAGGCGGAGGGTATCGGTTCCGGCTACTCTTTCGCCAACGCCGCGGTACAAAACAGCATCCTCGAGTTGGTCGAAGGAGAGCGGCTCGAGGAGGCGTGCAAGCACCTGTTGCGTTATTTCGAGGAGAACCCGCCCCGTTCGCTGGAGGCGCGAGTTACGAGGGCGCAGACGTACGAACGTTTGGGCGACGTCGCCCGCGCGCGCGACGAGTTTATGGCCGCGGTCGGCGTGGCCCGGGCGAGCCGCGATTACGAGAAGGCGATCGAGCTGTTGGAAACGGCCCTGGCTACGGAAGGGGGGTGGGATAGCCGTACGTACGAGAGGGTGATCAAGGACTTGGCGGATTCGTACGCCGCGCTCGGCGACCACCGCGCGGCGTTAAGCAACTACGAGCTTTTGATTCGCATGGGAGGAGAGGGGGAGGCCGACGGCCCGGGGAATTTATTAAAGATTGCCAAGGAGCGGCTGGGGCTGGGCGATTACGAGCGGCCGGTACAGGAGTTGCGTTCGTTGACGGCGGGGGACCTGACCGCCGACGAACGTTTTCTGAGTAACGCTTTGTTGGCTTGGGCTTATTACGGTTTAAAGGATTTCGAGCTGGCCGAGGTGTACGCCCGGGCGGCGGAAAACATCGCCTCGTCTATGGCGCGCAAAACCCCCGCCGCTTATATCAAGTATAT
>JAUWLW010000075.1 GCA_030613505.1 Candidatus Zixiibacteriota bacterium
CGTCAGTACCCCCGCTCCTTGTCGACTTTGGCGGGTAGCTCTTCGCCGGCCAGGAATTTCTGGAAGTTGTCGACGAAGAGCTTGGCCATCCTCTCCCAGTAGTACGGCGTGACGCCGGCGACGTGGGGCGAGATGATGACGTTGTCGAGGTTGTAGAGCGGGTGGTCGGGGAGCAGCGGTTCCTTCTCGAAGACGTCCAGGCCGGCGCCGGCGATCCACCGGTGGCGCAGCGCCTCCAGCAGCATGTCCTCCCGCACCAGCGGCCCGCGCCCCACGTTTATGAGGTACGCCGTCTCTTTCATGAGACGGAATTCGTCGACGCCTATTATGCCCCGCGTCTCGGCGGTGAGCGGTACGCACAGCACGACGAAGTCGGCTCGGGAGAGCAGCTTCGGGAGACCGTCGGGCGTAAACACCTCGTCGACGTCGTTGACCGGGGCGCCGTGGCGGCTGACGCCGACGACGTGCATGCCGAAGGCCTTGCCAAGGCTCGCGACGGCGCGTCCTATGTGCCCCAGGCCCACGACGCCCAGCGTCGTATCGCGCAGCTCGTGGATGCTGTAGACGACGCTCCGCCGCGCCCAACGCCGCTCGTGCTGGTTCGCGAAGGCGAGGACCAGGCCCCGGGCGAAGGCGAGTATCATCGCGAAGGCGTGTTCCGCCACCGGCCGGGCGTGGACCCCCACCGACGACGTCACCAGCACCGGGCTCTCCACCAGCGCCGGGTGGAGCGCGTCGTCCATGCCGGCCATCGCGAAGTGAACCCATTTGAGGCGCTTGGCCTTGCGCAATAATTCCGGCGCGAAGTGCCACACGATGGCGACGTCGACATCGCCGATTTTGTCCTCGAAGTCCTTCTTGCCCAGCGACCGTACCAGCCGGTAGGTGTCGGCCGGGACGTCGGTGGCGGCGAGGGCGTCGCGCAGCGTGCTGTAGGGGTCGGCGTCGTGCGACAGCGCGACGACGATGTTGAGCGGTTCCTCCTTCTTTGCGGTCATATTCGCTCCCGTCCTGCCGGCGGCCTTACTTCGTAAGGTTCCATATGAAATCGAAAAACTCCAAATACTGCGACGCGAGGTCGGCGTCGTCTATTACGACGAGGTCCGTCATGGGCGACGACGGCGCGTCCTCGATGAAGGGGTAGGAGCCGACGACGACGATGTGCTCGTCCAGCACGAGGAAGCGGTCGTAGAGGTTGTTTTGGCTGCGGTCGTACATGACCTCGACGCCGCCGCTCTTGAGGTGGTCGCCCAGCGATTTGCCCATGAGCAAGTTCCTCTTGTCGCCGTCGATTACGACGCGGACGCGGCGCCCGCGCTTGACGGCGAAAATAAGCTCGTCCGCCAGGTTGTAGTCGGTGAAGCGGTCCATGGCGAGGACGACGTCGTACTCGGCGCTCCGGATTACGCCGCGGAGCTTGTCGCGGATGGAGACGTCTTCGCCGAACCACGCTTCGATTTCGGCGTAGGCCGCGGCCGCGGCGAGCGCGGTTAGCGTTATCCCGACGACGATTTTTTTCTTCATAATTTTATGCCTCGGCGGAATATAGCATAAACAAGCGCGCGGCCGCAACGACGATGTAAAAAAAGCGCGCCGGCTCGGCCGCCCCGGCGCGCGTCAATCGGGACGTCGACTAGAAACCCGCGTCGGCGGGCGTCAGGACGTATACCGTTTCGCTCATATCGGCGCTGGCGTACGAGCCTACGGGGCGTCCTTTTGCCAGGAGGCGTTCGCCCAATTTCTGCAGCGGCGGCCCGCCGGTGCCGGGGAACGCGCGGTCGCCGACGTACACGGACCGGCCGTTGTCGAATTCGCGGCGTATCAACCTCTCTATCCGGCGGGCGGCCTTTTCGCCGTCGCCGCCGAATCGGTTGACGGCCCAGTTCGGCGTGCGGGCCCGCTTAAGGCCGCCGAAATACCGGGCGTACATTAACGCGTCGGAGGAGGCTAGGTAACACAATCCGTCGGGGGGAACGAGGCGGGAAAGCGTTACGCCCGCCCGGTAGTCCGCGTTCGCCTCCAGGTGCAGCCGCGGCCTTACGCCGTCCTGCCAATTGACGGCCGCGATCGCGGCCCAGGCCGCGGCGAGGGCGAGGAGCAAAAGGCGGCCCCACCGCTTTCCACTCCCGGATACGGCTACGGCGACCGCCCCCGCCAGACACGCGGCGGGGACCAGCCAAAAGTCGGCTTGGCCGGGCAACCACCAGAATATAAACAAGCCGTACGCGAGGAACGTAGCGGCCAGGAGCGTTAGAGGACTGCGGCGTCGCGCGCGTACGAGCCACCGTAAGAGGGTGGCGCCGGCGGCGGCCGCGGCGAGCCACAACGGCAGCGCGAAGCGGAGGAGGCGGGCGTCGCCGCGGGCGAACGGCGCCGCGACGTTGTCCGCGAACGAGTTGACGTAGAATGCCCGGGCGAGGCCGTCGGCGGCCAGGGCGAAGTTGCCCAAGGCGAAGCCGCCCCACGGGCCGCCCCGGGCGTAATAGAAGAACCAGTCCGCGTACGCCGTAGGCGTCCGGAGGCCCAGGAGCGCCGCGGGCGCGAGGCCGTAGAGCAGGACGGCGCCGACTGCGAAGGCCGCGGCGAAGACGAGTGCCTTCTTCTTCCGCGCCGTCCCCGTCATTAGGATGTATAAAAACGCCGCCGGGCCGAGGAGGAAATTCATTTGATGGCAGAGCGCCGAGGCGGCCGCCGCGACGCCCGCGAGCGCCGCGCTCTTGACGCTCCCGCGGGGTACGGTAGCGGCGACGTAAAGCGCCGCGAGCGCGGCCGCGGCGCCGAAGACGGCGTTCTCGACCCCCGCGGCGACGATCCAATAGCCGGAAGCGGTGGCCAGGACGAGGCTTGCCCCGAGGGCGGGGAGCCGGCTCGCGCCGAGTGTTCGGCATAGCAGGAAGAGAAAGGCCGCGCCGGTACCGCCGGCGACGGCGCTCACGACGTGCATGGGCCCGAGCGCCCGTCCGCCAAACCCGACCAGCCGGGCGCCGGCGTAAACGGTCCGGCATATCGGTTTATATAGGAGGTGGTGGGGATGGAACAGCTCGAGGAACGGGGCAACCTCGACGGCCTCCGCGGCGCTGAGGGCGTCGAAATTATAAAACGCGCAGCGGGCGATTAAGTATAGCGGAACGGCGGCCAGGCCCAGCGCGGCGCTCATTATCCAATCGACGCGCGGGCCACCGTCGCGCGCGGCCTGGAGTAGCGCGTTTAGCCGTCGTTTAACGCGGTCCGGTTTTCCCATTTTGAACAACTCCGACTATTGCGGCGAATATAACACAGCGGCGGCGGCCCCCGCAACGGCGATATTGGAACGGATAGCTTTGATATGTATTTATTATGACAAATTTGGTTGTTTATAAGAAATAACACTTGACAAAATATAATTTTTATTTAATATATAAATGAAAGGGGGAAGTGTCATGCTTAGGAAATATTCCATATGGGCTTTTCTCGCCGTCGGTTTATTTTACTCTGGGGGAACGTACGGGATGGGGTTGGCGGTAGGCGTCTTCGGCGGTTACGCCGTGCCGACGGGGGGTATGGCCGCGGAAGGAAGTTTCGATTTGCGCCCGAGCACCGCCTTAGGTGTCAGGGCGTTTTTTGATATTCACGAGCACTTCGGCGCCGACTTAGCCGCGGCCTATAACTTCAATTACCCGCCCGGGACAAAGCGATACCAATGGGCGGAGACTACCGAGCTTTTGCCTATTAACGTCGGGGCATATTACAAGTTTGGCGTAGGAAGTTTCCGCTTTTCGCCCGGCGGCGGCGTAGGTTATTATTTCTTAAAGACGAAGATAATTAGTACGGTAAAAAGTTATGATTCGGGTTTTGAGAACGTACGGTACCCCGTCGAAGTAAGTATTAACGCGCCGGGTATTTATGGCGGCGCGGCCTTCTCGTACCTCTTGGGCAGATTTGCCTTAGCCGTAACGCCCCGCTTTCACTACATTTTTAACAGCGGCGAATACGACGGGGAAATCAAAGACGGCGGAACGCTTACGGTTGTTAAGGAATGGGACGATTCCTACGTCGAGGTATCGGCGGGAATTATCTACGGGTTGTTTTGACGTGAAAAATTAATCGTGACCTAAAAAAAGCTGTTATGGTTGGCCCTTCTTTTTAACTAAATAACGTAAAGGAGGAGGTAACTATGCGAGGGCCGTTTTCTTTTTGGGCGATTCTAGGGGTAGCTTTATTTTTCGGCGGCGCCGCCGCACACGCGGTCGGCCTCGGCGTAGGCGTCTTCGGCGGTTACGCCGTGCCGACGGGGGATATGGCAGCCGACGAGGGGTTTGATTTGAGGTCGAGTACCGCCTTAACCGCGAGAGCGTTAATCGGCGTCACTAATTACCTCGCTTTAGAGGTGGGGGGCGGTTATCACTTAAAATATCCCCCGCAAAAAAAGGAACATGGATTCGCGGAATTCACAGAAGCGTTCCCCGTTAACGCTGGCGTGGAGTTGGGTCTAAGAAAGCTAAGTTTACGGTTTTCGGGAAGCGCGGGCGTAGGGTATTATATTATTAATACGAAACTAGTCGGTGATATAGATTCCGGAGACATGGGTTTTGGAAACAGGCCGTACGCTACGAACGTAAGCATTAACGCCCCCGGTATGTACGTCGGCGGGGGCGTATCTTATTTATTCAAAAAGTTCGCTTTCGCTTTTACGCCGCGCTTCAATTATGTTTTTAATAGCGGCACGTACGAGGGGACCAGAACCGGCGAACCGGATAAAAAGACGACGGAAACTAAAGATTGGAACGATTCTTATTTTGAATTAACGGCCGGGGTTGTCTACACCTTGTTTTGACGTGGATTTTATATTATTAAGCCGCCCTCGCGGGCGGCTTTATTATACCCATAAAAAGGTTAAGTTAATTCCCCTTTGCGCCCTTTTCCCCTTCCGCCGGTACCTCGCGGCGATAGGGTACCGGGACGTACTGCACCGTCGGCTGGGAGCGCTTGGCCTGCGGGAAGTACGACATGAACTGGTATATCTCGGTCGGCATCTCGTCCGATACCGCGAACCCCAGCTCCCTCGCCTCGTCGAACGTGATGGCGTAATCGTGAGTCCACGTCCCCTTGGTGAGCTTAACCGCCAGCTCGTCCGCGGCGTGGAGTTCCATATGGCGTACGAGGATATTTTTAACGCGTTGGCGCAGCTGCTCGAGCGCTTTCTTGGCGATGTCGGCCATGATGAGGGTCTGGTCGTCGGTTTGGCCCGCGCGCTTGAGCTCGGTGACTTTTATAATCGAGGCCGCGGGCATGCCGCCGATCTGCGGGTCGATGGGGCCCAGGACGGCGTTGGGCGCCATCACTATTTCGTCCGCGGCCAGCGCGATGAGGGTCCCGCCGGACATGGCGTAGTGCGGCACGAAGACCGTTACCTTGGCCGGGTGGCCGAGGAGCGCCGACGCGATCTGGTCCGTGGGCAGGACCAGGCCCCCCGGCGTATGGATGATGAAGTCGATGGGGACGTTGTCGTCGGTGAGCCGAACCGCGCGCATGACCTCCTCGGCGTCGTTTATGTCTATGTAGCGCATTACGGGGAAACCCAGCAGGTTCATCGTCTCCTGGCGGTGGACCATAGCGATGACGCGGCTCTTGCGGTGCCGCTCGATGGCGCGCATCGCGCCCAGCCGCCGGCTCTCGAGGAACTTCCGCTGCAGTACCGGCAGCACGAGCGCTATTACTATGAATATCCAAAATATGTCTAGAAATTTCATATCGCCCTCCGCCGAGCCGCGGTTCCGTTTGTCGCGTTAGGGCGCCGTCTGGTAGCGATGGCGCCGGCACTTCGGGAAGATGCAAATCAATATCACGCCGGCGACGAAGCCGCCCACGTGCGCCCACCAGGCGACGCCGCCGCTGGTCACGCCCGTCAGCTCGAGTACGCCGGTGAATAGTTGAATCAATACCCAGATGCCGAGGTAGATCCACGCCGGGACCTCTATGAACCAGGCGTAGAAAATGACCGGTATCAGCGTGAGGACCTTCGCTCTGGGGTAGAGCACTAAGTAGGCCCCCATCACGCCGGCGATGGCGCCCGAGGCCCCTATGGTAGGTATGGCCGAGCCGCCCGAGATAGCGGTGGTCAGGAAGGCATGCGCCAGGCCCGCGCCGATGCCGCACAATAGGTAAAAGAGCGCGTAGCCGAGATGCCCCAGCCGGTCCTCGACGTTGTCGCCGAATATCCACAGGAAGAGCAGGTTGCCGACGATGTGGATCCACCCGGCGTGGATGAACATGGAGGTGAACAACGGGATTACGCCCGCGACGACGGTCGCCGGATAGGCGAAGTCCACCGCCATCAACCGCGTCGGGACCAGGCCGAAGTGGTTGATGAATCCCTCCAGCCGCCCGGGCCCCATCGTCAGCTCGACGTAGAAGACGACGGCGTTGGCCAGTATTATGGCGATGTTGACGAACGGGAACCGCTGCGCCCGGGGGCTGTCCTTGATGGGAATCATGCGCCGATATGTTACCAAAAAAAGCGCGTATTATTAAGTAAAAAGCGGCCGGCTCGAGCCGGCGCGTCTTCGCTGCTTCAGTATTCCGTATGGGGGGGTAATTTTTCTACTTGACAAAGACCGTGTTATGGTGTCTATTATTAGTGCGCTTAAGGCTAGGTATTTAGAAACCGTATTTAAAGTATAAAGGTAAGGTTTTAGGGTGGAGAAATGCCTTGAAGTTAAACACGGCTGCCGTCAGCGTAACGGCTGGGGAGCCATTTTATTTTTCTCCGACGGCAAAGTAACCGCGACTAAGCACAACTACGTCCCGGCGTTGGCCGACGACGTGTCAGTAGGGGGCGATTAATAATCCGTAGGTTATTGGCAGTAGTACTCGCGGCGACGACGTTCGCCGCGACCGCGGCGGCGTGGGAACTCGTCGGCTCCTTCCGTTGTCTCGTAACTAACGCTCGTGGCTTTGCGCGGGATCAGTTGGAATCTGGTTGGGTCGTAAGCGGCGGCCCGAACCCGTACGTATATTATATTTCCACTCAGACTGGTACGATCGCTTCCAGTTTCCCGGCCCCCGGGGGCGCCGGCGCGTGGGGCATAGCCAACCGGTCACGTTACGCCTTGTACTTTTCCAACAACCAGACGTCGTGGATTTACGTGACGACCACGGCTGGTTCATTGTACAGGTCGTTCCAGTGCCCCATCCCGAGGCCCGCCGATCTGGACATAAGGGGTTTCCCGATTTCTCTTTATATAGCAATCCCCGACCGCAACGTCATCGCCGTCGTAAACCCCACGACGGGGTCGTTGGTAAGTACGTTCGCAGGGCCCGGGTCGCGGCCCACCGGTTGCTGCGGCTACGGCATGACGTTAATATCGGACTCCGCGACGCACACCATATACGAGGACGGCCGCCCCGTCATAAAGGACATCCAAACGCCCGTGGGAATCGACGATATTCACACCTTGGGGGGCCAAGACATTGGCTACTTTATTTGGGTCGTCGACGCCGCCACCAACTACATATACCGCTACGATAAATGGACCCCCGTCGAACCCGCCTCCCTCGGCCGCGTCAAGGCGTTGTTTAGGTAGGGGCGACTGGCCAGTCGCCCCCGGCAAGGGCCTTAAGGCCCTTGTCTTACCAACCGAGTAACCCCCGGCGTTTAGCCGGGCTTTTTACTAGTTTTACGTCCCGATTTCCACCCTCGGCGATTCATTTTTTTAATACCGTTAATTACCGTTAATCGTTGCTCGCTTAATAAAAAAGCGGCCGGCGGGTGCCGGCCGCGGTAAAAGGAGGTGGTCCTCCCGTGCGCGTTCTTACTTTAAGGCCGCCAGCGCCTCGTCGAAGTAGGCCGCGTAGCTCGAGGCCAGGCGGACGAGGGCGTCCGCCGCGGCGGCCTCCTCGTCCTCGCCGAACCCCCGGAACTCGCCCGGGCGCGCCTGCCGCTCCGCCAGGATTTGCCCCGAGGAGGTATCGACCGCCCGGGCGTTGCCGACGGCTCGAGCGACCCGCAGGCCGGCGAACGGGTTCTCGCCCACGTACGGCAGCTCGTCCCCGACGACGCCGGCATCGGCCGTGGAGACCTCGCCGTACAGTATCACCTGCGCCAGGTACCTGCGGCCCATCGTCTGTAGCTCGCCGCGGGGCCGCGGCTCGGCGTCGGCGAAATCCTTTTGGCCGTCGCTGCCGCCCACGTAAGCGGCGTCGCGGCAGGCGTACCCGGCGGCCCCCAACCGCTCGCGGATTATCCCCTCGACGAGCCGGCTCTCGGCGGGCGCCGCGTCCTTAACGACGACGCTCACGACGACGGCGTTCTTGAGGCGGTCGAGCTCCGCCGCCAGGCCTAGGTCCTCGACGTCGCAGCTCAGCGTTACCTCGTAGAAGCCGTCCACCTCGCGCTCGCCGGTGACGACCTCGTTCGTGACGAGCCCTTTCGATTTCGTATATACCTCGTCTTCGATTAACAGCTGGTTCTCGAGGCGGACCGTAGCGTCGACGATGACTCCCACGGCCTGCTCGACGGCGCGGCGCCGCGCGTTTGCCAGCGCGGCCTCGCGGTCCGCGGCCGCGTCCCCCGTGGCCGGTACGCGCCCCACGGCGACGACGGCATGCGCCGCGGCCGCGGCCAGCAGCGTAGCCAGCAGCACGCCCACCCGCGCGCGCATTACTCGAGCCCCCGCGTCATTATGACCAGCCGTCCGCCCTTGAGAACGCCCGTTTGCGCGTCGAGCTGGAACAGGATGTCGACGATTTGAGAGGGCAGGACCAGGTCGCAGGCGTATTCGCCCACGGCCTTGAGGGCTTTTATGACCAGCGGTCGGGCGCCGGCGCCTTTCTCCTGCGCCTGCTCGAGCG
>JAUWLW010000006.1 GCA_030613505.1 Candidatus Zixiibacteriota bacterium
AAAAGCGCGGGCGACGCCAACCGGACCGTCCCCCGCCGCGACGCCCACCAAAAATACGCCGTAGCGGCCACCGCGAAGAAGGCCGTCGCCAAAAGCGCCAACCACAAGGCTTCGACGCCGAATAATATTTGAAAAAAATACCGCGGCGGCCCCCAAAACCGGCCGTCGCCCAGCGCCGCGCCCAGCGCGTACTCGCCGGCAGCGGCCAGCACGCCCGCGACGCAACTCGCGGCCGCGACCTCGCCCACGAACCGGCCGTAATCCTTTAACCTTTCCGTCGCCACGCTACCCGGGTTCCAGACCCGCTTTCGTTAAACGTTCTCCGCTACGGATACCAATAACCCCAACATACGGGGCCCATTTCGGTTATATCCTTTATGGCGTCGACCTCGAAAACCACGCCCATCATCGCCGGGTCCACCTCGTAATCCTTGATCTCGATCTTCTTATACTTCGTACCCTTGAGGTATCCCACGAGGATGCGCACGTTGTTATTTACGAACGCCGAGTGGCCGCCGCACTTCTTCCACGCCTCCTCGGTGAGGTAGTCGTAAATCTTCAATTTGCTTACCTTGAGGGCCTGGGCGCAGCCGTTCACCCGCTTGGCGACCACCGGGTCTTGCTTCTTGTCAAACTCGTTCCAGGTGGCGATGTCGTTCGGGTCCATCGTCTCCTCGAGCGTAATGTACGGCACGCTGAAGCTGGCGTTGGGCGTTACGAAGGATATGACGGCGACGACGTGATTGTCTTCGTCGAATACGCGGACGCCGGGCCAACCGGTGGACGGGTTGTATTGCCCCGAATACTTGCGCCAGGCCAGCGCCGACGGGACGGCCAGCGCCGTAATCAATATAAGAACGATCAACACCCTTGAAATCATCTCGTCTATCCTCCTCTGGGCCGAAATCATAACGAAATATAACATAAATCGACGCGGCCGCCAATCGATTTGCCGCGGCCGTCGCCGGCCGTAGGACGCGAAATTTCCACGTGCCGGTAGGTATTTAGACCTTGACTTTGCCGGCCGTGCGTGGTAATTTCGCGTTTGTTTCCCGTCTTCTTTTTTATCTTCCATAGGAGGTTTCATAATATGCGTAAGGCAATAGTGGTCGCGGCCGCGATCGCCGTAGCGCTGGCGATTTTCGGTTGCGCCAAGAAGGCCGAGGAGCCGACAGCCGAAACCGCGGCACCCGCCATGACGGTAGACGAAGCCAAAGGGCGGCTCCAGGCCATCCTGGAGGAAGTCGATAACCTGGACGCCGGCGCGGAGGAACCCACCGCCGAGTTGGCGCAAGCCTTCACAGACAACGTCGCCAAGCTCGAGGGTCTCCACGACGAGCTGACTGAGACAGAAATTCCCGAGGCGGATGCCCTGGCGTACGCCGAAGCGGCCGCCAAGATCGAGGCCGCGGTGGTAGGCGTCAACGGCCTGGCCAAACTGACCGCGGAAGAGATAGCCGAAGAACCGGTAATGACCGTGGAAGAGCGGGAAGAACTCAGCACCACCGCCAAGGCCGGATTCCTCGAGGCGTGCGAATACGCCGCGCCGGAAATAGCCGCCAAGATAACGGGCCCGCCGGCAGAGGAAACAACGGAATAACGACGAGGTTAAATAGAGGCAACTAGGAAAGGCGGCCCTCGGGCCGCCTTTCGCACGCAGCGTTGTTGTCGGTCTCCCGTTGCAAAGCCGCGACGGTTGTGTTATAAATTTCCGCGCCATGCGCGTACTCTTTATATATAAAGACGTAACGCTCACCGAGCCGTTGGGGGTCCTCTACCTCGCCGCGGCGCTCCGCCGCGCGGGCCACGAGACGGCGCTGGCCCTCGCCGACCGCCGCTCCTTCGCGCAAGACGTGCAGGAGTTCGACGCCGACGTCCTCGCCTACTCCGTCACCACCGGTTACCACCAATACTATCTCGAGTTGAATCGCGAGCTCCGCGCGGCCCTTAAAAAACCCGTCCTCAGCGTGTTCGGTGGCGCGCACGCCACCTTCTTTCCGGAATTCGTGGAGGAGGAGGGCGTTGACGTAGCATGCCGCGGCGAGGGCGAGAAGGCCATAGTCGAGCTGGTTGACCGGCTGGCGCGCGGCGACGACTACCGCTCCATCCCCAACCTGTGGGTCAAGGAAAACGGCGTCGTTCATCAAAATGACGTCGGACCCCTCGTCGCCGACCTCGACGCGCTTCCCTTCCCGGCGCGCGACATACTCTACGACTACGACAAGTACATGCGCAACGTTACGATGAAGCACTTCTTCCCCATGCGGGGCTGCCCGTACTTGTGCACCTACTGCTTCAACCACAAATACAACCAGCTGTATCGCGGCAAGGGCAAAGTTTTACGGTGGCGCTCGGTGGATAACGTCCTCGCCGAAATCGAGGACGTGCGCGAGCGGTACCCGCTCAAGTTCGTCCGCTTCCTCTCGGACAACTTCACCAACGGCAAGGAGTGGGTCGCGGATTTCGCGGACAAGTACCGCCGCCGGGTCGGCCTCCCCTTCCACTGCAACGTGCGCGCCAACATGGTAGACGAAAAGGTGGCGCGGGACCTCGCCCGGGCGGGCTGCGTCTCGGTATTGCTCGGCATCGAGACCGGCGACGACGCCGTCCGCAACGAGCTGTTGAAGCGAAACATGTCGCGCGAGACGATCGTAGCGGCGTGCCGGTACCTGCGGGAAAACGGCGTCAACGTCTACGCCTCCAATATGATCGGCCTGCCGGGTGAAACTTTCGAGCAAGCCCTGGAGACGCTCCGGCTCAACCAGGAATGCCGCCCCGCCTTCGCCTGGTCCGCGCTGTTTATGCCGTACCCCAGAACCGAGCTCACGGAATACGCGGTGCAACACGGCTACTTCGACGGCGACCCGAACGCCGTCTTTCGTACCTTCCACGACCACTCGGTACTCCGCTTCGAAAGCGAAACGGAGGAGAGGATGCTCTCCAACCTCCACAAGCTCTTCGGCGTCATGGTGGAGTGGCCTTTCCTCGCGCGCCTCGCCCGGCCGCTGTGCAAGCTGCCGCCCAACCCGCTCTATAAGCTGATATTCACGCTGTGGTACGGTTATACCAACCGCCGCCGGATATTCCCGTACCCGCTGGGCCTCGACGGCTTCGTCGCCGGCGTGAAGCGGTTCTTACGGAAGGACAAAGCGTAAATATTCCGCTTGCCGCTAAGCGAATTTTTTATTAAACTTATCCGCAGGAACGGTTAATAGCCTTAGTTACTATTAAACGGCGGTTAAACATAGGCTGGACGCGGCGTTTCTTGTCAAACCAAAACCGGGTATCGTTTAACTGCTGTCGGGTCTAGTTAACCACCGTTTGATAAAACGCTCAAGCGACGTTATTTATCACAATATCCCGAATACCGTATGGATCCGAAAGACTTCAAGCCGGGCAAGAACGGGGAACTGATCCGGGTCGGGGAAGGGCCGCTCGCCTATTGGGCTTTCGTACCCAAGCCCCTGCCGCCGAAGTTGAAATACACGGCCGAGTTGACAAAGCTCGCCTCGCAAGCGGGGATGGCCGTCGGCTGCCTTAAAGGCGCCGGCGCTCAGCTGCCGAATCCCCATTTATTGATCACGCCTTATATACGACGGGAAGCGGTCTCGAGTTCGCGTATCGAGGGGACTCGGTCTTCGTTGTCCGACCTATTCTTTTTCGAGGCGGCCCCGTCGGATATCAACCGAAAACCGGACGTTAAAGAAGTAGTAAATTACGTCGCCGCTATGGAATATGGCCTACGGCGGCTCGAAGATTTACCGCTCAGTATAAAACTGGTACGTGAAATACACGCCGTACTCGTAGAGGGAGTGCGCGGCGCCGATTTCACGCCCGGCGAGCTCCGCCGGAGCCAGAACTGGATAGGGGGCGCTAATTTAAAAGACGCCCTATACGTCCCGCCGCCGCATGAGGAAGTACAAAAAGCGCTGTCCGACTTCGAAAAATTTATCCATTCCCGCCCCGATATCCCTCCTCTGATCCTGGCAGCGTTTATACATTATCAATTCGAAGCGATTCACCCTTTCCTGGACGGAAACGGCAGGGTCGGCCGTCTTTTAATAACTTTTTTCCTCTGTGAATCGGATACGCTCCCGTTGCCCCTCCTCTATTTAAGCGGGTATTTCGAGCGTTTTCGGAGTGAATACAACGACCTCTTGCTCGAAGTCAGCCGCGCGGGAGATTGGGACAGTTGGTTAAAGTTCTTCCTGACGGCCGTAGTAACTCAGGCTGAAGAAGCCTACGAAAACACGCAAAGGTTACTCGCCCTTCGCGAAAATTATCGTAGTATTTTAAGGGACCTCGGGGCTACGCCGTCGACGTACGACCTCGTCGACGACCTTTTTAAAAACCCGTACGTAACCGCGCCCCGTTTTTCCGGCCGCATCGGCATTTCGTTTCCCGCGGCTCAAAAAGCCATAAATAAACTCGTAGAAGCGGGAATACTACGGGAAATTACCGGTCAATCGCGGAACCGCGTATACCTATGCGCAGAGATACTCGAAAACCTGGAGGTCCCCACGGTTTGATACGTCCTTTAACCCTATTACCGGGCGCGTCGTGTTAAAGGGTAATCGTAATTATCTATACGCCCTCCTCCTCGCCGCCGTCGCGGCCGCGGCCGGCGTCTTCCTCCTTCTCCAAATCAACCAACCGCTCGTCGCCGACGAGCCGCAATTCGTCGACGTCGCCTCCTCGCTGGCGCGGACCGCCCGGCCGATGGGCTTCTCCGGCTCGAGCTGGAACGCGGTCCTGAGCCACCCCCTCTTGTACCACTCGCTGGTCGCGGTCCCGGTGGGGTTGGCGGGAAAGGTCCCCTGGGCCGGCCGCCTCGTCGGCGTCCTGTGCTTCTACGCCACCGGCGTCGTATTGTGGCTCGTAACGCGGCGCGTGACGGGCGAACGGTGGGGGCCGTTCCTGGCCGTCTTGCTGTACGGCCTTCACCCGCTCGCGGTCCAGTCGGCGCTCTTGGTGGAGATAGACACGGCCGTGCTCCCCTTGATCGCCGTGGCCCTGGTTTGGTACCTCGCGCGCCGGGACTTCGACCTCGGCCGGGGCGGTTGGGTAGGGCTGGGCCTGTTGCTCGGCGTATCGTTGATGGCGAAGCTCACGACGCCGTCCCTTCTCGTCGGCGCGCTCGCCGTCTACTACGTCGTGGCGCGGCGGCCCCGCCGGTTGGCCTACCTCGCCGCCGCCTTCGGCCTGGGCGTCGTTGCGTTCGCCGCCTACTACCTGCCGTACTGCGCCGTCAAAGGGCTTCCCCTGCTAGAGCCCTTCAAGCACTCCTTCGGCCGCGCCGCGGCCTCCGGCGGCGCTTTCGGCGTTTTGATACTCAAGCGGGGGTTAAAGCTAGTCCTTTGGCTCGGCCTGCCGTTCCTCGTCGCGTTTTTCATCGCCTCGGCGCGAGATGTCCGGCGCCGGCTCGAGGGCGCCGGGCAGGCCGCGGCGTACGCCGCCGTCGCCTCGCTCGTCATCCTGCTCTTCTACCTTTTCGTAGGAGGCGACGGCTACGGCTTCGTCAAATACCACGCGCCGCTGGTGCCGCTGGCGGCGCTGGTCATGGGCGCCGCGTTCGGCCCCGCGTTCGCGGGGGAGTCGAAGCGGACCGTCTTGTTTCTCGGCGCGCTGGCTTTCGTTTACTACCTGCTCGTCGTACGGGACCCCCTATACTGGCCGTATATTGCGCGCGAGGCCAAGGAGGTCCTACTCGCGCCGTACGGCGACGTCAACAGGGCGCTCGCGCTCACGGCCGCCTTCGCAATTCTGCCTTTAATCGCTTTCGTAATTATGACGCGCCGGGGGGGAAGGGCGATGGCCTTCGTCGTATTGGCCGCGGCGGCGGGCCCCGCCCTCGACGTCTGGCACGCCCGCGTCGATTACGAACACCGGTACAACTACGGCGAACGCGGCCTGGCGGCGGTCGCGTCAACGCTGCGAGGCGTTCCCGAACACATGAATTTAGTAGTCCCGGTCGACGTCGCCTTCGCCGACCGGTACGCGCACCCGCACGTCGCGGTCGAGGACGTCCTCCGCGACGGCGAGGAGTTCCGCTCGTGGGTTCGCGACCGCTACACCGGCGCGGTCGTACTTCGGGACGCGTATTTCATACACGACGCGTACAAAGCGGCGCTGGAAGACCGAAAAGCGAAGGCGATCCTCGAGGGCATGTACGACATAGGCCGCTACGGCTCGTTCACCGTCGCGCTGCGGAAAAAGAAACTATTACCCGAGGAGAAATGAGGAGGACGGGTATTACGGAAGTTTTCTTCGCAACGGCCGCGGCGTCCGGGATCAGGTGCTTTTAAGGTGTTTTCGAAAAAACGGCTCCAACGCAGCCCTAGTACCTCGGTCGACGGGGAACATCGCGCCGTACTCCACCACGGGTTCAGCCCGCACCCGCGCGCCCAGGCCCGTCCTCTCGAAGATACCGTTGGCCTCGCCGCGGTAGCGAACCTCGCCGGCCGGGTCGCCCTCCGCCGTCGCGAGCCTCGCGCGTTCCTGGAGCATCCCGGCGCGAAGCGTCGGGAAACCGTCGGCGGCCGATAGACCGTAGGCCCCGCGCCGGGCGGCTTCGTCGAGTTCACCCGCGCGCCGGTAGAACCGCGCCGCGATCTCGTGGCAGGCCAAGTCGTAAACCTCGTATTTGCGGAGACCCTCCGTGCCGGCCTCCACTAACCCCCGCGCCTCGCCCAGGTCTCGCTGCAAACACGCCACGTCTCCCAGATAGAAAAGCGTCGTAACCAAACCTTTCTCGAAACCCGCTTCCGCGGCGTAGCGCCGGGCCTTCCCCCCCGCGGCCCGCGCCTCCGAAAAATACCCGATCTCGGTTAATACGTCGCCCATGCCGATCCAAGCGATCGCGAGATTGAAGGGGAGGGCCAGCTCTTCGAACAATTTAATCGCCTGCGCTTGGGCCGCGACGCTCTCTCCGAACCGCGCGAAGTCCCGGTATACCATCGCGACGTTGGAAAGGGTTTTCGCGTGGTCACGCTTGGTATTGAAGTACTCGGGCCGGGCGAGGCACTTCTCGTACCCTTCCAACGCCCGGACGTTTCGACCGAGCAGCGAATCGATTGTCGCGAGGTTCTGCGCCGCGTTGAGGATTATACCGGCGTCGCCGAGTTTCTCCCCTATCTCGCGGGCCCTTTCGGCGCGGGCCGCCCCCTCGTCGTAGTTGCCCTGGCGCCACGCCGCGATGGAGAGCAAATTATACAACTGCCCCATATCCCGGAGCGGCAAATCCGGGTGCATCGTCGCCTTTATAAGCCTCTCGGCGAGGTCCCAATTATCGGAAGGTGAGAGTATCTGAAGCAAGTCCTTCTCCCTGAGGAGCGCCGCGGCGGCCCGCTGTTCCTCCCGGGTAGCGTAGACGTCGACGCCGTCGGGCACCGTGATATCCTCGAGGGAACATTCGAGATGCGCGGCCAGTTTTTCGGCGTTACGGCGGGCGATACGTTTAACCCTCCCGCTCAACCACCGGCCGACCGTCTTCCGGTCGACGCCGACCATCCGCGCGAGCCACCACTGCTTAACGCCCAGCACCTCGACGCGCCGCGTTACGAAGTGGGTATCCAGTCGAACCGTTTCCGTCCTACGCACGCCGCGAATATAAGCTATGGCGGGGAATCCGTCAACCCGTCATCGCCGTTCCGTATCGTGTCCCCCAATGTCCCTTGACACCTCTCCGATATACCGTTAAAGTTGTCACCGCAGGGGCCAACCTAATTAACGGCCCAATATTAACCGCGGAGAGCGAGGTGGGAACAATGAAATTAATTGCGTTCGGATTAACCGCTCTCGCGGCCGCGTTCGTCGTTGGCGCATACGGCGACGAACCGGCGGCCGAACCTACCGATTCCGAAAGGAGCGAAATGAACGCGAAACAGGAGTTCCCGGAAATCCACTGGGACGAGATGCGAACGAGGATGGAGACCGGCGGCGCAGCCGCCGTGGCCGACTTCGTGGCCGGCTTCAACGACGAGGAACGGCGTAAGCTGTATTCGTTCGCCCAGCGGGCTTTCTACGGCCGGGAGTGGGCGGGCAAGAGCTTCGACGGCTACGTCGAGGTCGCGAACGCCGGCATAGCCGAGGGCCTTCGCCAGGCCGAAGCCGCGACCTCCGCCGAGGATTCGGCCAAGCTCGTCGACTTCGCCAACGTCCTGTCGTATAACCTCTCGGCCGACCTGGCGGAGTGTTGGCCCGGCGATACTTTGCCCCGGGAGAAGCGCCACTTCGAAGCGGGCCTTAAAGCCGCGGAGGATTGCATCCGCTGGCGCCAGGAACAGGGCAAAGGGCCCGGACCTTTCGCTATGGCTTATTGGGCCAAAGGGATGCACCAATTGTCGCGGGGCGACGTCGACGGCGCGGTAGAAAATTTCAAAAAATCGCTGGAATACAACGTGGAAGTCGCGAAAGAGGAGGGCACGGCCGCGGAGGTTTCGGCGGAGGCCGGATTCGGCCTAATACTCGCCGACGGCTACGTCGGCTTAGCCGAGTGGGTAAAAGGCGACGAGGACGGTAAGGGCCGCTTCGAAAACGCCTTGGCCGCCTTCCGCGAAGGCGCCGAGAAGTACGCGGATAAGAAAGACGATTTCCAATTCGGGATCGACCAATTGGAATGGGTAAAAAAGAAATTCATTAAATAACCCCCACCAAACGCAACGGTTTGGGGAAAGGAGCCCTTGTGCACGAAATATGCCACGTAGAGATCCCCTCCACCGACCACGCCAAGTCGAAGGAGTTCTACGAGAAGCTCTTCGGCTGGAAGGTGGAGCTGATCCCGGAAATGGAATACGCCACCTGGGTGGCCGAGGCGGAACCGAGCGGCGGCTTCACCCTCGTCAAAGAGCCGTGCACGTGCGAGGAGGGTGGCTGCCTGGTATATATCCTCGTCGCCTCCGTCGACGACAAGGCCAAGGAGATCGAGGCCGCGGGCGGCAAGGTGGTCAAGGGTAAAACGGCCGTTGGCGACATAGGCTGGTTCGCGGTTTTCCAGGACTCGGCGGGCGGCGTCGCGGCGTTGTGGGAAGGCGCCAAGAAAGAACAAACCGCTTCGTAATAGCGAATTCGTGGGCCGGGGCGGCCTGCCGGGCGCCCCTTTAACCCCGGCTATACGGCGTAACCGGCCGGGTGAACGACGAGCTTTTCGCGCCCGCCGACTTAATCGTGAGCGGGCGGGTGCGCGACTTCGCAAAGAAAATCTCCCCGCGCCCTAAGCGGCTCCCCCTCCGCGACGGGCGCGTTTGCGGGTCGGCCCATTCGGGCCGGCCCGCATTAAACTATTTACGGGCCGGACGGGTCGAAACGAACGCACCGGCCGACGCCGGCAACGTCGGCGCGTAAGCCTTGCGCCGTCGTCGACCCGCGCCGGGCCTTCGAAGGAGGTCGCTATGCTCGCCCGAAAGGTCGCGTTCGCCGTACCGGTAGCGGTATTGCTGGCCGCCGCGGCGTGCAACATCAAAAACGTCGAAGTTCACGGCTCCTACCGCGACGCCGCCATCCATGAGACGGCCCATCCCGTCGTCGCGGAAATGTTCAACCTCGCGTTCAAGGCCGTAAAGCTCCCCGCGGGCTCGATATCCGCCGGCGACTACGTCGCCGTATACCGCCTTTCGAGCGGTAAGGCCGAAGGCGCGTGGTGGTGTTACTTCGCCGAGGACTGGATCGTCGACAAGGTACGCGCCGCCGGCGCGACGCCGGTGGAGCGGAACGCCGCCGCCACCCGCCTGCTGGAGGCCGAGGGGGCGTACTTCGAGCCGCCCGTCGGTGCCTCCCCCGCCGGCATAACCGCCCCCCATCCCGCCAAGCTGCGCGAAAAGAACGCCGCGCTCACGCGCTACCGAGCGACCCGCGCGCTGGCGCACCGCGTCGTCGCCGCCGAGCTGTGGTTCGACCGGTTCAGCTCCCACGGCCGCGACGGCGACCCCACCGTCCGCGCCAACGCCAAAGTAACGGTCAACCTCCGCACCCTCGACGTCCGGACCGGCGAGGTCCTGTGGTCGGGCGTCGCGACGGGGACCGCGCGCAAAACTATTAAAATCGCGCGACTGCTGAGTTGGTTCGGAATAGACGACTGGGACGTTTGGGACGACGAGCCCTTCTGCTGGCGCTGGGATTGGGATTGGGGCGACGGCCCGCCGGCCGAAGCCGAACCCGCCGACGACGTACCGGCGGATAAAACCGAGGACGAGGACGACGCGGCCGAGGAACCCGCCGACGACGTACCGGCGGACGAAACCGAGGAGGGGGACGCCACGGTCGAGGAACCCGCGGAAGCCGACGATTCTTGTTTCACCGCGCCCTAAAAAAACCGGGCAAAGAAAACGCAGCAAGACGCCGGCCTTTAGGCCGGCGTCTTTTTATTAAGAAAACGGAAGTACTGGTTTGGGCCGTGCGCCTTTCGTCCGGGAGCTAAGTCGGCAAGTTATAAGACTTGAGATCGATCGTGATAGGATTATTATTTAAAGTCCATAAGCCGTAGTTCTTGGCCCCCATGCCACCTACCTTGGAAGGCCACCAGAAAGTCATGTTCCAACCGGAGGAGGTGTAGTCGATCTTGTAACAAACGAAGGAGCCGGCTGGTACCGGGATAGTCGGTTTTGAGGATACGGTTGCCGTATAGCCTTTTCCCGCGTTCCACTGGTTACCGACCTTCAAGGGGAACTTCAAGAGCATGTAGTAACCGGCGGAAGTTCTGTCGAGGTAGAGCCTCACGTCGGTATCGGTAACCTTGAGATATTGGGTGTCGTATTTTTGCCAACCGCCGCTGGCCCATACAAAGCTAATTAATTTCTGGGTATTGCCGGCGGACGGGTGTCCGTACGTGCCCGAGATAACGTACTTAATTAAATTGGCCCCTTCGAATGAGTAAACCCATTCCGAGCCATTGGCGTGGGGGTAGGTAAACGTCGGCGTCGTCGGGCCCGTGGGATCATCGTCCCCGTCGCACGATACCAACAGCGGGACCGCCGCCGCCAGTAAAATCGCCGAGATTACGATCGCGTAACGTCCCGCCAAAAACCGCTTCACCATAAGATCAGCTCCTATCCTTTACGGGTTCGTTAGAACTCCGCGAGAACGACTCTGTTAAGCGTTTTTCTACGCCATTGCACCAATCATGCTTACAGATACAGACTATAACCGATAAGCCGGCCGGCCGCAATAGTTATTTTGACGATGGCGCGCGGCGCCGGACGGGTCGAATCTAAAGAACCGGGCTACTTTGTTAAGTCGGCAGATTGTACCATCCGAGCTCGAGCATAATCGGCTCGCCGCCCAGGGCCCACCAACCGTGGTTTTTGGCGCCCCACCCGCCTACGCCGCTCGCCCACCAGACCGTGAACGTCCCCAAGCCGCCGGTATAGGCCACGCGGGCGCATTTAAAGGTGCCGGCGCTTACCGAAACCATCTCACGGGCGACGAACGTCGCCCTCACCCCCGGGCCCGCGTCCCAGCTTCCACCCCGCGTCAGCGGGAACTTGAGCAGCACTATGAACTGGTTCGCCTCGGCGTCGACGTATACCTTTACGTCGTCGGCAGTCACCTTGAGGTAGTAGACGAACGTCTCCTCCCAACTGGCCTGGCCGCGGATGTACTCGTACAATTTCTGCGTCTCGCCGGCCGCGGGGTGGTCGTAGGTCCCGGCGATAACGTACTTCGCGAACTCCATGCTCTCGTACCCGTAAACCCACTCCGCGCCGTCGGGATGGGGGTAGTTGAACGGCAACGTGGGGCCGGTGGGGCCCTCCTCCTCGCCGCAGGAAAATAGAAACGGAATCGCCGCCGCCAACGCGACGCCCGTGATTACGGCGCTCCCTTTCGTTAAAAGCCGACGCAACATATGACAACCCAGCGGCTGCTCGCCCGAGCCGTTCCGACCCAACGACGCTACGACAAGGCCGCGCACCGAATATAACCGATAACGGCCGCTCCCGCAACGGTTTTTGACGCTGACACGCCACGGCCTTATATGTTATATATTCCGACGTGAGCTACGAGCACTCCGCACGGTTTTACGACCTCTTCGGCGCCAGGGACGACGGCGACTTCCTGGCCGAGCTGGCAGCGCGGTGCGGCGGCCCGGCGTTGGTCGCCGGGGCGGGGACGGCGCGGGAGGCGCTCGTCCTGGCAGACGCGGGGTTGGAGGTGGTCGCCTTCGACGCCTCGCCCGCCATGCTGGCGGTAGCCGCCGGGAAGGTCGCCGAGCGTAAGCTCGCGCGCCGCGTTCGGCTGGTCCGCGCCGACGCACGTCGCTTTCACTTTCGGCGCCGCTTCCCGCTCGTCGTGGCGCTGAACGTGTTCGACCACTTCGTCGCCGACGGCGACGCCGCGGCGGCCCTCCGGAACGTCAAAGGCCACCTCGCGCCCGGCGGCCGGGCCGTGCTCAACGCGAACACGCCCGCTTGGCGTCCCAACGTCGACCCGACGGAGGAGGCGCGAACGCCGGGTAACCGCCGCGTCACCCGCCGGGTGAAATTCGCGCCCACGACGCGGCGCAACGTCTACGCCGTCGAGCTCTGGTTCGACGTATTCCGCCGCGACCAGCTCGTGGAGCGTCACCTCGAGAAGAGCGACGCGCGGCTGTTCCGGCCCGACGAATTGCGGCGGCTCGCGGCCTCGGCGGGGTTGACGGTCGAGGATACCTATTCCAACTTCGCCGGTACGCGCTTCAAGGCCGGCGACGGCCGGGCCGTATTCATCTTTAAATAAAAAAGGCGCCGCGGCCGGCGCCCGGTCGTCAGCCCACCCGGGGCCCGCGTCTGGTGTAATATTTGAACCCCATCAACTCGTCGAGGCGGGTATACCGCGCGGCCAACTTGCGCAGCAGGTACGCCGGCTTCTTGTAGTACGCCGCCCAGTAGAGGAACAACAGCTCGAAGGCGCTCGACTCGACCCACCCCACTTCCCTGGTATAACCCGCTACGGCAGACGCGCCGGTTTTCTTCAGGAATTCCTTGAGCTGGGCGTCGACCGCCCGCAGCGTCTTGCAGCTCCCGAAATAAACGAGTTTATCCTTGAACGCGCCTCGAGCGAGGTCGGCTATTTCGGCCAGCGTCACGTCTTCCTCGGGCGATATGCGCAGCTTGCCGCGCGCGCCGTGAAACGACAGATAGACGATATGGTAGTCGCGGAAGTACTTCCGCTGGCGCAGGTAGTACGCGAACTCGGACTTGGTCCCGCACCGGCGGTAGATGAATTTAATCTCGCCCCGCCGCTGCAGCATCTGCAGTAGCGGCTTCACCGACTCCTCGCTGCGGATGTCCGGCGACCACTCGCCCTCCAGGCAGAGGATCTTATCGAGGACGCGGAGTTTCCTGCGAGCTTTTTTCGTACACTTCTTCATAACAATTATACCGGCGGACCGGCGTCTACCGCCCCCGCCTACTCACCTTTTAAATCCTGCACCGTAAACACCGCCCGAAACTCCAGCCCCGCCGCCTCGACGGCCTCCCGGGCGCCCTCGCCGCGGTCCACCAGCAGCACGACGGCCAGCGGCTCGATGCCCGCGGCCCGGGCCGCGGCCGCGGCCTTGAGCGCCGACGCCCCCGTCGTCGCCGTGTCCTCGACGACGACGCACCGCTTCACGGGGTCCAAATAACCCTCGAGCTGGCGGCCGGCGCCGTGGCCCTTCGGCTCCTTGCGGCAGTAGACCGGGTAGAGCTCGTACCCGGCGGCCGCCGCGGCCGTCGCCGTGGCCGTGATTATGGGGTCCGCGCCCAGCGTCATGCCGGTTATGCCGAGCGGTTCGCCGCCCTCCTCCAACAGGTCGCGTATCGCCTCCAGGAAGAGCACGCCCGCCAGGACCGCGCCGCGCTGGTGAATCGTTACGCGCCGGCCGTCTATGTAATACTTGCTCTTCTTGCCCGAGGCGAGCGTGAAATCGCCCTCGGCGTACGCCACCTCGCGTATGAGCGCCAGCATCTCCGCGCGCGCCTCCGCGAGTGGGATATCGAATATATTACCCATATCTCAAGGGGCGTCGTAGCCGCCGTCCTCCTCGAAGGGCAGCGGTTCGATTTCGGGAAGGTCGCGGGGCGGCTTCTTCCCCAGGTGCTCGTACGCCCGGCGCGTCGCCACACGGCCCCGCTGCGTCCGGCCCAGAAAGCCTATCTTGAGCAGGAACGGCTCGACGACGTCGGCCAGCGTGTCCTCCTCCTCGTTGAGCGTCGCGGCCAGCGCTTTCAGGCCCACCGGGCCGCCGTCGTAAGTTTCGATAATAACTTCCAGCACGCGCCGGTCGAGGACGTCCAGCCCCTCCGCGTCTATGCCCAATAGCGAGAGCGCCTCGGCCGCGGCCTCGTCGTCCAACTCGTCCCGCCCCTTGACCTGGGCGTAATCGCGGACGCGCCTCAACAGGCGGTTCGCCACGCGCGGCGTACCCCGCGCCCGCCGCGCCACCGCCTTCGCGCCGCCGGTCGTCAGCGGCACGTCCAATATTTCGGCCGAGCGAAGGAGGATCCGTTCCAGGTCCGCCGGCGGGTAGAACTCTAAGTGGTGGAACAGGCCGAAGCGGTCGCGGAGGGGCGTGGTGAGCAGCCCCACGCGCGTCGTCGCGCCGACGAGCGTGAAGCACTTCAGGTTGAACTTCACGGTCCGGGCGTCGGGCCCCTTGTCCAGAATGAAGTCGATCTTGAATTCCTCCAGCGCCGGGTACAGGAACTCCTCCACCACCCGCGGTAGGCGGTGTATTTCGTCGATGAAGAGGATGTCGCCCTCCCCGAGGTTGGTCAGAAGGCCCATGAGGTCGCCGGGGCGCTCGAGCGCCGGGCCGGAGGTGGCGGTGATGTGCGCTTCCAGCTCGTTGGCGACGACGTAGGCCAGCGTCGTCTTGCCCAGGCCGGGCGGGCTGTAGAGGAGGAGGTGGTCCAGCGGCTCGCCGCGCTCGCGCGCCGCGTCCACGGCGATCTTCAAATTGTCCAACACCGCCTGCTGGCCCACGAACTCGTCGAAGCGGCGGGGCCGCAGCGGCGCCGTGAACGTGGCGTCCTCCGGCTTCTCCTCCCGGCCTATGAGCTCGTTGCGCGTTACTTCCGCCATCACTTGGCCCTTTGGCCGGCGTAGATGAGCGCGAGCACCTCTTCCGCGGTGGCGCAATCGCGGGCGCCGTCGCCGAGGTTATCCATCAAGGCCCGTATCTCGGGGCGGCTGTAGCCGAGCTGCTCGAGTACCGCCTCCGCCTCCAAGAGCGCCTCCGCGGCGCTCGGCGCCGCGACCTCCGCCCGCGTCCGGCACAGCGCGGCCGCGGCGACCTTATCCTTGAGCTTGTGGATAATCTCCTCGGCGCGCTTGCGGCCTACGCCGGGTAGGAGCGTGAGGGCGGCGACGTCCTCCTCGATAATGGCCCGCGCCACGCGCGCGAAAGGAAGCGTTAACGCCCGCGCCCCGGCCTTGGGGCCGATGCCCGAGACCGAGATGAAGTGCTCGAAGAACTCGCGCTCGACGTCGTTAACGAAGCCGACGAGGAGAGGCGTAATGCGGGAGGGGGTCGCGACGAGGTGGTACGAGATGACGAGCGAGACCTCGTCGCCCGGGCCGAATCTCTCGAGCTGCGCCGCCACCGCGCCCGGCAGCAACACGTCGTAGCCGACGCCGCCCGCCTCCAACACGACGGCGTCGCGCTTCTTCTTCAGTACTATCCCTCTCAGGTGCGATATCATCGCGTATTGTTTCGGCGCGCGGACAGGAAGTGGCCGCACAGCGCGAGCGCCAGCGCGTCCGCCTCGTGCTGCGTCGCCGGCGGCTCCTTCAAATCCAAATGCCTTACGACCATCCGCGAGACCTGGTCCTTGGAGGCGCCGCCCGCGCCCACCACGGCCTGCTTGACCCGCCGCGCCGGAAACTCGAGCACCGGCGTCCCCGCCTCGGCGCAAGCCTCCAATATTACGCCCCGCGCCTGCGCCATCTGGAGCGCCGTCTTGGGGTAGTCCGCGTGGGAGAAGAGCATCTCCACCGCCACCGCCTCCGGTTTGACGGCGCCCAGGACCTCGAGCGTGAAACTCCGAATAGCGGCCAAGCGCTCCGGCAACGGCCACTTGACGGGCGGCGCCGCGGTATCGCCGTACGATTTATAATACGCCCTGCCGCGACTCTCGACGCAACCGAAACCCGAGGCCGTCAAGCCCGGGTCGATGCCCAGGATCTTCATTATAATATTAAAACGTACGCCGCTTTAACAAGACCCGCCGTGCGGCGGGCCTGCGTCGGCTGCTACTCCTCGGCCGCCAAAGCGTTCAGCGCCGCCGCCATTATGTCCGCGATGCGGTTGACGTACCCCGCGTTCTCGGGCGCGAACGAGAAGAAGGCCAACTTCCCGGCGCCCACCGGCCGCACCATGCCGTAACAGAGGCCGTCGCTCGGGCCCACGAAAAACGACGCCGCGTTCGCCGGAGGCCGGAACCCGTCGCCCCAGTTGCCGATTATCGTCAGGTCGTTCGACAGGCTGTACTTCTCCTGCGGCAAAGACGCCGCCGGCCCGGCCGCCACCTCGGCCACCTGCGTGTCGGCCTGGTACGACGTTATCCCCAAGACCTGCCGCGTAAACGGCGTACGGCCCCGCGACGCATCCGACAGGTAGTTTTGCGACACCAGCAACAGCCGGCCGCCGCCCTCGACGTACGACGCCATCGCGCGCTCGTCCGCCGCCGAGATGACCACCGGCCGCGCGTCCAGGCCGTTGAACCAGACGACGAGCGGATACGGGGCGAGCTCCGCCGCGGACGGGCCGTCGCGGCCGGCGCGCACGACGTACACGTCAAACGTTACGCCCAGCCGCTGTAGCGCGTCGCGGTACTTGCCGTCGACGTCGACGCTGTACTTGTTGCCGTTGCCCGGGCCGTCGTCGTCGTCCACGAGCAACAGCTTGCGGTTCGATAAGAAGCGCTTGAAGAGGGGCTCGGGCCGCGGCGGCGCAAGTTCGAGGCGCCGGAAGACGTCGACTACTACGACCGCGGCCTCGCGGTGCGAATACGCCCGAAACGTGCCGACGTCGGCCGTAGTGGTTATGATAAAGGTGGTCGCGCCCTTCGCCCGGGCAACGCGTATGTTTTGTATGCGACCCGCGGGCGCGGTTAATAACCCCTTCGGCGCGTCGCCGGCCACCGTGAGGACCAGCGTCCGCGGCTCGCCGCCGGCCTCGCACGTGAACGTCGTCGCCTCGTCCAGGACGACGGTCAGCTCCGTGTAAACTTCGTACGCGTCGACCGAGATGGAGCGAACCGAAACGGCGCAGGCGGCCGCGGCGACGAGAATCGGCGCAACGAACCAGAGCGGAGCCGCCGTCGTCCTCACTTCACGACCGCTATCTTGCCGGTGTGCTTCTCGCCGTTGGGAAGCTCGACGACGAACATGTACGTGCCGGCCGCGACCATGTCGCCCCGTTCGTTGCGTCCGTCCCATTGGAGAGGGGAGCCCGAGACTTTGACGAGCTCGCGACCCTCCATGTCGTAGATGGCCGCGGTCGAGCCGGAGGGAGCGCCTTCGAACGTCAGCTGACCTATGCCGGTAGAGAGGTCGAACGGGTTGGGCGTGGCGTATACCTCCGGCAGCACGGGGGCGCCGCCTATGACGGTCACGTTCACCGACGCCTCGGAGCCCAGGCCGCCCGCCTCCTCGACGACGATGCGGTACGCGGGAAGCGCGTCCGCCGGGACCCGCCACATTATCATGCCGTTGGTTTCGGCGCTATATTCGCCGATCCTATTGCGGCGGCCGTCCCACTTCAACCATACGTCGACGGCGTTAGTGGTGAAGTTGCGCCACGTGATGCGCACCACCTGGCCCGGCTTGATCTGGGCATCGTCAGGCGGATTGGTAATGGTGAGCTCGCCGATGGCCCACGCCGCCGCGGCCGCGCCGAGCAACGTGCCTACAACTAAGCCGTATTTCGCGAAGGATTTCATATGCGTCTATCCCTCCCGGGCGTGTATCGGGAAGCCGGCGGTTTCTATTTCGTCTTCTAAAAATATAACATAGCCCCGGCCTAAGCGGCAAGCAAAAGCCGCCCGCGCTTTCTTTCAAACTTCAACGACAGAAGGTAAAAAAATGGGCCGACGCGTCGGCCGGCCCATCCTAAAATTAGCCGCTGCAATCGCTAGAACTGCATCCCCAGCGATATCCGGTGCGTGGCGCCGAAAAGGCCCATGTCGGCATAGGCGTAATCGGCCAGGAGGCCTAGGTTGGCGGTGGGCGAATATTTGAAGCCCAGGCCGCCCGTCAGGCCGTCCTCGTCGTAATTCCCCTTATAGCCGGCGCGGGCGGCGATGGTCTTCATAAACCAGTACTCCACGCCGGTGTTGACCATAACGTCGTCGCGGTCGTTGAACTTGACGGCGTCCACCGCGACGGTGAGGTCGTTCGATTCGCCGCCGAAGGGCAACAAGTACGCTACGCCGCCCCGCAACGCCAGCGGCAGCGGGTCGCCCTCGTCGATGAACTTCATCTCGCCGCCGATGTTGGAGGCCGAAACGCCGACCGCGAGCCCGGGCAGCGGCAGCTCCCCCACCGCGCCCACGGACCCGGCAAACGCGGAGGCGCTCTCGTCCTCGATCTTGGAGGATACGTATTCCGCCGCGGCGCCCACCGCGAGGAAGTTAAACAACCGGCGCGCGTACCCGAGCGAGAGCACCATGTCGCTGGCGCCGAATTCGCCGGTGTAGTTCCCCAGCTCGTCGCGGCCGGTGAGCTTACCCATGCCCACCCGGCCCGCCGAGAAGCCAATCGTCCCCAAGTTGAAAAGCGGGTACGAAAGGCCCAGGTACTCGTAGCGGACATCCTCGAGCCATTCGTTGTGGGTAAAGGATACCGCGCGGCGGCTATTCACCGCGAGGCCCGCCGGGTTCCAATACAGCGCTTCCGGGCCTTCGGCCGCCGCGGCCTGAGCCTCGCCCATGCCGACCGCCCGGGCGCCGACGCCGAGCTTCAGAAACGCCGCAGCCGACGAGCCCGCGTCCGCGGCGCCGGCCACGCACGCCGTCGCCAAAGCCGCAACTAAATAGGGTATTAATCTCTTCATCGTAGTCCTCCACAGAAGCCGAGTGCGTCCCGGCCTGCTAACCCAGGCCTCGCCAAACCCGACGCGCTACCAAGCTCACGAGCGATAAAACCAGAACCGCGCCTATTCCGTTCTCGACGGCAAGCGCGAGCTGAGCCCAAAAATTGTTCGCCAAAAAAACCGCCGTTCCGGGAAATAACCCCTCGAACCCTATTACGAAATAACTCATATAAGATACGACCGCGTACGACGCGAACGCCCGTTGGCCCAGGAACCGCACCGCGAGGACGTCCAGGACGAAGTACAGCACCGAGAACCAGAACGCGACGTTGAACGTGACCCAGCTCAACCGAAGCGGGCTCGTCCCGTACCGGCTCGAGTAACGCCACAGGCCGAAGGCCCAACTGCGCGCCAGCGCGCCCACGTCCCGGTAGTCGCGGAACCGGAGGCGGAAGTCGCGACGCGTTAGCTCGAGGCGAGTGCGGTAAAACGCGTCCGCCTCCGCAAACCGTCCCCCCCGGACCAATAAGTGCTCCAGCCGACCCAAGCCGTAACGCAACGCGTACCGCTCGTCGTCCCCCATTTCTTCGTGGGCCCGCGCCGCGCCGCTTAAAAACGCCGTCAATACCTCGCGCGCTACGCGCCGTCCCGCGACTAACTCGCCGGCAAGCCTTTCGTACTCGCCGCGCAGTCCGGCCGGATCGGCCTCGCCTTCATTACGAGAGCACACTTGTATACGCGTTAGATATTAGCACTGCGCCGGCGGCCTGTCAAGCCGGCCGGCCCGAAAAAGCCCTTGACATCGTGTTAGCAATATGCTATATATTATATAGCACAACGAAAGGGGGTGCGGCATCTTCACATGCTTAAGGAATTAGTGCTTTACCTCGGCCGGCTGGCGCGCGAACGTTTCTACGGCTCGGTGGAGCTCAAGTTCGAGGCGGGTCGCGTCATCTTCGTACGCGTCAACCGGACGCTGAAACTCGAGGACCTCGCCGCCGGCGACAAAACGTAAAAAGCGCGCCGGCCTGCTCGGCCCTTTCCTCCCCCCTCGTCAGTCTATTGCGCGAGCTCCAAGCTGGTCCAATCGACCCAGAGGTCCGCGTTCTGTAAGTACTGCGTCCGGAGCTCGAATATGAAGGGCTCGGCGACGTCGAAGGTGATTCTGAACGTCTCGTACTTCTCCGGGTCCGGGAAATCTTTGGCGTACAAACCCTTCGACATAATCATCTTAAAGTTTTCGCGGTCGGCTTTGGGGTAACCGGCGATGTCGATCCAGAAAACGGGCTCGTCGTTTTCGGGCAGTTTCGCCGCCTTCAGGCGCCAACGCGCAATGTAGGAGCCCGGCGCAATTTCCTCGTACGGCCCCCATGCGGCGTACTCGCCCAACTTGGCGCCCCCCCGCTTCACGAAGAGGGACATCTGGTTCGAGGCGGCCGGGTCCGACGTCACCTCGCCGCGCGATACCTCCGGGCCGAGTTCCTCCGCTTCGTACGTCTTGCGCAGCGGGTTGGCATCCGCCGGGATGGTCTTTACGATTTTGGGGGGCGGGAGTATTTCCTCCTCCTTGGGCCCCTTTTGGCAAGCCGCCATCAGCGACGATACCACGAGCAAGGCCACAACCGCCGTCACGTACCTCATTTTATACCTCCAGGTGAGACCTTCCACTCCTAAGTTAATTTAGCTTGCAATCTCCAGCGTCGGCGACGACGAAGCGAACACTTCGCCCACAACCGCGGCCGCGCCGCCTACCTCGGCCGCGTACGCCGCGGCTCGCTCCGGAGGCAGCGCCACGAGCAAACCGCCCGAGGTTTGAGGGTCGGCGAGCAGGTTCACCGTCGCCTCGTCGACGTCTTCCGCCACGTTGAGTTTCGGTTCGACGAACTTGCGATTGGTCTTAAGGCCGCCGGGCACGTGGGTCGCGGCGAACTCGTGCGCCTGCGGCAACCGCGGTACGCGGGAGGCGAAGACCCTTATGCCCGCCGCCGAAGCGGTGGCCACCTCGAGCGCGTGCCCCAGAAGGCCGAACCCGGTAATGTCGGTGGCGCAGACCGCGCCCGCGGCCACCATCGCCGCGGCCGCGGCCTTGTTGCTTTGCAACATACTCTCCAACGCCGCCTTCTCCGTTTGGGGCGGGCACTCGCCGCGCTTCACCGCGGTCTGAATCACGCCCGTCCCCAGCGCTTTAGTCAGCACCAGCGCGTCGCCCGGCTTCGCGCCGGCGTTGGTTACGACGCGGTCGGGCCGCACGAATCCCAACGCCGCCAGGCCGTAGAGGATGTCGGGCGACGTGACGGTGTGGCCGCCGGCCAACAGGACGCCCTCCGCGGCGCACGTCGCGGCGCCCCCTTTAAGGGTGGTAATCAAAACGTCGTCCGGAAGCTTGCCGTAAGGGAACGCTACGACGTTCAACGCCAGGAACGGCACACCGCCCATGGCGTAGATGTCGGAGAGGGCGTTCGTCGCGCCTATCCGGCCGTAGTCGTACGGGTCGTCGACGATGGGCGTAAAGAAATCCACCGTGGCGACCAACGCCTGGTCGTCGTTAATTTTGTACACCGCCGCGTCTTCGCCGTCCCGCGTCGCCGCCAAAAGCAGCGGGTGGTCCGGGACCGGTAATTGCGCCAATATCTCGGCCAGCGCCTTGGCCGGAACCTTGGCCGCTCAACCGGCGGCGGTCGTACACTGCGTCAACCGGACGTATTTTCCTGATTCGGCAGACATATTTCGCATATTTTATCACAAACCACGTTCTAAATCAAATACTCCCGTATGTGTCCCGCGGTCCCGTCGCCTTGACTGGGTACATCGTAATAAGGTATATTAACCACATGCGTTGCGCCGTGCCCTCGCCATAATGGGACCCTCCTCCGCGCCGAAAGGTTTCCGGCCCTTTTCGTCGCCGGCGTTAGCGCAACCGTACGCCCGTTCATGAAAGGCGACATCCTAAAAATCAAACCGCACCATACCGCCGCGGCCCGAGCCGTCTACGACCTACTCGCCGACGAGATCAAAAACGCCCGCGGCCGGTTCGTCGTCGCCGTCGGCGGCGAGTCGGGCTCGGGTAAATCCGAAACCGCCGCGGAACTCGGCCGCCTGGCCGGCGAAGACGGCGTCAAGGCGCTCGTCATCCAGCAAGACGACTACTTCGTACTGCCCCCCAAGGCCAACCACCGTAAAAGGCTCGAGGATTTCGCGTGGGTGGGCCCGGGCGAGGTCCGGCTCGAGCTGCTGGACGAACATCTGGCCCGCGCCCGCGACGCGAACGTTAACGAGCTCGAGAAGCCGCTATCCCTATTTGAAGAAGACGAGCTCGTCACCGAAAAGGTCTCGCTCGCCGGCGTCAAGTTCGTAATCGTGGAAGGGGCTTACGCTACGTCGCTTCATAACGTCGACCGGCGCGTCTTCATCGACCGCGACTTCCGCGCCACGCGGGAGGCGCGCGCCGAGCGGGGCCGCGAAGGCCAGGACGACTTTCTGGAACGCGTCCTGGAGCGCGAGCACGGGTTCATATCCAAATTGAAGGACGGCGCCGACATCATAATAGGTAAGGACTACGCCGTGACGGCGGCGCGAAGATGAAGCTCGATCACCTCGGCATGTTCTCGGTCCACGGCTACGTCGACGCGGAGCCCCGGCTGGGCGCCACCGACACCGGCGGCCAGGTGACGTACGTTCTGGAGCTCTCCCGGGCGCTGGCCGCGCTCGGCGTAGCGGTGGACCTCTACACGCGAGGGTTCGAGGGGCGGGCGGCCCTCGAGGCGGTGAGCGAGGGCGTCCGCATAATCCGCGTACCGTGCGGCCCGGACAAATTCATCATCAAGGAGGAAATGCTCCCCTATTGGCCCGAGTTCGCGGACAACTGCGAGCGGCATATAAGGGAAGAGGGGCTGGCGTACCAGCTGTTCCACTCGCATTATTGGGACGCCGGGTACGTATGCCGGCTGCTCGCGCCGCGGCTGGGTATAAACTTCGTCCACACGTCGCACTCGCTGGGCGCCTGGAAGCGCGAGCGCATGGGCGGCGACCCCGCCGAGATGGAGAAGCTGTACCGCTTCGACGAGCGCATAGCCGAGGAGAAACGCGTATTCGCGGCCGCCGCCGGCATCACCGTCACCAACGCCGCCAGCGTCGAGAAATACAAGGAGTACTACGCCTTCGAGAGCGAGAACATGGTCGTCATCCCCCCCGGCGTGAACACGGCGCGGTTCAATCCGGACGACGACGGCCGCGCCGTCGCCGGCACCGAGCGGCCATACTTCTTCTCGCTCAGCCGCATCGACACCAACAAGGGCCTCGACTCCCTGATAAACGCGTTCGCGCGCGTCGCCCGCGAGGCCGACCTCGCCCTCGTCATCGGCGGCGGCTCCGTAGCGCCCGAGGAGCGCGAACGCCTGGTCCTGGAGGAGCTCCGCGACCTGGCCGCGACCCACGGCGTCGACGAGCGCGTCACGTTCGCCGGCTACGTTACGGACGAGGACCTACCCTATTTCTACCGGCGGGCGCGGGCGTTCGTGCTGCCGTCGAAGTTCGAGCCTTTCGGCATGACGGCGCTGGAGGCCATGGCGTGCGGGACCCCCGTCGTCGCGACTAATCTCGGCGGCCTGGCTCGCTACCTGCGGGACGGGTACGACGCGTTGCTGGTAGACCCTTCCGATAGGGAGGAGCTGACGGCGGCGATGCTGCGCGCGGCGGCGGATGAGGACCTCGCGGGCCGGCTCGTCGCGCAGGGCCACGAGACCATCGCCCGCGAGTTCACCTGGGAGGCTATCGCCGAAAAGCACGTCGCGTTTTACGAGAGGTTTTTCTAAACCGGTTTATATCCCCCACGGCCCGAGGCAAAGGAGGACGTATGGCCGCGCCGCAATGTATCTTCTGCAGCTGGAAGATGGAGAATTTTGGCAACCAGAACATAGACGACAACTGCCCGGAGGAGTGCTCGGTCAAGCAGCTCAAATCGCAGGCGACGCGCCTTAACCAGATGACGCTGGTCACAGGCCGCAAGTTCAAGAAGCTAATCGAAGTGCTCGAGGTCCCGCCCGAGAAGTTCGACGCGGCCGAGAAGTAAGGGTGGCGGGGGGCCGCCGGGGCGCTCTTAAAAAGACACCCCGCGGCAAACGAATTACGCCCCGGTGGGGCGTAGGGAGCGGGAGGACGCGTGTCCCGTTATCGTAGAATTCCGGGGTTGCTTCTGAATCCGTTTTTACTGGGCGCCTTGTTTGCGGTGGGCGTAGCGTTCAGGTTATTGCACCTAGACGACCCCGTCCGCTACGACGAAGCTTTCACTTACTTGAGCTACGCCGGCCGGCCCCTTTGGGAAGCGCTTACGGACTACGGCGCGCCTAACAACCACTTCCTCAATACGCTTCTCGTACGTCTAGCGACGTCGGTTCTCGGCGAACGGGCGACGCTGTGGCGACTTCCAAACTTGTTGGCCGGGGTGGGAACGTTAATCCTGGCCGGCGTAATCGCTAAAAGGTGGTTCGGCAGAGCGGCGGGGGTCGTCGCCTTAGCCGTAACATGCATTTCTCCCGTAATGGCCCATTTCTCGGTCTTAGCGCGGGGCTACGGCCTCTCGTTATTTTTCGGCCTAACAGCTTTGTATTTTATAGATGTGAGACACGAACGGAAAGCCCGCGCCCTCCCTGTAGCCGGCGCATGCGCGTCTTGCGTCCTCGCGTGTTACGCGGTCCCTACGACCTTGCTTTTCGTCTTCGCCGTTTTCGCGTACGACGCTTACCTGACTTATCGCGAACGCGCCCGGTTTACGACGTTGATACCCTTATGGGTACCGGCGGCGTTGTTGACTCTCCTCCTGTACCTAGGACCGTTAATCACTTCGGGTTCGGAAACGTTCCTCACCAACATCGGCCTGCCCTCCGCGGCACCTTTCTCGCTTAGCGGCTTACAACCTTACGGCAAGGCGTTACTGGACGAGAAAACATGGGGCCCCGGCGGCGGGTGGTTTTGGTTGCCGCTCGCGACCATTGGCCTTGTAGTAGGCGCCGCCAAGCGCCCGGCCTTCGGCGTGTTAGCGGCCGTCAGCGTATTGGGCAGTATCATATTACTCGCGGCGGGATACAGGCCCCCGGCGCGCGTCTTTATTTACCTTTTGCCCGTCCTGTCGTTCGGGGTCGGCGCGGCGGCGGAAGCGTTGTGGGAGCGGCTCCGTTACCGGTTTTCCGTTAGAAAGGCCGTCGGGGTCGCGCTCCTCGTCGCGGCCGTAGCCGCCGTCGTGGTCGCCGAAAGAGGGCGATACCTAAGTAATTCGCTCCGATCCGGCGCGGCCCCCACGGCGCTACCGATACTTAAATACGTATCGGAAAATAACGCCGGCGAGATTTGTATAATAGCAATAGCCCCGTTAAACTACCCCTTGATGTACTACGTCGAACGTTCCCGATGCGGCGAGATCCTAATAATAACGGGCCATTCTCCTAACGCGTTCACGCTCGAGTCCTTAGTAGCAGTCCCCGCCGGAGCCGCGTTGCGCGAAGTAGTACGGGAAGGAACGCGCGGGGCCGGCGTCGTGCTCAGCGCAGACTTAGTTATCCGGATATCCGACGTTGGGATATGGAGGGCTTTAATAGCGTACCCCGACGCCGGGCCGTAAGTAAGTTCCCCCATCTAATTGTCTTACACAATTGAAAGGAACGGTATGCCTTCCATCTTCCGCCAGTTCAAAAATGTCATCAAGGAGTACAGCGTCTCGGGCGTGGCCGTCGGCATCGTGATGGGCATAGCCGTGCGCGACTACGCCGAGGCGCTAGTGGGCGACTTCATCATCCCGGTAATCAACGCCTTCGTCCCCGACGTCGACTGGGCCGACTGGGTCCTGCGGCTGGGGTAGGCCAAGGTAAAAGCCGGCCACCTCCTCGCGGCCTCCATAAACTTCCTCATCATCTGCTTCATAATATTCCTCTTCGCCAAGGCCGCGACGCGGGCGGCGAGGAATTAATCGCGACTATACGATAAGGATGAAAAAAGCCCCCGGTGGGGGGCTTATTTATTTGAAAGGACCGGCGCCTACAACGCCTCACTCACCACCTTCGCTTGCGGGCAAAGCAGCAGGTAGTCGCGGCCGCCGACACGCGGCAAAAAGTTGAATGACCACCGCGGCGTAAAGCAATAACATACCGAAGGTAACGATTTTTAACCGGAAAAACACGTCCTCCGTCGCGGTCCCCCAAATGTCGGCGGTGGTCAAAGTGTGAGCGGCGAACGAAAGGGCCACAAGCGCATAGCACGCGTTCCGCGCGCCGCCGGGCCCCCTCCGCCGCGCGTAGTATAAAACCGCCATATAGGGGAAAATCGCGACTACGAAATGCTGTAGCCAAGTTAACGGTTGTAATAAAACACCTGTCAACACAATTAGACTTAATAGTAAGTTATCCCGGGCGGAGGGTCCGGCACGCTTTTTTATAAAACCACACTTAACTACGAAAAACGCTATAACGGACGCGAAGAGCGCCATAGTAGCGGCGTTAACCCAACGGGAATGACGCCGCAGGTACAAAAAACGCGTAAGGTCCCCCCTGTTAAATAACTTATTATATGCAGACACCGCCGCGGGCACCGACTCGTTGCGATCTAAAGTATAATAAAAATACTCAACTACCGCCGGACGTAAAACGACTTCGTACCAACGGCGATTTAAATCAACGTTACGACTCCATCCAACGAATACTGCAGACGCCAAGCATAACACCGCGGCGGCGATAACTACGCTTAACAAGGCGCGGTATTCGCGGCGGATTAACAAATAAAGCAGTATCGGCGCCGCCATTAACTTCGCTAATACGGCCGCCCCCAGTAAGGCGCCGCCCGTTACCTTCTTCCCGCGCTGTATGAAGTATACGCTCAGAAAAGCGAACGCCCATAGAGGTACGTTTATCTGCCCGGAGCCGAGGTTGTCCCACCATAACCTCGCGGAAACGACCGCCGTCGCGACTAACACCCAATTCCATTTGCCCCTGCCTAGGTTCGCCAACTTTCGCCTAAGCCACGGCGCCATCGGCACGGCCGGCGACTCCAACAAGTAAAAAGAAACGCTAAAAAGGAGGATTAAAGACCCGAAATTGAAAACGAACCACAACGACGCGGCGACGACGCGCGGCATGAGCGCGAACGGAACCATCACTAGGGCGAAGAACGGCGCGCATAGATAACCGGAGAGGGCTAAACTGCTTCCGGCGTACGGGTCGCCGTCCGTCAATACAGCCTCCCCCGCCTCGAAATATCTTAGAACGTCGCCTCGCTCGGCGCAACGTTCAACCCACTCCACGGCGAACGCGACGAACGCCAAAGCAACTACGAAAACGACGAGCCATTTCTTCATACCCTACCTCCAGCGGCACCCGCGACGGCCCGGAATAACTTTAAATACGGTCGGCCGTAAAACCGTACGCCGCGAAATGTTCTGCCTCCCCTACCCCTTACAACGCCTCGCTCACCAGCTTGGCCTGCGTGAAGAGCAGCAGGTAGTCGCGGCCGCCGGCCTTGGAGTCCGTCCCCGACATGTTGAAGCCGCCGAAGGGGTGGGCGCCGACCAGGGCGGCGGTGCACTTGCGGTTGAAGTACAGGTTGCCAACGTGGCACTTGCGCCGCGCCTGCTCGAGGCGCGAGCGGTCGCTCGAGTAGACGGCACCCGTCAAGCCGTATACCGTGTTATTGGATATCTGAACGGCTTCGCCGAAGTCTTTGGCGCGGATAAAGGCCACTACCGGCCCGAAGATCTCCTCCTGGGCGACGCGGGCCTTGGGACCGACGTCGGCGATAATCGTCGGGTTGATGAAGTACCCCTCGGCGGAGCGCTTGTCGCCCCCCAGTACGAGGCGGCCCTCTTTTTTCCCTATTTCGATGTAATCCAGGATCTTGGCCTCCGCCGCGGCGTCGATTACCGGCCCCATGAAGTGGGCGAAGTCGCGCGGGTCGCCTACGGTCACCTTCTCCCTGGTCCGGGCGACGACCTTCTCGAGGACCGAGTCGTAGACGTCGTCGGTGACGATGGCGCGCGAGCACGCCGAACACTTCTGCCCCTGGAAGCCGTAAGCGCTGGCGACGATGCCGTCCGCCGCGGCGTCGAGGTCGGCGGTGCCGTCGACGATTATGAAATCCTTGCCGCCCATCTCGGCGATGACGCGCTTGATCCAGATCTGGCCGCGTTTGGGCCGCGCGGCCAGGCGGTTGATGCGGAGGCCCACCTCCCTCGAGCCGGTGAAGGCGATGAAGCGGATGCGCGGGTGCGCCACCAGCGCGTCGCCCATGACGCCCCCCGGCCCGGGCAGGAAGTTCACCACGCCGGGCGGCAGGTTAACTTCCTCCAGGATCTCGAAGAATTTGTACGCGATGGCGGGAGCGGTGGAGGCCGGCTTGAGGACTACGGTGTTGCCGGCGACGAAGGCCGCGGCCGTCATACCCACTAATATGGCGCAGGGGAAGTTCCACGGCGGGATGACCGCGCCGGCGCCAAGCGGGATGTAGTACAGGTTGTTCTCTTCGCCGGCGTACGGGGTGAGCGGCTGCGGCTCGCCGAGGCGCATCATCTCGCGCGCGTAGAACTCGCAGAAGTCGACCGCCTCGGCGACGTCGCCGTAAGCCTCAATCCAGTTCTTGCCCTCCTCGATCACCATCCACGCCGCGAGCTCGTAGATGCGGCGCCGCATAATCGCCGCGACCTTGAGGAGGTAGCGCGCGCGCTCCTCGGGCGGCGTCCAGCGCCATTTTTCGAACGCGCGGTTGGCCGCGGCCACGGCCTTGCGCGCGGCCTCGGCGTCCGCCTTCGAGAAAACGCCCACCACCTCGTCTGTCTTGGAAGGGTTTATGGATTTGAATTTCTCGGCGGTGGTTACGCGCTCGCCGCCGATGACGAGGGGGTACTCGCGGCCCAGCTCGCCCCCGACTCGTTGGACAGCCTCTTCCATCGCGAGCTTCTCGGCGGCCTCTTTAAATAGTAATATCGGCTCGTTTTCAAATGGCGGTAGCATAAAACGTTGCCTCCGTTTGATTTAAATAAATACGTCTGAACGTTACCAACGGCCCATTTTACGCGGCCGCCGGCGCTATATCAAGCGAAATCAGGCGTAGGCGGCGACGTTTTGTTTGCGCGCCGCCCGCCGATATGCTAAAAATAAACAACCCGCGGCGCGGGCGAACGGCGGATACGACTATGGGTAGACTGAAAGCGTTTTGCGGCCGGTTCTGGGTGCAGGTCGGCGCGGTATGTCTCGTCGCCGTGCTGGCGGTAGCGGCGCGCCAACTATTACTCCCGGCCCACGGGCCGAGGGCGCAAATCAGCCCGTTCTTCTCCCTCGTCCACTTCCATTTTGACTGGTACACGTTCGTGCCGCCGCTGGTATTCGCGGCTTTTATGCTCCCCCTGCGCTGGGCGCTGCGGCGGCCGCCGGCCGCGAAATTTTTCTACCTCGCTCTCGCCTTCTTCGCCTTCACGACCACGGTCAATATGGCCGGCGGCGGCCCCATCAAGGTCCTGCCGGGAGCCCTCTGGCAGTACGCCTTCGACGCCCAGAAACTCTACGCGCAAGGCAACTTCCTGCGCGACTACCACCTACACGTCGCGGGCATGCACTGGCACACGACGGTCCACCCGCCCGGCGTATTTCTCTACTTCTATCCGCTCTTAAAGTTGTTCGGCAACGTATGGATACCGGTCGCGCTGGTGAACGCCCTGCTGGCGGGCGCGGGCGTCGCCTTCGTCTACAAGGCGGCCGAGCTCGTCTACGGCGGCGACGCCGGCGACGCCCCCGCGGCGCTGTACGTGACGACGCCCAGCCTGATACTCTACGGGTCCACCGTCGACGCGGTGTTGTGCGCGCTGGGAGCCGCGGTTTTATTCCTCCTTGCGCTGTACCTCTCCCGGGGGCGCTTGGTTCACGCCGTGCTGACCGGCCTCGCGCTAGCGGCGGGCACGTTCGCCGCGTACCAATTCGGCTTTATCTGGGTATTGGTGGTTGTATGGTCCTTACTCTACGTTCTGTACCGGCGCAAAAAAGAACCCGGCGACGACGCGCCGGCCGCCGGAAAGGTTCTGCCCGCCGGGAGGGTGGCGGCGCTGGGAGCCGCGGCCGCGGCGACGTTCGCCCTCTTCTTCGCCGCGATATACGTCGTCTCCGGTTTCAACGTCATAACCGAATTTCAGTACCAACAACGCGCCTCCGAGCTGTACTTCGGCGCCGGCGACAACGTCGTCTACTGGATCAAACGCCTTTTCTTCGGCGCGCCGGCCTACGCGACGAAGCACCGCTCGTACCTGATGTGGGTGCCGGGGAACGTCGTCGCCTTCTTCGCGCTGCTGGGGCCGCCGACGACGGTGCTTTTCTTACGCAACCTATGGGGGGAATTAAAAACGAAAACGGTCCGGCGCCTTTCGTTAGTCTCACTGGCCGCGGCCGTAAGTTTCGTCCTAGTCAACCTATCGGGCCTAACCCTCGCCGAAACGGAGCGCGTCTGGCTCTTTATGGCCCCCTGGTTTCTCCTGGGCGCGGGCTATTATCTGAAAGTCAAGGAAAGCCGCTTTTTCTATCCGGCGTTGCTCTTCAACCTCGCCTTGAGCTTCGCCTTCGTAATATTCTTCTACCACGTAAAATAAAGGAACGGGTGTCCCGCGCGCCGGGTCGCGGCTATCAACTACTCCGGCCGGAGGAAGGACGCCGCAGCCGCTGCAGGCAGAACACCGCGAACGCCGCAGCGTATATTATCAATATGAACTCTATCGGGACGCGGAAGCGGAGGAGGGGTTTCAAAACGGTATGGGTGAGCGCCACTACGGCCACGGGCGCCAACAACGCGAACGTCCGCGACGCCGGCCTGCGGAACAACAAAACCCCCGCCCACGCCGCTACCGTCAACATTCCGCCGACGACGATCCAGGCGACGAACGCAGCCTTCTTCTTGGCCGACGGCGCCGGGCTGAAGAAATGCACGAACTTGCCGGGCAGCGAAAGGGCGAAGCGCACCCGGTACCGGCTCAGCAACTCGAAAGCCTTAGCCCGATAGAACCGCTCGTACTCGATATCGGCGCGCGGCGTACCCCGGTAGGCCCCGACCTTCTCCGCGAACTCGGGCGACCGCCGCAGCGCCACCGACGTAGGGACCTCGCCGCGGCCCAGCCGCATGTTCCCCTCGTAGAGGATCTGGCCCGCGTTTAACGTCGCCGGGATGAACGCGCCGAAGACGCGGTAGTTGCGGTACGTCCACAGGCCGGTTAACGCCAGAAAGGCCGCCGTGGTCAAGGCCACCGCGCGCACCCTCGCGGCCGGCCCGCCCATCCTGTAGAACGCCAGCCCCGCCGTCAATACCAACGCCACGACGAAATAAGACGAACGGCAAAGCGCCGCCGCCGCCAACAACAGGCCCGTAAATACGGCGTAGGCCGCGGAACCGCGCGACGCCCTGGCGTACGCCAGCAGCGCCGCCGCCAAGAGGAACGTCGCCAGCGTTTCCGAAAGGACGACGCGCGACATCCAGACGTAGACCGGGTGGAACGCGAATATCGCCGCGGCCACGGCCGCCACTTTTTTATCGAAATAAAGCCGGGCCAGATAGTAGACCAGCACCGCCGTCGCCGCGCCGAGTACGACCTGCGCCGCCACCGCCTGGGCCAAGCCCGGGCCGAACAACTTAAAAACGCCCGCCAGGAATAGCGGGAAGGCCGGCGGCACGGAGCCCAAAAAGCGGCCGTCGGGAAGGACGTACCCGAGGCCGCTCGCCAAGTTCTGCGCCGTGCTGAAATAGAAGACCGCGTCCGCCTGCAGCCGGTAACGCGTAAGCGCCGCTATCAGCACTCGCACGACGAGGGCAAGACAAAAAAAACCGGCGGGGACCAGCCACGCCCGCTGCCGCTTAACGTCAACCATATCGCCGTCGGACCGACCCGGGACGCCGCGGGCCGCGTTTTACGCCCGGGGCCCCACTCCCTTACCCGCCCATTTCTTCCAGGGCTTTAGCCGCCGCCTTGCGTACCTGCTCGTCGTCGTCGCCGGCCGCAACCCGTTCCAAGGCCGCGCGCGCCCCCCGCGCCTTCAGCTTCCTCAGCGCGCCGCAGGCCTCGAAGCGCGCCCACTTGTGGTCGTCGCTCAGGACCGCCACGAGCGCGTCCGTGGCCGCGGCGTCGCCGAGCTCGCCGAGGCCGTACGCGGCGCTCGCCCGGACGTCGCCCTCCGGCTCTTCCCGCAGCGCTCGAACCATGGGCTCGAGCGCCCGACTGTCGCCTATCTTGCCGAGCGCGCCCAGGACGAACCGCTTCACACCCGGCTCGGCGTAAGGCAGCTTATCGATTAGCGGGGAGACCGCGCGGTTATCGCCTATCTTACCAAGGGCCTCCGCGGCCAATAGCTGAACCTTGGTGTCGTTATCGTCCAGCGCTTTTATAAGCCCCGGCGTCGCTACGTCGAACCCCATTACGCCCAACGTGCGGGCGGTGTCGCGCCGCTCCGAGACGTCGGCGCTCTCGAGCATATCTATCAAGTAGTACATGTCCTGGGGCGGTTTCTTTTCGGCGGCGGCCGTAGGTAGAACAAACGCCGCGGCCGCGGCGACCCAAAGACATCCCCGAAGTAACGTGGCGGCCTTCGAAGCCAACTCAGCTCCCGTCAAATAATTTGCTTATCGACCGGTTGCGGTATATGGCGTCGATGGCGGCACCGAAAAGCGCTGCCACCGAACATACTTCAATTTTCCCGCCCACGTCCTCATGGAGCGGTATGGTATCCGTTACGAACAAACCCTCTAAACTGCTAGCCTCTATCTTGGCGGCGGCATCGCCCGCCAGTATGGGATGGGTAACTACCGCGACGACGTCCACCGCCCCCTGCTCGCGCAGGAGTGCGGCCCCCTCCACCAGCGAGCCACCGGTCGACACGATGTCGTCTATCATGACGACGTGCTTGCCCTCCACGTCGCCAATGATACTCAGCGCCGCCACTTCGTCCGGGCTCTTACGGTGCTTATCCAC
The DNA here is from genome assembly GCA_030613505.1 of Candidatus Zixiibacteriota bacterium. GTDB lineage: Bacteria > RBG-13-66-14 > B26-G2 > WVWN01 > WVWN01 > WVWN01. The sequence goes on from JAUWLW010000006.1 coordinate 32,961, forward strand.
CACCGCGAAATCAACGCGCCCCACTTCGCCCTTCTCCTCCCTCAGGCGCTCGAGCCTGCGTGCGAATGACCTGGCTTTCTTGACGCCGCCGACATCCGGCGACGCGACAACCAACCCATCGAGGCTAAGCGCCATTACCGTCTTCGCGAAAATTGGCGCGGCCGTCAGGTTATCAACCGGGATGTCGAAAAAGCCTTGTACCTGCCCCGCGTGCAGGTCCATCGTTAAAACACGGTCCGCGCCGGCGCGCGCCAAAAGGTTAGCAACCAACTTCGCCGTTATCGGGACGCGTGGTTGGTCCTTACGGTCCTGGCGCGCGTACGCGTAATACGGTATCACCGCCGTAACACGATACACCGACGACCGCCGGAGCGCATCCATTATTATCATCAACTCGAGCAGGTTCTCGTTTACCGGGGGACACGTAGGCTGGATGACGAAGCAGTCACGGCCACGGACGTTCACTTCTACCTTAACCGAAACCTCGCCATCAGGAAACCGCGAAACCGACATCCTACCCAGTTTGTCGCCAAGCGATTCCGCGACGCGATACGCGAATTCAGGATCGCCACTGCCGGCGAATATTAACCTATCGGGATCCATCGCACTTCCCTTGTTACGTGTAAAGTCAAATCTGGGGCGGGTGGATTCGAACCACCGCATGCGGGTTCCAAAGACCCGTGGCTTACCACTTGCCGACGCCCCAGAGTTTTCCACTTTTGGGGAAATATATTATAACTATTATTAATAATATATATAACTTTATGTTATTGATGTTTCAAGTAAAAATGCCACAACCGGTGCAATTCAGCTTTATAACTTCTTAGTTTAGGCCAGCGTTTCGCGGGGTTGGAGTGACGTTAGTAAAACGGCGCGTTGCTAGAAAGTGGAAAACTTGTTTTCCAAGGCTGTTAGCTATTTATGTAGAAGGCGGGGAGCGTTTTGTAGAAAACGGTGGTGGGGCGGTTAAAAACTTTAGCTTCGGCGCGCCGTCCTCCCTTTTTCAACGGCTTATTCGGGTCGGCGGGGCTTACAAGCTCAACCGCTCGAGGTTCTTTTCTATGTCGCGCAAGACTTTGGCAGTTTCGTCTTTATCTGCGGCGAGCTCGCCTTCGATTTTGGATATAGAGTACATAACGGTAGTATGGTCGCGGTTACCAAAGGCGAGACCGATGTCGGAGAGCGAAGAGGACGTTTTCTCCCGGCATAGGTACATCGCCATTTGGCGCGCGCGGGCGATGTTGGCGCGGCGCGACTTCGAAAGGAGGTCCCGGCGGCTTACGTTGAAGTATCTGGCGGTAGCCTCTTGGAGTTGGTCGATGGAAAGGCTGGCGCGCCGTTCCTCCGGAGCAATCTCGCCCAGGATATCCTGAGCCAGCGCCATTGAGACCGGCGTCCCGGTGTGATGGGCGGTGGCAAAGAGCCTGTTCAACACACCTTCTATGGCGCGAATGTTGGTAGTGAGTCGCGTGGCTATGAGGTCGGCGACTTCGTCGCGGATGGCGATCGCCTTCAGGTCGGCCTTGCTCGCTATGATGGCCCGGCGGGTCTCGTAGTCCGGCGGCTGGATGTCGGCGATAAGGCCCCACTCAAAGCGCGTCCGAAGGCGGTCCTCCACCTTGGTAATGTCCTTGGGCGCTCGGTCGCTCGAGAGGACGATCTGGCTCCCCGCCTCGTAGAGGGTATTGAAGGTGTGGAAGAACTCTACCTGGGTACCCTCCATGCCGGCCAGGAATTGTATGTCGTCGACGAGCAGAAATTCGACGTTCCGGTATTTCCGTCGGAAGGAATCGGTCCGGTTGTTCTTGACCGCGGCGATCATTTCGTTCATGAAGTGGTCGCACGAGAGGTACGAGATGCGGACGCCGTTGCCTTTTTGGATGGTCGCGTGGCCTATCGCGTGGAGGAGGTGTGTTTTGCCGAGGCCGACGCCGCCGTAGATGAAAAGGGGATTGTAGCGGGCCCCGGGGTTTTGGGCCACGGCCCGGCAAGCGGCGTGACAGAACGAGTTCGACCGGCCCACGACGAAAGTATCGAACGTGTATTGGGGGTTCAATTTCGACAGTTTGGGCGCCGGGAATTTCGCCGGGCCGACGGCAGGGCCGGCGTCGCCGAGGAACAACCCCTCCTGGGCCACCGCGGCCTCGACGTCGACTTTGGCCTCCGGTCCCATAACCTCGCGCGCCTTCTCCTCCAAGACCCCCAAATATTTTTCTTTTATGAATTCCCGATAGAGGTTATTGGGTACCTCGAGGAGGAGGACGTTGTCCGCGACGCCTTTGCACACCGCGGGCCGAAGCCACGTCTCGCATTCTTTGCGGCCCATTTCGCCTGCGACCCGGCGGAAGATGTCGCGCCACACTCGCGTTTCCGCTTTTACCGACTTCACCGCCCGGACCTCCTCTTAAAAAAAGCTGGCCGGTTCCGCGTCAGCCGTGCCCCCGCACGCGCCCGAACCGAACCGGGTTTTCCACAATCGTTTCGGCCCAAGGCCGCGTTAGGTGACGGTTTGCTGCTGTTCCAAGAAGTGTGCATCGACGTAAGGGCTCTTAACCCAACTACCGCTTACCTGATATATCGATTCGTATACGAACGGTGCGCAAGGCAGTTAACGACATTAAAATCAACGCGTTATGGGCCGGGAGTGTCCATTGTTTTACGTTGGGTGGTCAAAAAGCCCTGCCCTTGGCATAGGTAGGCGCGTCGCGGGCTGTTATTCGGACGGCGTTGGGGCGTAGCGGAGGCCATTATCGGGAAAGTTATAAACAGCTTATCAACAAGCAAAATCAGGCACTTACGACGCTGCATAATATAGCATAACACGGGACGATTTCAAGGAAAAAATTCGCCCCGCGACGAGCCGAGCCGTAATTACACCGTTTGACTCGGCGCCGACGCCGTGTTATCGTCGTTTCGGACGCACGAGTTATGGAACCGTACCTCAGCCTAAGGCGTGTGAGCAAAGTATACCGTGGCCGCGTTTCGCTGCTAAAGATGTGGAAGCGTAGGCGGCGGATTACGGCGTTGCGCGACGTCGATTTGGACGTCGCCCCGGGCGAAGTGGTGTGCCTGCTCGGCCCCAACGGCGCGGGCAAGACGACGCTGTTGAAAATAGCCGCCGGCGCGGTAATCGCCGACGCGGGGGCCGTCGACGTCAACGCCGCGTCGGTGGGTTTCGTGGCCGGCGGCGAGCGGAGTTTTTACTGGCGCCTCTCCGGCGCGGAGAACTTGAGGTTTTTCGCGGTCCTATTGGGCACGCCGGGTGCCGAGGTTCGGGCCCGGGTGGCTTCCGCCCTCGAGCGGGTCGGCCTGGGCGGCCGCGCCGACGACCCGGTACGCGTCTATTCCGGCGGCATGCGGCAGCGGCTGGCCTTCGCCCGGGCGCTGTTGCCCGACCCGGCGCTGCTGTTGGTGGACGAATTGGCGGGCGAGCTCGATTACCCGACGACGTTGGAGCTGGCCCGTTTCGTCCGCGACGACCTAGTCAAGGCCGAGCGGCGCGGCGCGCTCGTCGCCACCCACCAGTTGTGGCTGGCGCGCATGATAGCGGACCGGATCGTGGTGCTGGTGGGCGGCCGGGTAGTCGCCGCCGGGCCGCCGGGCGAAGTGCTGGGCGCGCCCTCCGCGCGCTACGGCGCGAGGTTGGCGAGCGTCGACCCCGCCACGGTGGGTGCGCTGGAACGACATGTCGCTAACGTGCAGGTGGAACGCGGCCGAGATACTTCTTTCGTTTACTTCGACGAGCCGGCGGACGCCGAGGCCCTTTCGGCCGCCTTCGGCGTGTTGGCCGGCGCGGGCGCGTCGCCCGCCATAAGGGCCCCCGAGGCGACGGAGTCGACGTATCTGGCGCTCTTGCAGGGGGGCGGGGATGATTAGCTTCTTCCGGATATGGGGCGCGTTCGCGCGGCGGGACTTTTTGAATATCGCCTCGTACCGCTTTTCATTCGTCATGGGCCTGGCGTCGCTGCTGTTTTACCTCCTCATATTCTTCTTCGTGAGCCGCGTTTTCACCGGCCTCGGCTCGGCGTACCTTTCACGGTACGGCGGCGAGTACTTCCCCTTCGTAATTATCGGCCTGGCGATGCAGAGCCTGGTGGGCGCCGGGTTGGGAGGGCTCTCACAAGTCATAGCGAACGAGCAATACGTGGGTACGCTCGAGCCGTTGCTCGGCCGGCGGGGCGGCGAGTTCCGCATCCTGGCCGCGGCCTCGCTGTCCCGATACGTCGTGTCCGCGGGCCGCCTCGTGGCCTACTTCGTTCTGGGCGCGGTCGTGTTCGGCGTTTCGTTTAGGTTCGCGGGATTTCCGCTGTTTGCCGCCGTCGCCGCGCTCACGGTCGCGGCGTACTTCGGCCTGGGGATGCTGTCCGCGGCTTTTCTGCTCGTATTTAAGCAGGGCAACCCCATCAACCTTTTCTTCGGCCAGTTGGCGGTGCTTCTGTCGGGGGTATATTTTCCGGTGGAGGTATTACCCGACTGGTTGCGGGCGGTCGCCGCGTTTATCCCGTTGACGTACGCGCTGGACGTGGCGCGGTCGGCCGTTCTGGGGGGCGCCGCAGCCGGGCCGGCGACGAAGTCTATAATCATTCTGGGCGCCTTCGCCGTCGGCGCGCTGGCCGCCGGCGGCGCGGGTTTTCGGTGGGCCCTCGCCCGGGCCAAGCGCGACGGCTCGCTGAGCCAATATTAATGCCGCCGCCCGACCGACAGCGCGCTATCCGGCTCATCGTCAACGCCGACGACTTCGGCTCGAGCGTATCGGTCAACGCCGGCGTAGAGCGGGCATGCCGCGAGGGAATAGTGACGTCGGCGTCGATAATGGCGGGGGGGCCGGCCTTCGACGACGCGCTGGCGCGGTTGGACGATTTGCCCCAGCTGGGCGTAGGCGTACACTTAACCCTCTCGGCCGGCCGCGCGGTCCTCGAGCCGCGCGCGGCCCCGACGCTGATAGGGCAAGGGGGCGCGCTCCCCAAAGACGCCGCGGCGTTCGCGCGCGGTTTTTTTTCGGGCAGGATTTCGCCGGCAGACGTGCGCGCCGAGCTCGCCGCGCAGCTCGCGAAAGTATCGGCGCCGGGGGTCCGCGTTACCCACCTAGACGGCCACCAGCACTTGCACAACTTCTCCGGCGTCGCCGGCGTCGTCGTGGAGCTCGCTCGGAAGTTCGGCATACGGGCCGTTCGCTCGAGCCGGTGCCGGTTGTGGCCGCCCGGGCGGCGTTGGTTTAGCCGCCAACTAGCGTTGCGTTTGTACGCGGAAGCCTTCGGCGCCCGGGCCCGGCGCGCGGGCCTTAAGATGCCGGAAGGCCTGGCGGGCCAGGAATGGGCCGGCGCGCTCACCGTCGAGAGGTTAACGACGATCGTCGCCAGGCTCGAGCCGGGGACGTGGGAGCTTATGTGCCACCCCGCCGCGGCCGACGAAGTCGACGCCGAGGGCTATGACCGCGCCGGCGAGTTGGCCGCCCTCACGGCGCCGGCGGTGCGCGCCGCGTTGGAGGAGAGGGGTGTTCGCCTCGTAAACTACGCCGGTTTGTAGCGCGCGCCGATGGGGCAAGCGGCGCGCCGCCGGGTGCGGCTCGCGCCTGAGGGCGTGAGCCATTTTTATTTAATTAGCGGAAGAGGGCTTTGACGCGGCCGAGGCTAGCCGGCTCCACCGCGGCGGGTTCGTATTCGAGGGGGTCGGTCGAGATCTCGTATACGTACTTTTCGCCGGTGAAGGTGGAGACGAAGATGCTTTGGAGCGAGGGGCGGCCGAAACAAGCGCCGCCGACGTACTCGTCGTTGACCTTGAACGCGAAGCGCGCGACCGGGAAGCCGGCGGTCGTGTATTCACGCGCGTCGTAGTTCGGGCGCCCGGACACGACCCACAGGTTGCGGCCGCCGTACGCCAGGGCGTGGTTTTTGGGGTGGGCCGCGGCGAACGAGGCGACGACCGAGCCGACGCTGGTGAGCCGGTACACGAGGGGGGACTCGTACGAGGAGGCGTAGAGGTAGGAGCCGTCCCAGGTGAGGCCGTTGACGTGTTTGCCGACGGGGAACGGGCCGTCGAACTTGTTCGTCAGCGAGCCGGTGTCGGCGTTGAGGACGATTATCTTCGCCCGGGATTGCGGCTTGACCAGGTCGTCGGCGACGTAGATGCGGTTGCGCAACCCGGGCCGCCAGGCCAGGTCCATCGCCCAATTGACGTCGGCCGGGCAGTTGAACCGCTTCTCGACGCTGGCGTTCTCGCCGTCGAAGGTGAACCTGAGTATCCGTACTTGCTTTGGGCCGCGGTTGTCGGCCACGGCGTATTCGGCGTCGCCGTCGAAGGCGAGGCCGCGGGGGCCGTTCAGCGAGAGCCCCGGGATGTTGAAGCTCGCTATGATGTCGCCCGGGACCGCGCGGGCCGCGGACGCCGCGGCCGCGACGGCGACGAGGCATTTCACGCACTCTAACATTTCCTTAAGAGTATAACATCGCGGCTGAGCCGCGTCCAGGCCTTCACGCCGGGCCGCCGGCGCGGACGTATTCGCCGGCGGCGACGTCGAGGGTCGAGAAGTCCGGCGGCCGCGCGCCGACCTCGACGCACGCGTTGCGGGCCAGGCGTAGCCCCGCCGGCAGCTCGCTCTCCCGGCCCACGAGGACCAGCCCCGACGTAAGTTGCTCGGCATAGTGACGGTTGGGCGTATAGTCGTCGCCGTGGCCGAGGACGCAGCCGTCGCCCGCTGCGGTCTCTTTGTCGATTATAACCCGCTCCAGGCGGCAGTCGGCGCCGACGCGGCACTCGTCCAGTACGACGGAGGACTCGACGACCGCGCCCGGGCCTACGGTCACGCCGGGGAATATGATCGAGTTGCGGACGGTCCCGTATATCTCGCACCCCTCCGCGACCAAAGCGCGGGCCGCCGAACCGCCCGGGTAGAAGCGCGCGGGCGCGTAGTCGCGGCTGGGCGTGCGGACGGGCCAATCCTCGTCGTAAAGGTTGAAGTCCGGCAGGTCCGCGATCAGGTCCATATTGGCGTCGAAGTACGCGTCCACCGTACCCACGTCGCGCCAGTAGTCCTCGAAGATGTAGCAGTAGACGCGCTTCTCGCCGATGAGCGAGGGTATGACGTGGCGGCCGAAGTCCGTCATCCCCTCCGGGACGCGCGCCATGGCGTCGAAGAACGCCTCGCGCGTAAAGAGGTATATCCCCATGGAGACCATGTCCGATTTGGGCTCGGGCGGCTTCTCCTCGAAGGCGACGATGCGGCCGTCGGGCGCGAGCTCGAGCGTCCCGAACCTCGTCGCGTCCGCCCGCGGCACCCGCAGCGTCGCCACGACGACGTCGGCGCCCTTGACGTCGAGGACGCGTCGCAGGAGGTTGTAATCCATGGCGTAGACGTGGTCGCCGGCGAGGACCAGCACGTGCGCGAAGTTGCGGGCGGCGACGTAGTGCCGGTTCTGGTAGCAGGCGTCGGCCGTCCCCTTGTACCAGTCGGAGTCGACGCGGCCCAGATGCGGCTGCAGCAGCTCGACGCCGCCCCAGCTGCGGTCGAGGTCCCAGGCGCGGCCTATGCCGACGTGTTTGGCGAGCGACCGCGGCCGGTACTGCGCCAGCACCGCGACGTGGAAGATCCCGGAGTTCACGCAGTTGGAGAGCGTGAAGTCGATGAGGCGATAGCGGCCGCCGATGGGGACCGCGGGTTTGGTCCGCCGTCTGCACAGTTCGGCGAGGCGTTCGCCTTTGCCGCCGGCTAGGATTAAGGCCAGGGTGTTTCGCATACGGCCCTATTTTATACTACGACGTTCGCGATACAAGCAAAAAATCGGCATCGCGGCCGCGGCCCCTACCGGGGGGCGGACTTCCGCCGCAAGGAGCAGGCCAAGGGTAGCTCGGCGGACGGGCAATACCCCATCGGCTTCGACCCCCGGCGCTTCGGCTACCTGGCGTTCGAGTAAAGCAAGGGTAATTTATGTAAAAGCGGCTCAGTTGAGCCGCTTTTTTTCGTAGCTGCCAATTTACATACCTAAATAAGTAATATATAAAAAAGTACTTGACAAACAGAACGGGGGGGGTAGACTGTAAGGGTAAAGAAGAGGGTTCGGTTTCTAAATTGGGGTTTTAATTATTGACAAGGAGGACGGAGATGCGGAAACTAATCTTGACCGGGGTCGCGGCGTGCCTTATAATAGGTTGCGCCGCGTTAGTTAACGCGGTAGAGTATAACCCGGGGATAATCTGCGTGGAGTTCGGCGATAATGTTAACCTTGAGAGGAAACCGGGGACTAAGGGCTCGGGGCATCCGTCGCTGGACGTGCTCGCGGAGAAGTACGACGTTTACGAGGCGAAGGCCGTATTCCCAATGCCCAAGGCGCCTATAAAGCACCCGCACGGCCTGTGGGATTGGGAAGACTGGCAGCGGTCGGCGGCGAAGGCGCGGCTGAAATACGTCTACGTGTTAAGGTTCCGCGCCAAAACCGACCCCCGGTTGGTAGCCGAGGATTACAAGAAGGACCCGTACGTCGAAAACGCCGCGCCGGAGGGGCGGGGCGAAGCGTACATGTTCCCCAACGACCCCGATTTCGACCAGCAGTGGTACCTGTACCTCGATTACAACCGCGACTGCGACATCCACTGGCCCGAAGCTTGGGACCGCTTTATTTTCGCGCCACCGGACTGGCTTGACGGGTACCCGCTAGCCGGCATTATCGACACCGGCATATACACCTCGACCGGCGATCACGGCGGCATTCACCAGGATATCCGAGCAAACGTCGGCGTCGCCTACGACATTTTAGGTGAACCGTTCCCGACGGATATTTCCGGCCACGGTACCGGGGTCGCCGGTATAATGGCCGCGGAGACCAATAACTGGTTGGGTATAGCCGGCGTGGGGGTAAACACCTTCAAGGTTATGCCCGTTCGGACGTTCTATTACAAACCCGTTGACCCGTATCTAGTGGGGTTCGGAATGGTGTACGCGGTAAGCAGGGGAGCCGACCTCTTGAACATGTCCTGGGGTTTTCCTTATCCCCCTCTCGAAATACAGATCGCGCTCACGCACGTCTGGAACCTCGACATCGTAACGGTAGCGGCTAGCGGCTACAGCCCGAACCCCGGGGACCCGGTCTACAACTACCCCGCGGCGGACGAGGACGCGCGCATGATAAGCATCGGCGGGACCGTACGCGTCCCCAACGAGTGGTTATGGTGGGACCACAGCGGCTGGCACCAATCGACGGTCGACGTCGTAGCGCCCGCCACCCCGGACATCTACACCACCTGGCTCTATAACGACTACGCCGACAAGGAAGGGACCTCGTACTCCTGCGCGATGGCCTCCGGCATCGGCGCCGCCTGCCTCGTGATGTTGGAAGGGCCTTACCCGGGCATCGACGTCGACGTGCGCGAATGTATCCACCACGGCGGCGTTAACTGGGGCGGTTACCCGGTCGAGGAATGGGGCTGGGGAACCGAATACTACGACGACGCGTTGGACCACGCGATCGCGATACGCGAAGGCGGCGGCGACGGCGGCTCGAGCGGCCCGGCCGCGGCGACGCCCGCGGTGACGCTCGCCCAGAACGCCCCCAACCCCGCGGCTTCTACGACTACGTTCCGCCTCGAGCTTTCGGCCAAGGGGACCACGCGAGCGGAGCTTGTCATCTACGACCTGAGCGGCCGCAAGGTCCGGACCTTCGACGTGCCGGTAAAGGACGGCGCCGCGGAGGTGGCGTGGGACCTGACGGCGAGCGACGGCGCCCGCGTTCCCCCCGGCGTATACATTTATAGAGTGAACGCCGGCGGCGCAACCTCGGCCAAGAAGTGCGTCGTTCGTTAACGATTTAACCGGAAACGAAAACCCGCCCCCGCCCCGCCCGGGCGGGGGCGGGGCAACCCCTAAAAAGCTATGGTTAAAGCAAATACGTTCGCGACGGTTTTAGTATTTTTGGCTTTACTCGCGGCAGCGGTAAGCTGCGAGGACGTCCCGACTTATACTTTACCGGGCCCGTACGTGCCGCCGCCGGTGAAGGGGGATGACGGCCGGCGTTTATTATGGGAGCCCGGGCCGATGGAGGCACAGTGCTTCGAGCCGTCGTTTTCGCCCGACGGCACTAAGGTCGTCGTCAGTTACCGTTTCGGCATCTTCGCTCCTGCCGCGGACCTCGCGATATTAGACTTGACGACGGGCAAGATAAAAGTCATCGTCGAGGGCAACGTCGCCAAAAGGCCGGCGTGGTCGCCCACCGGCGAGTGGATAGCATATCAGAGCGACGCGGGGGTCGGCCGATATATTTGGTTGTGCCGGCCCGACGGCTCGGAAAACCACCGGTTGGAGTTTAAAAATGCGTTTACGCCACGTTGGGGTCCTAAAGGCGATAAGATTTATTTTTCTTACGTATATAACGCAAGGGAAAAGGATTACGGCGTTTACTATGACTTAGGCGAAGGAAAATTGGACGTTTTATACCGAGACCCGCTTAGGCACGTTGGCGTGTTAATACCATCACCCGGGGGGGAAGAAGTAGCTTTTTACCTACTAGACAATATACATAACGGCAACGATATAAACCTCGCCGCCATCAACGTGGATGGCTCAGGGTTCGAGGTGTTATGGCCCGCGGGCCCCTATAGGGTTTGGGCCGCGGCGCGTTCCTGGTCCGCCGACGGCCGGTATATACTAATGGGGTACGGCTACCCGGGTACTAGTATTGACGAGTTGGGGACGTACGAGCTAAAGACGGGGATATTCCGCCCGCTAACGATGTGTCCGCCGAGGCAGAAATACGAAAAAATACTGTACGCGTCGTGGGGGCCTAACGGCGATATAGTATTCGGGAACCATTTGGGCCGGCTGTCCTTGATCAAGGCGCCGGAGTAAGATGTGTCGGCGGCTGGCGGCGTATTGGCTCGGCCTCTTAGTTATCGGGGGCTTGTCAGGTTGCGAGGACGTCCCGACTTATACTTTACCGGGGCCGTACGTGCCGCCGCCGGTGAAGGGGGACGACGGCCGGCGGCTGTTGTGGGAACCGAAAGACGAGTACGAAAAACAATGTTACGAGCCGTCCTTCTCGCCGGACGGCACGAAGGTAGTCGTTAGTTATAGGAACGGCATTTTCGGGCGGGACGCGGACCTCGCGATACTTGATTTAAAGACGGGAAAATTGAATATAATAGTCAAGGGAAACTCCGCCAAAAGGCCTACGTGGTCCCCCACCGGCGAGTGGATCGCGTATCAGGGCGACCGTGAAGCCGCGCCGTATATCTGGTTGTGTCGGCCCGACGGCTCGGAAAACCACCGCCTCGAGTTCAAGTGGGCCTGGACGCCCCGGTGGGGCCCGGAGCGCGATAGAATTTATTTCGCGTACGCATATGAACCGCGGAAGATATACGGCGTGTATTACGACCTCGACGAGCAGGAGCTGCACGTTTTATACCGGGACCCGCTTCTCAACGTGGGGCCGCCGCTGCCGTCGCCGGGGGGCGAGAAGGTCGCGTTTTATCTTTGCGACGATTTACAAAATTATAAAGACGTTAACCTGGCCCTCATAAACGCGGACGGCACCGGGTTAGACGTGATATGGCCTGCCGGCCGGGCGAGGTATTGGGCTGCGGCGCTGGCTTGGTCGCCCAGCGGAACGTACATCCTTATGGGGTACGGCTACCCGAGCAGCGGCTTAGGCGAGTTGGGAACGTACGAATTAAAGACGGGGATCTTCCGGCCGGTAACTAAATGTCCGCCGAGGTTGGGTTTCGAGAGCATACAGTGTGCGTCGTGGGGCCCGAACGGCGACATCCTATTCGGTAACCATTTGGGCCGGCTTTACTTAATAGAGGCGCCGGAGTAAGATGTGGCGGCGGCTGGCGGCGTGTTGGCTTGGCCTCTTAGTTATCGGCGGCGCAGTAAGCTGCGAGGACGTACCTACGTCTACGCTGCCCGGGCCGTACGTGCCGCCGCCGGTGAAGGGCGACGACGGCCGGCGGCTATTGTGGGAACCGGGCCCGGGCGAAAGGCAGTGTTATAATCCAAGTTTATCGCCCGACGGTATGAAAGCGGTGGTTAGTTACCGGTACGGCTTTTTCGCCCGGGCGGCGGACCTCGGGGTACTGGATTTAACTACCGGCAAGATAAAGGTAATCGTAAGCGGCAACTCCGCCAAGAGGCCGACGTGGTCCCCCACCGGCGAGTGGATCGCTTACATGAGCGACCGCGAGGCGGCGCCTTATATCTGGCTGTGCCGGCCGGACGGCGCGGAGCACCACCGCCTCGAGTTTAAAAACGCGTTTACGCCGCGGTGGGGCCCGGAGGGCGATAAAGTTTATTTCACTTATGACCTCAACCCGAGGGAAAAGGGATATGGCGTGTATTACGACCTCGACGAGGGGGAGTTGCACGTTTTATACCGCGACCCCCTTCGGCACGTGGGGCCGCCGCTGCCGTCGCCGGGGGGCGAGAAGGTCGCGTTTTACCTCTGCGATAATTTACAGAGTTATAAAGACGTTAACCTGGCCCTCATAAACGCCGACGGCACCGGTTTTGAGGTAATATGGCCTGCGGGCCGGGCGAGGTATTGGGCCGCGGCGCTGGCCTGGTCGCCCAGCGGGAGGTACATCCTTATGGGTTACGGCTACCCGGGGAGCGGCTTAGGCGAGTTGGGGACGTACGAGCCCAAGACCGGGATATTCCGGCCCCTCACTAAGTGTCCGCCGAGGCTGGAATACGAAAAAATACTGTACGCGTCGTGGGGGCCGATAGGGGACATATTATTCGGCAACCATTTGGGCCGGCTTTACTTAATAGAGGCACCGGAGTAAGATGTGGCGGCGGCTGGCGGCGTGTTGGCTTGGCCTAGTAATTCTCGGCGGCTTGGTAGGCTGCGAAGACGTGCCGACGTCGACGCTGCCCGGGCCGTACGTGCCGCCGCCGGTGAAGGGGGACGACGGCCGTCGCCTGTTGTGGGAGCCCGGGCCGATGGAGGCGCAGTGCTTCGAGTCGTCTTTCTCGCCGGATGGGACCAAGGTAGTAGTGAGTTATCGTTTCGGGATCTTTGCCCGGGCCGCGGACCTCGCGATATTGGATTTGACGACGGGCAAGATAAACGTTATAGTCGAGGGCAACTGCGCCAGGAGGCCGACGTGGTCGCCGACCGGCGAGTGGGTCGCGTATCAGAGCGACGGCGAGGCGGCGCCGTATATCTGGTTGTGCCGGCCCGACGGGTCCGACAACCACCGCCTCGAGTTCAAATGGGCCCGGACGCCGCGGTGGGGCCCGGAGGGGGATAAAGTTTATTTCGCATATATTTACGAACCGGGGAAAGAATATGGGGTATATTACGACCTCAACGAAGAGAAATTGGGTATATTATACCGCGACCCGCTCCTAAAGGTTGGCCCGCCGCTGCCGTCGCCGGGGGGCGAAAAGGTCGCGTTTTACCTCTTCGATAATTTACAGAATTATAAAGACGTCAACCTGGCCCTCATCAACGCGGACGGCTCAGGGCTAGAGGTGATATGGCCGGCGGGTCGGCCGAGGTGGTGGGCGGGGGCGCTGGCTTGGTCCCCCGACGGGAGGTACATTCTAATGGGTTACGGCTATCCGGGGAGCGGCTTAGGCGAGCTGGGTACGTACGAGCCGAAGACCGGGATCTTCCGGCCCCTCACTAAGTGTCCGCCGAGGCTGGAATACGAAAAAATACGGTACGCGTCGTGGGGCCCGAACGGGGACATCCTATTCGGCAACCATTTGGGCCGGCTTTACTTAATAGAGGCGCCGGAGTAAAAAGGAGCGCGAGGAGTTATATGTTTAAATACTTATTTCCGGTAGTATGGGTGGTTTTAACCCTAACCGGCGTCGGCACGACTTGGGAATTAATCCCGGAGGTAAGCTACGGCGTCTCCTTCCTGGACGGCGCGCCGTGCGCGTACGTCGAGACCGAGCCCGCGCCGGAGACGAACGAGCCGATGGGCGGGGCCCTTAGCGCGGACTTCGGCCGCTACGCCGTAGAGGTGTCGTACATACCGCGCTACGACCTGTACGCTGTCATCGGCGCGGTGCACGATTTTGCCGCGGTGGCGCGCGCCGCCCCTATATCCCGCGAGCGGTGGGCCGTGTACGGCGAGGCCGGCGTGGGCGTATCCAAGTGCGCGGCGCCGATGGCGTTCTTGTTCGAGGAGGGGCCGGAGTATATCTGGACGCCCGTGGTTGGGGCCGGCATCGGTTACGTGCCCTGGGAGTGGCTCGAGCTTGACGCCGGCGTCTCGTACCGTATCCGGGCGCAGGTCTTGCAGTACGGTACCGTGAGGTCGCGCGCGATCGATATATACGCGGAGTGTTTATTCGCGCCGCTACCGTACGTGGCCTTTGGCCCCTCTTTCCGCCAGATCCTCTACGGCCCGTACGACTATTACCTTTACGGCGAGACCCACCGAAACGCCGGTTGGGTTACCGGGAAGGAAACGTACGTTCTCGCCACGGTGGCTTTCCCGATTCATTTTTAGGTGAATTGGATAAAAGAAAGCGGCCCTTGCGGGCCGCTTTTTTTCAAACGTTGTCGGCGCGGTTGCTACCGCATCAGCGCCTTGATCCTTCCTACGGAGGAGGGGTCGACGCCCGGGAAGTTCCGGTACTCGTAAATTGTCCCGTTGGTGCCGACGGCCCAGCCGTGCGTGCCGTCCAACATGAAGAGGCCGGAGAAGCTCTCCGACGTGGCCGGTTTGGTGTTAAACTTTTTCCAGCTCACGCCGTCGTAGCGCAGGATAACGCCGTCGTCGCACACCGCCCAACCTTCCGTCGGGCCGGTGAACGCCATTTCGCGGACGGCGGCCGTGGTGGGCGTGGTGACCTGCACCCAGCTCACGCCTTCGTAGTGGAAGAGGCGGCCTGAAGCGCCGCCCGCCCAAACGTTATTCTCGGACAGGGCGTAGATGCAGTGGAAATTCGTGGTCGTCGCGGCGCTGACCTGGGTCCATTCCGATTCCGCGAAGTGGAAGACCTTGCCTTTGTTGCCGCATAGCCAGCCGTCGTTTGGGCTCGAGAAATGTACGTCGTGGAGGGCGGCCAGGATACCGATATTCCAGGAGCTCCAGGCGCCTGTTCTCCCGCCGGTCCAGCGGAAGACGGTGCCGCGCTCCCCTACGGCCCAAGCAACCGAATTTTGCCCGGGCGGGATCGTGACGCCCCAGATATTACGCTTGGTCGGCATACCGGCGAACTTCCACTTGGTGCCGTTGAAGACGGCGCCGTTACCCTGGGAGCCTACGGCGAGGCCGAAGTTCGCGGTGCCGAAGTCGACGTCCTGGAAGTACTGCGTGGGCCACGTGAAGTTGATGTTCCACCTCCCGTTACGGTAGCGGAGGATTTCACCCCAGTAACCGACGGCCCAGCCGGTATTGTCGTTGACGAACGTTACGGCGTTAATGTCTTTTGCGGTGGGGGATTTGTATTTCAACCATCCGGAGCTGGCGTAGCTGAAACACGCCGCCACCACTATAGCGACCGCGGTCGTTAAACATACCCGCTTCATCTCGCATCACCTCCGTTGGTGGGCGTTTAGCGGGTTAACCGTCCCGCGGCGCGGGACGGTTTCGTAAGTTTCTTTTCGTCGCCCCCCCGCTTAACGTTTCGATACACCTTGGCGGCGCGGCTAAATCTTCGCTCCGCCGTAATTTCATACCTGCCGATACGCATAAAATTAGAATAATCGACGGCTTTTGTCAAGCATTTTTTCGGGAAAATACTCATATTGAGTGGATTACGGATGTTTATTTAAAAGCCTTTTTAATCGACAACGCTCGCGGTAACGCCGTTGGGCATGGCGCCGTCGAAACGCGCCAGCGCGTTTTCCTGTACGCCGACGTCGAGCAGGCAGTTCCTCCCGACCGCGAAATGCGCCGGTATTCGCACCCGCTTGCCGACCAACGTTATCCCGCGGCTCAGCTGTTCCGGAAAATCCTCGTTCGGCCGGGGTTCGCCGACGTCGTCGCCCACGCGGGCGCCCGGCCCTACGCCGGCGAACTTGTCCAGTATCACGCGGTCCAACGACGCGCCGGCGCCCACCCGCGTCCCATCCAGAACTATCGAATCCTTAACCCGCGCCCCCGCTTCGACGTAGACCCGCCGGAATAGTACCGAGTTTTCCACGCGGCCGTTTATTATGGACCCGTCGGCGACGAGGGAATTTACCACCTCCGCCTCCGGCCCGAACTTCACCGGGGGGTCGTCGGGGAGTCTGGTGTATATGGGCCAGGCCGGGTCGTCGAGCTTGCAGGCCGGGTTTTCGGCCAGGCACTCAAAGGTTACGTCGTAGTAGTCGTCGACCGTGTCTATCCGGGCCCAATATTCGTCGTGCCGGTAAGCGGCGACGGCGCCCTCGGCGACGGCCGGCGCGACGACGTCGGCGACGACGTCCGTGGCGCCCCGCGTCTCCGCCTGGCGTAATTTGTCTACCAGGAGAGAGCGGCCGAATACGTATATACCCGTAGACGCGTACCAGGAGCCTTCGGCCGGCGCGGCGACGCCCACCGCGGCGACGACGTTGCCGCCGCCTATTTCGACCGCGTCGTTTCGGCCCGGTTGGGGCGCGGCCATTTTCTTAACGACGAGCGTTACGCTCGCGGGCGAAACGGCGTGGAAGTCCAATAGCGGCCGGTAGTCCATTTTGTACACGCCGTCGCCCGAGGCCACGACCACGCAATCGAAGCGTTCGTCGTCGACCACTTCCAGATTTTGGGCCAGCGCGTCCGCCGTCCCTTCGTACCAGTGGGTCTCGCCGCCGCGGTAGTAGGGCTCGAGCAGGCGGATGCCGCCGTCGCGTCGGTCGAGGTCCCACGGCTTGCCGATGCCGACGTGGGCTTTCAGCGACTCGGGGAGATATTGGGTGACCACGCCCACGTTGGTTATGCCGGAGTGAGTGAGGTTGGACAACGTGAAGTCGATGAGGCGATAGTGGCCGGCGAAGGGAACCGATGCCTTGGGGCGGACGCGGGAGAGGGCGAGCAGGCTGTCGCCCCGGCCGCCGGCGAATATCATCGCGAGGACGTTGCGCATCGGCATTTACGAGGAGCCCTTTTTTAACATAGCTTCCGCCAATCGGTTGAGGTCTTCGGCGCTGTAGTAGTGGACCTTGACGGTGCCGCGCTTCGCCGAGCCGGTTATGGTTACCTTCGTCGCGAGCGACTTCTCGAGCCGGGCGGCGAGGTCGTCGAGGTACGGCGCGGCGCCCCGGCGGCGGGGGGCTTTGGGCGCCACCCGCTTCGCCAGCGCCTCGGCCTGCCGCGCCGAAAGGCCCTCCCGGCCTATGCGCCGGGCGAGCGCTATCTGGCGCGACTTGGGCTCGACGCCCACCAGTGGCCGCGCCTGGCCCGCGGTGAGCTTGCCCTCCCCCAGCATGGCCAGCACCGGCGCCGCGAGCGCGAGCAGCCGTAGCGCGTTCGTGACGGCGGCGCGGCTTTTGCCCACCCCCCGGGCGACGGCCTCGTGGCTCAGGCCGTACTCGTCAACCAGGACCCTGAACGCCGCGGCCTCCTCCACCGCGTTCAGGTCCTCGCGCTGCAGGTTCTCCACCAGCGTCAGCGGCAGCATCATTTCGTCGGGGACGGCGCGGATGACGCAGGGGACGGCCCTCAGGCCCGCCTTGCGGGCGGCCAGCAGGCGACGCTCCCCGGCGACCACTTCGTAGCCCTTGCCGGCGCGGCGCACGACGAGCGGCTGCAGGATGCCGTGCTCCCGGATGGAAGCCGCCATCTCGGCCAGCTCGTCCGCGCCGAAGCGGCGGCGCGGCTGCCGCGGGTTGGGTTTTATCAGGTCTACGGCGATTTCGCGGACCACGGCGCCTTCCGCGGCGCCGGGCGGTATCAGTGCCTCCAGCCCCCGCCCCAGCACTTTCTTAGCGGCCATCTCCTAAAACCTCCTGCGCGAGCGCAAGGTACGCCTGCGCGCCGCTCGAGGCGGCGTCGTATAAAAGGACGGGCAGGCCGAAGGAGGGCGCCTCGGCCAGCCGCACGTTGCGGGGTATGACGGTCCGGAAGACGGCGTCGCCGAAGTAGCGCCGGATCTCCTCCGCCACCTGCACCGACAGGTTGGTCCGGCCGTCGTACATGGTGAGCAGCACGCCGTCCAGCTCGAGCGACGGGTTGAGCCGCTCGCGCACCAGCGCCAGCGTCTCCATCAACAGGCCCACGCCCTCCAGCGCGTAGTACTCGCATTGGATGGGGAGGAGCACCGACTCCGCGGCCACGAGGGCGTTGACGGTCAGAAGCCCCAGCGAGGGGGGCGTGTCGATGAGGACGTAGTCGTATTGGTCCGTGACCTCTTTTAATTTAAATTTGAGTCGCGCCTCGCGGTCCTCGGCGTCGGCGAGTTCGAGCTGGGCGCCTACCAGCCGGGGGTGGGAGGGCGCGAGCTTGAGGCCCGGGACGCCGACCTCGACGACGACGTCCGAGAGCGTGGCCCCGCCCAGCAGCAGCTCGTACGTAGTGGCCTGCAGCGCGTCGCGGTCGACGCCCAGGCCCGAGGTGGCGTTGGCCTGCGGGTCGCAGTCGACCAGCAGGACCGGGCGCTCCGCGGCCGCCAGCGCCGCGGCCAGGTTGACGGCGGTGGTCGTCTTGCCGACGCCGCCCTTCTGGTTCGCGATCGCGACGAATTTCTTCATATCAGCGTTTACGTTTCACGTGGAACGGCAGGGCCGATGTTTCACGTGAAACCTACTCTTTTATTACCTCGACGAGGAGGCGCGGTTTCGTAAGCGTCGGCAAATTATATTCGTGAATGTTGGCCAACCGCCCTCCCGCGGCGCCCGCCTCTTTTTCGAGGCCCGTTAACCTCTTACCGGCCACGTCCCCCAGGAAGAGCACCGCCCGGCCTCCCGCTTTGACCAGCGGCAACGACAACTTCAACGCGACGTCCGCTCGGGCAAACGCCTTCGCGCAAGCCACGTCGAAGGCCGCGCCCGCCAATTCCTCCGCCGGCCGCGCATCCACGGCGACATTCCCCAACTCGAGCTCGGCCGCGGCCAGCCGTAAATACTCCGCTTTGCGCGGGGACGGTTCTATTAACGTTATTTTTAAATCCTCCCGCACGATCGCGAGCGGCAACCCCGGGTAGCCACCGCCGGAACCCACGTCGGCCAGCGTTTCGGCCGTCCCGGGCGGCGCCAATTCTTGCAATTTCAAGCTATCCAAGACCAAATGGACGACGTACGCCTCGGCCTCGAGCAGCGCCGAAAGCTTCGCCCGTTTCCGGTATTTTTCGTGGAGCGCGGCGAGCTTTTTCAGCTTTTTCCGCGCCTTTTCGCCGGTTTCGGCCAGGTATTTATCCAAAAAGAAGCCGATGTCGGCTCTAGCTGTTCGCGCACCCACGTCGGCATATTAACTCCGGCCGCGCGGCCTGTCAACCGCGTTTTCCCTTGATAAACCGCAATAGGACTATCAAATCCGCGGGCGTGACGCCCTGCAGCCGCGACGCCCGGGCGAGCGTCGCCGGCCGGACGCGTTTGAGCGTGTCCCGCGCCTCGCTCGAAAGGCCCGTAACACCCTCATAATCCAGGTTTTCGGGTAACAACGCCTCTTCGTAGGCCGCGAGCGCCGCGGCCTCCTCCTCTTGCCGCCGGACGTACCCCGCGTACTTTATATCCGTCTCGACGCGGGCCCGCGCCGCCTCGCCGAATTCGGATATTTCGGGCAACTCTTCGGTTAAATATTCCATAGTGACCTCGGGGCGCTTGAGCATTTCCGCCGCGGCCTTCCGGCTCGAGCCCTCGCCGACCTTCCGCTCCTCCAACGTCTTACGCAGGCCGGTTACTTCCTCCCGGAATCGGGCCAGCGCCCGGCGGCGCGCCGGTTTGACCAGGCCGAACCGATACCCGTACTCGAGGAGGCGGTCGTCGGCGTTGTCCTCGCGGAGGCGGAGGCGGTACTCCGCCCGGGCGGTGAACATGCGGTACGGCTCGACGTGCTCCTTGGTGATGAGGTCGTCGACGAGGACGCCTATGTACGCCTCGTCGCGGCGGAGCGTGAACGGCTCGTCGCCTCGGCAGGCGAGCGCGGCGTTGACGCCGGCGACGATGCCCTGCGCCGCGGCCTCCTCGTAGCCGGAGGTCCCGTTTATCTGGCCGGCGCAGTAGAGGCCGGGGACCGCTTTAGCCTCCAGCGTCGCCTCGAGCTGGCGCGGCGGAACGAAGTCGTACTCCACGGCGTAGCCGGCCCGCGTCATCCAGCAGTCCTCCAGGCCGGGGACCGTCCGCAGCGCCGCCTCCTGGACGTCTACCGGCATGCTGGTCGCGAAGCCGTTGACGTAGAACTCGTCGAGGCGGCGGCCCTCGGGCTCGAGGAAGAGCTGGTGGCGCTCGCGGCCGAAGCGCACCACCTTATCCTCGATTGACGGGCAGTACCGCGGCCCGACGCCGACGATGACCTTCTGGAAGAGCGGCGAGCGCTCGACGTTGTCCATCAGCAGCTGCGCCGTCCGCTCGTTGGTGTACGTTACGTAGCAGGGGAGTTGTTGTACCTTTAAATAAGGCCGCGTAAAGGCGGGGCAGGGTTCGTCGCCGAGTTGGACCTGCGTCTTGGCGAGGTCCACCGAGCTAGCCTTGACGCGGGGCGGCGTGCCGGTCTTCAGGCGGCCGATGTCTATGCCGAGGTCCCGGAGCGAGTCCGACAGGCCCTCGGCGGGCGGCTCGCCGACGCGGCCTCCCGCCTCTTGCCGCATGCCGACGTGCAGCAGGCCGTTTAAAAACGTCCCCGGCGTGAGGATTACGCGGCTCGAGGGGAAGAAGACGTCCCCGGCGATCACCCCTTCGACGCCCGAGTCGCCCGCGGCTATTGCCGTAACCGTCGCCTGGCGGAGGTCGAGGTTGGCCGTACCCTCGAGGAGCCGTCGCGCGCGGCGCCGGTAGTCGTCGCGGTCGCATTGCAGCCGGGTCCCGCGGACCGCCGGGCCCCTGGAGCGGTTCAACGTCCGACCCTGGACCGCGGCGGCGTCCGCCAGCAGGCCTATGGCGCCGCCGAGGGCGTGGACCTCCTTGACGAGGGGGCCCTTGCCTAAGCCGCCGACGGCGGGGTTGCAGGACATCAGGCCGACGGTGTCGAAGCGGCCGGTCAGCATCAGCGTCCGGCAGGCCATCGCGGCCGCGGCTCGAGCGGCCTCGACGCCGGCGTGGCCGCCGCCCACGACGATCACGTCGTACGATTGGGGGTAGGTCCACATACCTCTATTTTGCGGCCCAGACATTCGTGTCTGGGGTTACCTACGGAACGCCCGCCGTAGCGCGAGGATGGCGAAAGTTAATAATGCGCCGCCGGTTAATTTCTGGGCTGTATTAATTAAGAAATCGATGGCTGGTGCTTCGCGGGGCGGTAGCGTTATAAAGTTTTTAAAAGCCGACCAAAATTTGCCCCACAAGAATTTGATCGGTTCTAAATTATCTATAGGGAGTTTTATTGATATATATTCCCAAGGATAGATGAAATTACCTTTTATTAAATCGGACATACCTGCTATTTCGTTTGCGAAACTTACAATGGTTAGCATTACGAACGAAACGTACCAAAGGGTTAAAAGCCAACCCAAGGGCCTAATAACGTCTTCGCCGTAATTACTCACGTATTTATATATCCTTAGGAAGAATTTTTTCGAATCCGGGAATCTTGGGTCGGCGAGTAGCATTTCCATTTGACCTACGTGGAAATCGGACGCTTGTTCAAAAGCGAGTCGGCTTTCGAAATTTTGCCTTATTAAGCGGTAAATTTCGCCTACTCTTTCATAAGTCATTTCTTCTTCGCCTATGAGGTCTTCTTCACGTACGGTTTTTCTTTTATCACCTTCGGTTTTCCATATGGTTTCTTCGAATCCGAAAATTCCCGGGTTTTTTATTGCCGTAGTTCCCGTAAAGCGCCATTTTCTTACTGATGTTTTATAAGTGTAGACTTCGCTTTTATCGTAGAAATGGCAATAGGTTAAATCTATTTCCGCTTCGGGGATTATTATTTTTATATTATTTTCTTCATCCCTAATGAATTCGCTTTTTGCGTCGCGGGCGTAATTATTAACCACCCGGTCTAAGAATAGATAGTTGAAGCATTCTATTCCTATAAATAAACCCCGTCGCCTAAACTCGGCTTCGGAAAAGTACGTTTCGCCTTTAAACGTCGCACGATGGAATAAGGTGGCTTCTTTAAACACGGCGGTTGTGAAACGAGTTTCCCCCAGGAACTTAGCGTTGGAGAAAATTGCTTTTCCTCCGAAAAAATTACCGCGGAAATCTGCTTCTTCGTGGAATTCGGCCCCCCTAAAATTAGCCTCGGCCAAGAACCGGCCCTTTCGAAAATCCGCTACACAAAAAAACTTCGAATCCGCGAAATTCGCTTTTAGGGAAAATAAAGACTCGCTAAAATCCGCGAAGCCTGGGTATTCTAACGTACCCATAGTGGTATACATTTTTATTAGAAGGAATTCCGGACACCGGCGGAATTCCGTTGCAACGAATACGACTTGCCCTTTAAATTCTAGCCCCGCGAATTCCGCATCTCCGTAGAAGACCGCGTTAGTAAAGGTAATATGAAAAGGTATTTCTTTAGGGAATCTCCATTCTCCGAAAGGCGGGAATACGAAATACGAACAATCGAATAATATAACGGCTTTGTTTTCCGCTTCCTCGTATTCCTTAAGTGTTTCTTCGAAGTATGTTTTGAATCTTTCCCAAAAATCCTTAGGTTTCTTTTTATCTATAGGCGCATGGAAAATACAATCTCCTTCTTTCGTTTCCGCGTCCCTTCCGCACCAACAGTTTTTTCCGCTCATCTTTCCTCCTTCACTTCCCAATACAAAACCGACTGAAAATCTCGCCGTAGATCTCCTCGATATCTATGGCGCCGACGATGCGGCCGAGGGCGTCGGAGGCCAAACGCAGCTCCTCCGCGCCCAGCTCCTCGATGCCGCTTGAGGCTAGGTGCTCGCGGGCGCGGTAGAGCGAGGCCGCGGCCTCCTCCAGCAACCGCCGCTCACGAGCGGAGAGCGACAGCTTCCCCGGCCCCTCCTCGGCGGCGTCGCGCGCGGTCGCGCGGCGGACCAGCTCGGCCACCACCTTGTCTACGCCGCGGCCCGTCCTGGCCGATATCGCCAGCCGGTCCTTCCGCGCCAGCGCCTGCGGCCACCCCGCCGCTAACGGCAGGTCGCACTTGTTCACGACGTGGATGAGCTTTTCCGGCGCGACCATCGGCTGCTTGCGCGGCGGCGGCCGCGAGCCGTCGTCCAGCCAGACAACGAACGCCGCCTCCTCCACGTACGCCCGGGCGCGGCGAATCCCCTCCTGCTCGACGACGTCGTCGCCCTTCGCGTCCAGGCCCGCGCCGTCGGAGAGGCGGAAGAGGATCCCGCCCGCTATGTACGGCGCGTCGATGCGGTCCGTCGTCGTGCCGGCCCTGGCCGTCACGATCGCGCGCTCCTCGCCCAGCAGGCGGTTGAAGAGGGTGGACTTGCCGACGTTGCGCCGGCCTGCGATGGCGACGGTGAGGCCCTCCACCAGCGCGGCGCGGTCCCGGCTCGAGGCCACGAGGGCCCGCGCGCCGGCCTCCGCGGCGGCGACCAGCGTCAGGACCCTTTCGCTCTTGACGTCCTGCTCGAACTCCAGCGCGGCCTCCACCAACGCCCGGGCGGAGAGGACGCGCTCGCGCAGGCCGTTTATTTTATCCGATAGCTCGCCCGCCAGGCGGCGGAGGGCGTCGGCTCGAGCCTCGGCGGTGCGCGCGTCGGCCAGGTCCGCGACGGCCTGCGCCGCGGCGAGGTCGAGCTTGTCGTTACCGACGGCGCGCCAGGTGAACTCGCCCGGCTCCGCGGCGCGGGCGCCGGCGGCGTACAGCGCCTCCAGCGCGGCCTCCAGTACCGCCGGGCCGGCGTGGGTGGTCAGCTCGGCCATGTCCTCGCCGGTGTAGGAGTTGGGCGCGGCGTAGAGGACGAGGACGGCGCGGTCGACGACCTCCGCCGTCTCGGGGTGGACGAGGTCGCCGACGCGGGCGACGCGGGGGGCGGCGGCCGCCCGGGCGCGGAAGACCTTGTCGGCTATCTCGCGCGTCGCGGGGCCGCTCAGGCGTATTACGGCCAGCGCGCCCCGGCCGGGGGGCGTCGCCACGGCGGCTATGGTGTCGCCGTCTCGAAACACTTATGGGCTTTATCCGCGTAATTCATAAAGATATCCCGCCGTCGCCGGCGGGATACGATTTTAAATAATATCGGCTCGCCGGCCGTTAGGAGGGCGGTTGTTTCTTTTCGGGGCCGTCACCCTTGGGCTTGCGGCGGCGGCGGCGCGAGCTTTTGGCGCGCTTGGCGCCGGCCTTCTCGGGTTCGGACGTTTGCGCGCGCGGTCTACTGGGCGGCCGGGCGCGGCGTTCGCCCTTGGGTTTGCCGGCGGCCTCGGGCGCTCGTTTGCGCCTGGCGGCGGCGGGGTAGACGACTACGTGGCGCTTGTTGCCCGTGCCCCCGCTCTCGGTCACGACGCGGCCGTCGCGCTCGAGGGTCATGTGGACCGTGCGGCGGTCGCGGGGCGTCATGGGCGCCAGCGCCTCCTGCGCCCGGCCCGAGGCGATGCGGTCGGCGGCGGCTCGCGCCAGCCGTTGCAGCTCCTCCTCGCGCGAAATTTTGTCCTCCGCGAAAGAGGCCTTTACGGCTATCTTGTTTTTCGCGCGCCGGTTGACGACCAGCTCGACGACGTGGGCCAGCGCGTCGGCGAAGTCCTCCTCTTTCTGGAATTGGCGCAGTTCGTGGCCCGCGAGCTCGAGGTGAACCGTGTGCTTGTGCATCTCGACGCGGGCCTCGACCGGGACCGGCAAGAAGGACACGATGCGATTAATTATTTCGGCGGCGTCCTCGAGGACGTTCTCCTCGACGATAGTGACGCGAACCGTAACTCGCTTGAACCCCAAGAAACCGAACATGCCGCGCGGTTCTTCTCGTAATACCTCGACTTTGACGTCGTCCACGTCGGCGCCCAGGAGCTCGAGGGCGCGCCGGGTCGCGTCTACGCGCGAATTCCCTTCCACTTCTACGGTACGCATTTAGTCGTTGGCCTCCAGTGGCCGCATGGACTTCCGCATTATGAACATTTGGGCCATAGTGAACAACTGGTTGCTGGTCCAGTAGAGCACCAGCCCCGACGGCCAATTGTAGAAGAGCAGCGTGAAGATCACCGGCAGCCAGGCCATGAGCTTCTGCTGCTCCGACTTGACGCCGCCCTTGCCCGGCATGGTGAACTTGTTCTGCAGGACCCAGGTGACGCCCATTATTATGGGCAGCACGTTGACGGAGCCGATGTTGACCAGTGGGATGGTGAACGGCAGCTTGAACAGGACGTCGGGCTGGGAGAGGTCGCTAATCCAAAGGAGGAACGGCGCGCCCTTGAGCTCGATGGCGTTGCGGAGGGCGTTGAACATCCCCCAGAAGATGGGTATTTGGAGCACGAGGGGGAGGCAGCCGCCGAAGGGGTTGATTTTGTACTTCTTGTACAGCGCCATCGTCTCGGTGTTCATGCGCTGCGAGTCGCCCTTGTACTTCTCGCGGAGCTGCTTGAGGATGGGTTGGATCTCCTGCATCCGCTGAGACGATTTCAGCTGGATCCCGGTGGGCCAGTACGTTAACAATTTGATAATAAAGGAGAATATAATTATGGTGACGCCGTAGTTGTGGACGACGTCGTTGAGCAAGATTATCAACCGGAGCATCAGCGCCGCGATGACGCCGATGATGGACCAGCCGAGGTCGACCGTTCGCTCCAACCCGACCTTGAATTCCTTCAGACGGTCGTAGCCCTTGGGGCCGAAATAGATTTTGTAATCGCCGCCGCCCTTGAGGACGTACGTGCCGGCCAGGGCGTCGTTTTTGGTTCTGGTTACCGTCAGTTCGTCCCCTTGGGGCGCGACGGCGGCCAGGATGAAGTACTTGCTCCGCAGGGCGGCCCACGGGATGTCACCGCGGTAGTTTTTGACCTCGTCTTTGCCGGAGAGCTTGTCGTGGATTTTCTTGGTATCGACCAGCGCGTCGACCGATATTTCGCCCACCTCTTTGGGGTCGTCCTCGGCCTTGACGAAAGAGCCCATCGACAGCGCCACCGGGTCGTCCTCGTCGCCGGCGACTACGTTAGCGGCCACTTCGTAGTCGTCGCCGCGGAAGACGTACTCGGCGCGGGCGGCCACGCGCTCGCCGTCCACCAGCTTAAATACCAACTTGCCCGTCGCGCCGGGGCGGACGTTCAACGTTTTGCGGTCAACCTCCCACCGGGCGTTCTCGCCGGCCTCGACGAGGGGCGCGTACGGCGGCGCCGCGGCCCCGTCCAAACGCGCGAACAGGAGTTGGTCTTCATCCGGAGGGTATTCGGCGAGCTTCAGGTGGACGAGGCCGGCGTCTTCGAAGGTCGCGACGTACAGCGCCGTCGTCACGACGGCGCGGGCGCCGGTCTTGACGCGTTCGGGGGCCGTGGTGGGCCGGGGGGGCGCGGGTATTTCAGCTTCCCCGGTCGGCGCGGCCGTTTCGGGCGCCCCCGTTTCGGGCGGTGCGGTTTCGGGGGCGGTGGTCTCCGGAGCGGCCTTCGCGACGGTCTCGGCGGGGGCCGGTTGCTCGGGCGCTTCCTTTTTGTCGCGTTTCGGGCCGAAGAAGGTGGAATACGCGAACATCACCGCCGCGGCGACGAAGAGCGCCAGGATCATGCGTTGTTGGCCCGAAAGTTTCATATTTTACCTCGCCTTGAGCTACGGCACCGGGTCGTAGCCGCCGGCGTTAAGGGGGTTGCAGCGGAGTATGCGGAGCGCCGCGAGCGCGAACCCGCGCCACGGCCCGTGCTTGCTAACGGCCTCCAGCGCGTACCTGGAGCACGACGGTTCGAACCGGCAGCTCATCGGCATCAGCGGCCCCAGCGTGAACTGGTACGAGCGTACGAAGCCGACGAGGAGTGCCGTCGCCGTCGCGTCAGTCGCTTTCCGTAGGGGCATCATTTTTTCCGCCTGTCAACTCCGCCAACGCTGCTAAAACATTTTCCTCCAGCGTCTTGAAATCCTTTTCCGCGATGGGCGGCTTGGCCACCGCTACGAACCAGAGGCCGTCCCGGAAGTGCTCCGGGTGGGTCCGGAAGAGCTCGCGGAGGCGCCGCTTTACGCGGTTCCGAACCACGGCGTTGCCGACGCGCCGGCCGCATACTACGCCGAGCAACCTCCGCTCCCCGGGGACGGCAAGGCAATGGATGACGAACGCCTCCCGGGCGACGGTCCGGCCGTCGCGGATGGTGCGCGCGAAATCCCGCCGGCGCCGCATGCGCGCGGCGCGCGGGAAGCGGAAGCCTCGTTCGTCGTTACCGGCCAAGGCCGCGTCATACCGTTAGGCGCTTGCGCCCCTTAGCCCGGCGCCGCCGTAAGACGCGGCGGCCGCCCGGTTTGGCCATACGGCTCCTGAAGCCGTGAACGCGGGCGCGACGCCGCCGCGACGGTTGATAAGTCCTCTTGGGCAATATCTAACCTCCTTCTCGAGCCGGCGACCGTTAACCCAAAACGGCGTCAACGGCGCTTACGACGTCGGCCGGCAAGAGGTCCACCATGCAACGAAAATGTTTCTCTGGGCACCGTCGGCCGCCGTGGGCGCCGCAAGGCCGGCACGATAGCTCGGGCACCTCCGCCACCGCCGACCTGCTCGCCAGCGGCGCGAACCCCTGTGCCGGGACCGTAGCGCCGAACACCGCTACCGTGGGCGTGTCGAACGCCGACGCCAGGTGCACCGGCGCGCTGTCGTTGGCCACCAGCAGCGCCGCCTCCGCCACGAGCGCGGCCAGCTCGCGGGTCGTCGTCTTCGCCGCCAGGTTGGCGGCGGGCGCTTCCATGGCCGCGGCCACCGCGGCCGTTTCTTCCTCTTCGCCCGGGCCCCCCGTTATTACGACGCCGTAGCCGCGCCCGGCGAGGTAGTCGCCCACCGCCGCGAATCCCTCGGGCATCCACCGCTTCGTGGGCCAGACGGAAGACGGCGACATTACGACGTAACGTTCGTTGCCGGCGGCGCCGCGGGCCGCCGCCCGTTCGTCGTCGGCCACGGCCAACGTCGGCCTCCGGTCGCCGTGGCTACTCCCCATCGCTTCGGCCAGCGCGAGTATCCGCTCCGTTTCGTGTCGGTCCGCCGGCCGCGCGATGCGTTCCGTGTACAGAAACGACAACGCGCTCTCGCGGTAGCCGACGCGCCGCGGCGCGCCGGACGTCCGCGCTATCAAGCTCGAGCGCGCCGAGCGGTGCGGCGATACGACGACGTCGAACTTCTTAGCGCGCACTTCCCCCATTACCCTCCCGAGCTCGCCCAGGCCGCCGGCGCGTTTGTCGTGTATTATTATTTCGTCCAGCGCCGAAAGACGTTCCAAAACCGGCGCGGTCTCCGGTATTACCAGCGCCGCCAGGTGCGAGGCGGGCCACAATTCTTTCAGGGCCCGGAACAACGGCGTCGTCAATACGACGTCGCCCAGGAACGCCGTTTGGATGACGAGCACCCGCGGCCCGGTCGTCACGCCGCCCTCAGCATCTCGCGCGTCGCCCCGGCCACCGCCGCCGGTCGGATATCCTCCATACAATAGCGCCGCGCGCGCCAGCAAGGTCGCCGGCCGTGTTTGCTGCACGGGCTGCACGGCAGCTCGAGGTATATCGTCCGGTCGCGCGCTCCCCACGGCGCGAAGCCGAACCGCGGCGACGTGGGCCCGAAAAGGGCCAGGCACGGCACGTCCACCAACGGCGCAAGGTGGTTCAGCGCCGAGTCGTTACTCACGAGCAGCGCGGCGCCCCGGAGGGCTTCGGGGAGCTCGCCGACGCCGACCCGGCCCGCCAGGTTGACGGCGCCGTCTGTCGCCGCGGCGACCTCCTCGCACAACGGCCGTTCGGGTGCGTCCCCCAAGAGTAAAAGTTGACGTCCCTCGGCCGCGAGCGTCTGCGCCAGCTCGAGCCAATGCGCGGCGGGCCAGGCCTTGGCGGCGTGGCGCGCCCCCGGCGCGAGGGCGACCCTACCGGGCGTCAGGCCGTCATGCCGGAGCTTCTCGGCCGCGGCTGCGTCTTCCGCCAGCCGGAACGACCAGTCCGGCCCCGGGACCCCCCACTTCGCCGCGGCGCGCACGTACAGCTCGGGCACGCTTTTCGTGGGGCGCGGCAAAAGGTCTATCCCCAAAGCCGCCAATAGCCAGCGCCGGACGCCGTGCTTGGCGTACCTGAATTTCTCGTACGCGCTGACGTGACTCGCGACGTACCGCGCGAGCGGAACGCCGTGCCAATCCAATATTATATCCGGCTTTATTTCTTCGTTCAGCCGGCGTACCAGCTCGTTGACCGCGCCCTCGGCTTTTTCGCCTCGGCTCGGCAGCGTAGCGACGACATCCACCGCGACGTGCCGCGCCGCGAGCGGGGCCCACTCCTCCCGCGTCACGTATGCCAGCGAAGCGCCCGTCGCCCTCGCCACCGGCCCCAGAGCCGGCAGCGTCAACAAAACGTCGCCCAGCGACGAGAGCCTTATTATCACGCACGTTATCGGGCTGCGATTAATCGTTTTCCGCTAATAGTGGCCGCCGACGAACAAGGCCGTAAGGAACACGTCGGACAATAGGATGAGGATGCAGGAAGTGACGACCGATATCGTGGTCGCGCGGCCCACGCCCTCCGCGCCGCCCCGGGCCTTGAAGCCCTGGTTGCAGCCTACGGTCGCGATTATTATGCCGAAGACGACGGTTTTCAAAAGGCCTATTAGGATGTCGCTTACGTGGACCAGTTGGTTCATTTTTTCGATATAGACGCTCGGGTTTATACCCAACGTCGTCGTCGATACGGCGTAGCCGCCGGTGATGCCGATGAAGTCCGCCAGCGCGGTGAGGGTTGGTAACATAATGAAGGCGGCGACGACGCGCGGCGTTACTAGGTATTTGATAGGGTTGGTGGCCAGCGTCTCCAGAGCGTCGACCTGCTCGGTGACCTTCATCGTCCCGATCTCCGCGGCGATGGCGGCCCCCACCCGCCCCGAGACCATGAGCCCCGTGAGCACCGGCCCGAGCTCGCGCGTCATCGATATGCCGACGATGCCGCCGATGTAGATGTCCGCGCCGAACTTCGCTATCTGGTACGTGGCCTGGAGCGCGAGGACCATGCCGGTGAAGACGGCGGTCAGCATTACCACGGGCACGGAGTCTACGCCGATCCGCACCATTTGTTCGAATATGCGCGCCGGTTTGAAAGGCCGCTTGAAGGCATAGTAGACGGCTTTGAAGAAAAGGATGGTAGAGCTGCCTATATCCTCCAGCAAATATACAATTACCCGGCCGAACCGCTCGAACCAGAGAAGTAGGAACATAAAGCCGCCGTTCTTCGGCAAATTTTAAAGAGTTTAAGTCTAACATACGCGACGATTCGTTTCAACCTCAAACGCCGGCGCGCCTTATCCCCGCGTTAAGTGTTTATATACGGAGCGCTTAGCGACGTTGAACGTGCGCGCCGCTACGGCCGCGGCCCGCGTCGCCGGCAATCCCTTCGCCACGAGCTCGCGCGCCAGCTTGACGGCCGCGCCCGCGTCCGCTTCTTCGCGCGCCCCGGCGACCACCAGCGTCATCTCCCCTTTGCGCGGCCGCGCCTTCACCTCTCCCCCGATCTCGCCGAGCCTCCCGCGGATTACCTCCTGGTGGACCTTCGTCAGCTCGCGCGCCAGCGCCGCGTCGCGGTCGCCCCACACGTCGCGCGCGTCGGCCAGCTCCGCGGCCAGCCGGTGCGGCGTTCCGAAGACGACGAGCGTGGTCGGCAGCGCCCTGTAGCGCTCCAGGAAAGTCCGCCGTTCGGCGTGCCGCCGCGGGAGATACCCGAGGAAGGCGTACGGGTAGGGGGGCAGGCCGCTCAGCGCGAGCGCGGCGTGCACCGCCGACGGCCCGGGTACGTAGTCCACCGCGACGCCGGCCGCGAGCACCTTCTGCATGACGACGTAGCCCGGGTCGGCGAGGAGCGGCGAGCCGCCGTCGGTGACGAGTGCGACCGTCTCGCCGTGCTTGAGGCGAGCGAGGATTTTACGCGCGGCCGCGGCCTCGTTGTGCTCGGCGTAAATAAGCAGGCTCTTCTGAAGGCCGAGGTGGGCGAGCAGCTTGGCGGTGCGGCGCGTATCCTCGCAGGCGACGACGTCCGCGGACGCCAAGGCCTCCCGCGCCCGGGCGCTGACGTCGCCCAGGTTGCCGATGGGCGTCGCGATGAGTACGAGGCGAGGGGGCATTTTTTACTTGACTATTTATGATACTATGTTAGAATGTAACGGAATCGGTGCTTTCCCTAGAAAGCCGCGAGGGTAAAACCTGCCGATTCCCTTTCTAATCCCCCGCTTCGGCGGGGTTTTTTTATTCTCCGGGAGGCGCGTCGAATATACGGATACCGTATTTTAAATGGAGAGGGGTCTCCGGGTTATTGCTTTCCCAATGAAGCCCGCGTACTTTAGAATATAATATACGTATATCATCTCTTTCTTGCCTTTCGGCGTTTAAAATATATGCGATAATATCTGCTAATTCGATGCCGGCGGTACAGGATGAATCGGCGAATAATACGGCTTGGACATTGCGCCATTCTCTCCCTCTTTGGTGGCCGAATGTATATCTCCAAAAGTTATTTAGCGTTTTGATGTCGCTAGCCCTATCCGTCTCATCGAAAACCAATATGGCCGCTTCGGTTGTCGAGATCTCTTCGCACATCAGGTTTATACGTTCTATTAACCTTTGATACCAAATTGAAAGTACCCGGTCATTCGCTGTCCCGGAGGGGCGCGTAGAAATACTAGCGAAAACCTTACACCCGTAGTATCCTGCTATCTTAAGAAGTTTAATGATTTCTTCTACGACTACCGGAAATCGACTAACCATATTACTATTAAGTAGTTCTCTACCCTTCAATTCGAAGTCAGACATATCTGATAGCGTAGGGGGAACTCTATGCCCAGGTATTTTAACGAATCTCCCCTCATTAATGTTTTCTTCGGATAAATCTCTACCTAATTTTATGGCTTTACCTTTTTTATAGAACGCGAAATCGCGGGGGATCTCGTAAGGCCCTAGGCGACCGAATTCTAAGTATAACGTATTACATAAAGCACGTTTATACCGGAATACTTCCCAATGGAAATCCCTCGCCCGGTGGCTTTCCAAGCTAACCGCCGCCAATACCGCGTATCTCGACGGGCTCGCCGGGTGATACTTCCCGCTTTCGTCCACGAAGAACAACATAGCCGTACCTCCCCGGTTAAAAAATTTCGGGTAGTTTTAAAGGTTTATTTATCGTCCTGCCGGTAACTTGGGCGATAACCGGCACCTTGCGCTTGAAGAGGTTGCGGTTTATCAGGCCGATGACGTGCCGCTGGAAGTCGGCGTCGAAGCCGCGCTCCAACAGCTTCGCCGGCCTCTCGCCCTTCTCGACGAGGTAATACAGGTACCGGTCGACCTGGAAGTAGAAGATGCCCATCTCACCCTCGTCCGTCTGCCCGGGCCAAAGGCCGGCGGAGGGCGTCTTTTGGATAATCCGGTCCGGGACGCCGAGCGCCTCCGCCAGTAAGTACACCTGCCCTTTATATAAATCCGCGAGCGGCGCGACGGAGCAGGCGGCGTCGCCGAAGAGCGTGAAGTAGCCCAGCAGGAGCTCGGTCTTGTTGCCGGCCCCCATCACCATCGCGTTCGCTTCTTTGGACCGGTCGAAGAGGACGATCATCCGCGCGCGGGCGCAGACGTTGCCGCGCCGTACGTCGTCCACCTCGCCGGCCTGCGCCAGGTACGCGTCCGCCATCGGCGTTATCGATATCTCTTTGAATTTGATGCCGAAGCGCTCGACGACCGCCTGGACGTCGTCGCGGTCGCTCGCGTCGTGGTAGGGGAGCCATAGGCCGGTGACGTTCTCGGCGCCGAGGGCGGCGGCGGCCAGGGCCGCGGCGGCCGCGGAGTCTACGCCGCCGGATATTCCCAAGACGATGCCCTTCAGGCCGGCGTTTTCCACCTCGCGGCGGATGAAGCGTTCCAGCACCGGCCGGACGAGGTCGACGTCGATCGTCAATTCGGGTGGGTATTTTCCTTGCGATCCGTTTTCGGGGATCATAGTCGCGTCCTCTCCGTAATTACCCCCGGGTAGCCTAATGTACCATAACGCGCGGGGCCGCCCTAATTAAAAAGCCGCCCCCCGCCCCGGTAGGTTTGTGTAGCGCCGCCACCGCGGGGTAAGGGCCCGATTCCTCCTCCTCCCGCGCCGGGGGGTGTTGGCGGAGTGTTTTTTATTGTACAATAGCAAGTAAGGAAGAGAGGCGTTTAATCCTTACGGAGCCGGCGGGATAATCCCGTTTCGGGTTCCCGGGAGGTCTAGGCCACGGAGGGCGTCGGTACGGCAAAGGGTGTTGCGACTCGCGACCGGTGGATAGCGGGCGTGACCGCGGCGGGTTTGGCGGCGTTGTACTTCGCCACGCGAACGCAGTGGCATAACTACGACGCGATCGTGACGGCGACCCTCACGGACTGCCCGGCCGCCGGTACGTTTCTCCACCAAAACCGCTTCCTTTTTGCGACCGTGGGCTGGCTGGTCTTACAGCCGCTGCGGGCGCTCGGTTACGCCGGGTCGTCGTTGGCGCCGGGGGCGGCGTTGTCCGCGGCGTTGGCGGCGGGCGCGGCGGCGCTATTCTTCCTCTTCTTACGTCGCTTGGACGTGCACTACGCCGTGGCGCTGGTAGTAACGGCGGCGGCGGCCTTGTCGCCAGCGTGGTGGTACTTAGCGGGAGAGGCGGAGGTGCTCTCCGGAATCTCGTTTACGCTCGCCGGAGCGCTATGGCTATTAGCCCGGCAGGGAGGGCGGTGGCCGCAGGCGATGGGGATAGGGTTGTGGCTGGCCGTCGGGACCTGGTATCACGTAACGGTAGCGCTATTTTTCCCCGTGGCGCTGATCCTTGTCGCCGCCGAACGGCGGGGCCGGGGACCGCGGCTAGTGGCCTTGGCGGTGACGTACGTCGTTTTAGGGCTGGGCGCGTACCCGGTAGTCTACTGGGCAGTATTTCACCCCGCGGGGTGGAGGTCGTTTTACGAATGGTTCACGATGCTCCACTGGTGGTTGGGGTGGGGCCAATGGGAGGGGGGCCGGTTTGGAACCGGCGTGATTCGCCTGCTGACGGCTGTGGGGACGCCCGGCAACTTCCCCTATGCGCGATTCGATCAGGCGACGGAGGCGGAGATCGTGACGCGCCTCGGCCCCGGCGCGGCGTACGTGGCGGCCGTCGTGGCGACGGTCGTCTTCGCGGCCGGGCGGTTGTGGCGCGAGAGGCGGCGGTGGTTGGTGGCGGGGGTGACGTGGTTCGCGATTTACCAAGGGTTTTTCTCGTGGTGGGAGCCGACGAACGTCGAGTGGTGGATCGCGACGGCCTTGCCGCTGTGGATGCTATTCGCCGTGGCGGCTCCTCCGCGGCGCGGGGTCGTCGTCGTCGCGGCCGCCGCGGTGGCGGTCCTCGCGGTGGTGAATTTCACGCGGATGATCCTCCCGCACAGCCGTATTCACGACCCGGAGGAGGCCGCGGCCCGGGCGATCGTTGCCGCCTCGCGGCCCGGGGACACGGTGATTATGTCTGCCGGTCGGACGCGGATCTGGGTCGACAACCTCTCCCGGCATACGCGGAAGCTGGTAGCGGTCGAAACGGAAGAGGAATGCGGCCGGCTGGAGGAACTGGCGCGCGAACCGTGGCCCGCGGGCACGCGCGTGTTCCTAACGGATTATGAGTTGGATAACCCGGCGCTCGGCCGCGGGCCGGCCGCGGAGCCGGCGCGGCGGTCCGTATACCGGTTGATCGAGGGCGGCGAACCGGCGGAGATCGTGTACGTCGAGGGGCGGCCGCGGCTCTTGTACCGCTCTTTCGGGCCGGCGCCTTGCGCGGCGTTACGAATTTACGAGGCTGAGCTGGCACAGAACCGCCGAGGGTATAAGACCCTCGGCAGGAAACGCCCCGTCGCCTCCTTCGTCGTGAACGTACCGGCGGCGGGTTGGTACGTCCTGGGCGTCCAGGCGTGCGTCGAACCCAAGGCCGGCGACCCGCCGCGGATGGAGGTATACGAGAGCGGCCAGCGCCGGTTGGGAAACGACGTCCGGAACGAGTTCTGGCAGTTTTTCCGCCGGACGGCCCATCTGAAGGCGGGCAAGAACGTCGTTAAGGTGAAGGCGGGCGCTTCCGCCGGCGGCCCGCGTCTGCTTGTAAACCGCCTCGTCGTGTACCGCGGCTCGGGAGAAGTAGCCCCTTTAAAACCGTTTATTGACTAGGTCAATCCTACGGTCCCCCCTGACTAATTATGTCCTTACAGGGTAGGTGACGGTTTAAAAAAGGGTCAGGAGGTGCCTTCATGGCGGAAGCGGACCGGAGGCAGATGTGGACGGCGCGGGACCGTTGGGTCGCGGCCTTTGTGGCCGTAGGCTTAATCGCATTATATTTCGTTTTTAGAACGCATTATCACCACTGCGACGCTATTAAGACGGCGACGAGCGCGGAGGCGCCGGAGCTCGGTATTTTTTTGCACCAGAATCACCTCGCGTTCACTCCCCTAATTTGGCTTCTCCTAAAAGGTTTACGCGCGCTCGGCTACGGCGGGTCGCCGTTTGCCGTAGCCGCGGCGGTATCGTCGATTTTCACGGGCGCGGCCGCGGCCGGGTTTTTCCTGTTCCTGCGGCGAGTCGGCGTGACCTTCCGGACGTCTTTACTCGCGTTGAGCGCCGCGACGTTTTCGGCGGCCTGGTGGTTCTACGCCGGCGGCGCGGAACAGCGGTCGGCGATATCTTTTTTCATCGTAGGGGCGTTGCTATTATTGGCGGCGCCGGCGCGCCGATGGCACGCGGCGGCGGCGGGTGCGGTTTGGCTTTCGGCAGGAGCGTGGTTTCATATTTCGATAACGCTTTTCTTGCCCGTCGCCGCCATATTGCTGGCCCGGAACAAGGAAGGGCGATGGTTGCGTTTATCGGTTTTGGGCGCGATTTACGCCGTCCTGGCCTTCCTGCCATACGTAATTATCTTTCGGTTATTTTATCAAGGTGCCCATGGCGGATCGTTTTATAAGTGGATAACTTTCCTACATTGGTGGGGCGGGTGGGGACGTTTCGATTGGAGTAGGTTCGGGGAAGGCGCGTTGCGTATGTTCGCGGCCGCGGTCGCGCCGGGGGATAGTTTAAATTGCTTGTTTACCGGCATTAGCGGAGCCGAATTCGCGTCCCGACTTGGGCCGGGGGCCGTATTTTTAGCGGCGGTGATAGCCGTCGTCGCCGTCAACGGGAAGCGTTTGTGGCGGGAAAAGAGGTGGTGGCTCGCCGCGGGGATAACCTGGTTCCTCATTTACCATACGTTTTTTTCGTGGTGGGCGCCCCAGAACGCGGAATGGTGGGTGGCTACGATAATGCCGTTGTGGATACTATTCGGCTTAGCGGCGCCGACGCGCCTCGCCTTCGTTTTACCGGCCGCGGCGGTAATATTGTGCGTGGCCGCCGTTAATTTTACTCGTTTAATACTACCTACCAGCCGCCCGGGCCGAGATGCGGCCGAGCGGGCGGCCTGCGTAATCTCAGCCGCCACGCAGCCGGGCGACGTCGTTTTAATTTCGCGGATGCGTACGAGGATCTGGCTCGAATACCAAACGAAGCGCACCTGCATGCTTTGGGGGTCCGGCGGCCTTAGCGAACTCAAAGAAGTCGAAACGTTCATCGATAGCGTTTCCCGCCCCTCGCCGGACCGCAAGAGGGGGAGCGGCAATGCCTTCCTCACGGATTACGAAATGGATAACCCGGACTTCGACCCGGGGTACGATGGGTATAAAATGCGGGCGTCGCTATTCCGTATAATACGCAACGCCGAGCCGGTGGCGTTGGTACCGTTAGACGGACGGCGTGCGGTTCTGTACCGTTGTCGCGGAGCGGCCAGATTTTGGCCGTTGAGGATTTGCGAGGCGGAGGTCGGGGCGCGGAAGGAGGAGTTCAGGGTCCTCCGCGAAGCGGGGCAGGCCAAACGGTTCAAGGTCAAGTTGCAGAGGGGGGGGCGATATGTGGTTTGCCTACAGGCGCGCGGCACTTTCGCCGGGGGCGAGTGGCCTGCGGTGCGCGTCGCCGCGGACGGCGAGACGCTTGCGACGTTAGCCGTGACGACTGATTACTGGTGGTTTTACGAGACCAAGGCCGTGCTCGGCGCCGGTAAACATACCATCGACGTCGTATTACTTAACGGCTTCCGGGGCGCCGCCGATGAAAACCGTTTCTTGTATTTAAACCGGCTCGCCGTCTACCGCGACGCGGCGAAAGTGCCCCCGCTTAAACCGTTGAACGACTAAGCCCCTCCTACGTTCCCCCTTGACTAATCAGGACGTTTTCTATATCCTTCCGACGTGAAAAAGCGCCGCCTTCTCGTCGTCGATACGATGAACCTCGTCTTCCGGGCCTACTACGCGCTCATCGGCAGGCCGCTCCGCACCACCGACGGCCGCAATACCTCCGCCGTCTTCGGCTTCGCGCGCATGCTCCTCAAAGCGCTCGCCGACTACCGGCCCACGCACGTCGTCGTCGCGCTGGAGGGGGGCGGCCCGACCTTCCGCGAGGAAATATATCCGGAGTATAAGGCCACGCGCAAGGCGCCCCCCGACGACCTCGTCGCGCAGATCGAACCCGTCAAGGAGTTCGCCCGCCTGCTGGGCCTGGCCGTCGTCGAGAAGGAGGGTATGGAGGCCGACGACGTCGTCGCGACGCTGGCGCGCGGCGGCGCCGGCCCGTTCGACGAAGTCCTCATACTCTCGGGCGATAAAGACCTGATGACGCTGGTGGGCGGCGGCGTCAAGTTGCTCGCGCCCAGGACCGGCGTCTCCGACATAGACGAGATGGACGCCGCGGCGGTGGAGGCCAAGATGGGGGTCCCGCCGGCCGCGGTGCCGGACCTCTTGGCGCTGGAGGGCGACAGCGCCGACAACGTCCCCGGCGTGGCCGGCATCGGCGAGAAGACCGCCCGGGCGCTGCTCGAGCAGTACGGCTCGCTCGACGGCGTCTTCGCGCACCTGGACGACGTCGAGCCCAAGCGCGCGCGGACGGCGCTCGAGAAGGGGCGCGCCTCGGCCGAGCTTTCGCGCACACTCGTCGGCCTCAAGGACGACCTCGAGCTGGGCTTGGACGCCGCGGCGCTCGAGCCCAAGGGCCGCGACGAGAAGGCGCTGTGTTCCTTTTTGAAAGAATATGAGCTCAAGACGCTGGCGGAGGAGTTGGGGGTCGGCGCGGCGCCGGCGGACGAGCTGAAGCCGGACCTGGTCTCGGCCGAGGAGCTCGCACCCACGGCGCCGGAGGCGGGGGACGAGTGGCTCGGCTTGGAGGCCGTCGTACGGGGGGGAGAGTTCGCGGGCGCGGCGCTGGCCGCGGGGGCCGAGCGCGTGACCTTGCTCGACGGTTCGCCGGCCGAGGTCGTGCCCAAACTCGAGAAAATTTACCAGGAGTCCGAGCTGCCGCTGGCGGGGCACGATACGAAGCGGCTGGTTCACCTAATGGGCCCGGAGGTCAGGTTCGACGGCGACACGATGCTCGCGGCGTACCTCCTCAACCCCGAGCGCGTAAACTACCGCCTGGCGGACCTGGCGTACGAGTACCTCAAAGTGCAGCTCCCCGCCAAGGAGGCGGAGGGGGAGCTGGCGTTCGGCGAGGGGGCGCGCGACGAGGCCGCGGCCCGGGCGCAGGCGGTGGCCCGCCTGGCCGAGGTTACGGCGCGGCTGGTCGAGCAGCAGGACATGGGCGAGCTCTACCGCGACCTGGAGGTCCCGCTGGCGCCGGTGCTCGGCGCCCTCGAGGAGCGCGGCGTCAAAATAGACCGGCCCCACTTCGCCAAGCTGGCGCGCAGCTTCGAGAAATATTTGAAGAAGGCCGAGGGCGAGCTGTACGAGCTGGCGGGCGGCGATTTTAACCCCAACTCGCCCATCCAGCTGCGCGAGATCCTCTTCGACCGGCTGGGCCTGAAGCCCACGCGCAAGACCAAGACCGGTTACTCTACCGCCGCCGACGTCCTGGAGACGTTGGCCGAGGAACATCCCCTCCCGGCCAAGATATTGGCGTACCGCGAGCTGGCGAAGCTCAAGAACACGTACGTCGACGTCCTGCCGACGCTGGCGGATGAGAACGGCCGCGTACACACGACGTTCAACCAGGCCGCGACGGCCACCGGCCGCCTGAGCTCCGCCGACCCCAACCTCCAGAACATCCCCATCCGCACGGACCTGGGCGCCGAGATCCGCAAGGGCTTTGTCCCCGGCGACGGCCTGGTCTTCCTCTCGGCGGACTACGCCCAGGTGGAGCTCCGCATCCTGGCCCACGTCGCCGACGACCCGGGCCTGCAGCAGGCCTTCGCCGAAGGCAAGGACATCCACGGCGCGACGGCCTCCGAACTGTTCGACGTCCCGTTCGACAAGGTGAGCCGCGAGCAACGAACGCTGGCCAAGGCCATCAACTTCGGCCTGGCGTACAAGATGGGGCCGCGCCGCCTCGCCCGCGAGACCGGCCTCTCGGTCAAGGAGGCCGAGGCGTACATCGAGAAATATTTTACGCGCTACCCCGGCGTGAGGCGCTTCATCGACGAGGAAATAGAGCGCGCGCACCGGGAAGGCTACGTCCACACGGTCCTGGGCCGTCGGCGTTACCTGCCCGATATCGCGTCCGACAACAGCCGTGCCCGGGCCGCGGCCGAGCGCGTAGCGGTGAATATGCCCATCCAGGGGTCGGCCGCGGACATCCTCAAGCTCGCGATGGTCGCGCTCGAGCGCCGCCTGCGGGACGAAACGCTAAAGGCGTGGATGCTGTTGACCATCCACGACGAGCTGCTGTTCGAAGCGTCGCCCGAAGACGTCGATGAGTTGGAGGCGCTGGTCAAAGAGGAGATGGTCGGCGTCTTGAACCTCAAGGTACCGCTCGAGGTGCACGTCGGGATAGGTTATAATTGGCTGGATGCGCATAGGTAGGAAAGGGGTAAGGATAATGAAGAAGGAAGTCGGTTTATTAAAGAAGTATATTCTAAGTAGTAGGTCCGAAGACTCGACCGATTACTTGGTGGAGCAATTTATACGTTCGGTTTACGGCAAGTTCCAAAAAGGGTCGGAGGCGGAAGGGGTAGATATTTACGTCGAAGGTAGGTTGGCGGTTGAACTTAAGACAAAACCAGAAGATTGGTTAAGCGCGTTTTACCAGGTGCAACACTACCGTAAAAAGGGCCAGGAATTCGGTGCGTTTTGTGTAATCGCACATAAATTCGTCGGATTATGGAAAGTTAATGATATACCCAAGTTCGCCGCGGAACTCGCGAAAAAGGCCGCCGCGAAATTACCGCCAAATAAGGTCGGCCCGATGAACGCCCGAAAAACGAATAAGGGACAACAGGCGGAAATAATCAATAGCGCCGCTTTTTGTATCACGCCGGAGATAATTGATAAAGAAAGCCTTTTTAAAGAGGACATAGACGTATTATTAGCCGAGTTCGTGGACGCGCTTAAAAACGTAGAATCCCGACGCCAACAAATAAACCCCCGCAATTTCATACAGAAAGTAGAGTACCTAAAGCGATTTTTCGACGACCCGATGGATGCGATACACTGTTTTTATACGATATTAAATTATTGGGACGCTACCTCCGTCGTACCGGAACCGCAAGTCGCGGCGCCCTCGCGGTTAGTAGTAGTAAAAGAAAATGGCCGTCGAATGAGCGAGAGTTTCGACGTTAATCCGCGATACCAACGCGAATTCCGAAAATTCATCGAAAACCATTATGTATTTACGAACGAGGGTTCAGGTTTAACTGTAGACTACTACTTTAGTAGGTTCGATGAAGTTTTAACGCAGTTGAAGCCCGAATACGCAAAACAGCACGGGATATTTTTCACGGATCATAATTTGTGTAAGTTCGCCCTCTGGTTCGTACATCGATACTACGAAAATAAGTTGAGCGAAAAATACATCATTTTAGACCCGGCTGCCGGGTCGGGAAATCTCGTAACCAGTTGGAGAAACCACCTAAAGCATAAGATCGTATCGGAATTAGAGCCGGATTTGTTAAAGATAATCGAACGCCGGATGAAGGCCGATGCCGACCAAGTAAAAATCGGATTTACGATCGTGCCTAAAACGGCATTAGGCATCGGCTTAAATTTCCTCGACAAACCCGGCGCGGAATACCTCGAAGCATTAAAAGATGCTTTACGAGAAAACAACCTACGGTTAAATAAACCTTTAGCTTTCCTGCTAAACCCCCCTTATAAGAGCACGGACGAAAACGTTTCTATAAGGGCCGGCGTGGAAGCTGATTATCAGATTAACCCCTCGATATTAACGCTTACAGGCAAAGACGCGGGGAAGGAAAGGTACCTCGCGTTCTTGGGGCAAATCGTTAATATATCGAAAGAACAAGTCGCCGAGAAACCGGACTTTAAACCCATTGTGATGATATTTACGCCTACTTCTTGGTTGGTGCCGCGGCCTTCTTACTTGGATTTTCGTAAGGAATTCGATAGGTATTTTAAGTACGAAAAAGGTTTTATTATAACCGGTAACGAGTTTTTCAAAATCAAAGGTACGTTCCCGATATCTTTTACGATCTGGAGGTTTAACCATCGAGAGAGCGGCAATAAAAACGTAGTGCGTTTGAAAGACTATACCGCGTTAAAGAACGCAGAATTAAACGATATTAATTGGGAATTACCGTTTAAAAAACTTGACACGGTTGTAGGTCGTCTCGTCCGCGGGAGTAAGTCAGTCTCTTACGGTAGAGCGAGATCGCTAATAAAAGAATGGTGCGGGCAACGGATGTACGACTTTAAGCGTTCGCGTACGAAAAGAGAATTAACGGAGGCAGTAGTAGGTGGATTACCATTAAGAGACGAAAGGCGGGCTAATAAAAAAACCTACGGCGTTACTAATTCAGCCGTTATCGGGTTTATGGATGACGGTTCGCCGGTAAGGGTTAAACCCAAAGAGGATGTTCGTTTTGGTAAGGAATCAGGCGCGTTCGTCTGGTTTAGGTTAGATAACGATTTGAAAAGCGCTAATAGAACCAGGTGTTTAAATGGCCCACCCGATAAGTATGGTTATTGCGCTTTCGATTTAACATCCGCTAAGCGCACTTTTCTATGGTTCGCGCTCACTAAAGCTCTCAATGGCCGGTATCCTACTTGGGCCAACCAGCTCGATATCTGGGTGCCCGAGATTAAAAGTACTCTAAAGAATTATTTTTATTCGTTGTGCTTCGCTTTCGGCCTTGCTAACAACGGTTGTGTAGTTACTAAGTTCGAAGCCAATAATCCGGTGCCGGGCGCGCCCGAGGTTTTCGTCGGTAACCCCTTATGTCCTTCGGATCCGGGTTCATTTTGGTCGGAGGTTCTAGATGACGAAATAATTCGGAGACCCAATACTGCGACGGTGTTGGTTGGCGCTGTTAAAGGCCTTTACGATTTATGGCGTAGTAAATATTGCCCCCAGCCGAAAATCGAACACGTCGGCCTAAAGGAAGAACCGTATTTTAAGTATTTCGGTTATCCGGACTTTATAACGCCTTATTCGGGCTTAGTTCAAATACGCAAGTACGCGGATCTTAGAGCAGTGCCGGATTTAAACGAAGCAATAAACGACGTTAAAACCAAGGCTAAAATAGTTCTAGATACTATTTACCGTTTATTGGTAGATGAATTCCGATATTTCGAGAGTTAGTCCCCCGTGTGGTCTTTGAAGTTTTCAACCTCAAGGTCCCGCTCGAGGTGCACGTCGGCGTTGGAAAGAACTGGCTCGAGGCCCACGGCTAACCACGTTATTAGGAGGTTACGAGTTGCGCATATCCGTTCTCGTGGTTATAATTACGGTGGCCGCGCTGGCGGCG
Organism: Candidatus Zixiibacteriota bacterium; assembly: GCA_030613505.1. Classification (GTDB taxonomy): domain Bacteria; phylum RBG-13-66-14; class B26-G2; order WVWN01; family WVWN01; genus WVWN01. The sequence goes on from JAUWLW010000006.1 coordinate 75,793, forward strand.
TGCGGCGGTTGCGCGAAGAGGGCGGAAGAGGTTATAGTGGTACCCCGGTGCGATTGCGACGAGCCGTGCCCCGAGTGCGTTTGCGAGGAAGAGGTCAAGGCTCGCGCGGGCGAAGCCGAGGGCGCCGAGAAAAGCGGACTTTAAATATTATATAAGAACGGGGGGCGGTTTAAGGCGGCCAGGCCGCCGGTTTAACGCCGCCCTCAAGGAGGAAAGAGACATGCGGAAGGTAATTTTTATCGCGACGGCGCTGGCGGCGGCCGCGCTGATGATCGCGGCCTGCGGCAAGAAGGCCGTGGAGGGGCCGACGATGGAGGAGCTCAAAGCCGAAATCGCCGGCGTCACCGCCGGGTTGAACGCTTATCTGGACGCGCACAACTTCTCGAATACCGACGCCGGTACGTTGACGGACGAGCTCAAGAAGCTGGCCAGCAAGTACGGCGAGCTCGAGAAGCGCGCCCACGATATGAGGACCCAGGGCGGCGACGAGCGGTACGGCGACGTCGGGAACCTGGCGGGGGAAGGCCGGGCCAAGGTCGAGGCGCTGGCCTTGGTGCTCGAGGCCGGGGCTCCCATGGGAGACGCGGCCAAAGCGACCGCGCTGAACGACGTCGTTGAGAACTGGGCCGACTACAGCGATAAGGTGGGCGCGGCACCGGGCGAGGCCGCGCCGGTGGAGGGCGAGGAGCCCGGCGTAGGGGAACCCGCGGAGCCCGGCGTCGGGGAACCTGGCGAACCAGGCGAACCGGGTGAACCCGTTGAACCGGGCGAGCCGCGTTATCCCGGCAAGGGGCGGCATCTCGGCTGGTGGAAGAATCCGGAGTGGGCGCGCGACCGCGGGACCCGCCCGCTGCCCGAGGGCGACGTCCCCGGCGGGCGCGAGAAGGAGCGTAAGCGCGAACGCGAGCACGTAGCGCCGGGCGGCGGCCCGGGCGCAAGCCCCGGCGGCGAAACGCCCGGGGGAGCCGGCGGCGCCGGTAAGGGCGGCGGCAAAGGCAAAGGGAAGGGCGCCGACAAGGGCGGCGCCATGGGCGGCCAATAGCGGTCGTTGGAAATAATAAAAGGAGCCGCAAAGGCTCCTTTTTCATATGCCGAGGGCGGGGCTCGAACCCGCACGGCCCGGATGGGGCCAGCGGATTTTAAGTCCGCTGCGTCTGCCAGTTCCGCCACCTCGGCTCGAGCGGGGCATAGTTTAACCGCTTAGAGGAAGGTTGTCAAGGGGCGGCGGTTCTGGCGACGCTGCCCTTTATATAAGGATATTTTATTACCCGGCTAAACCCGCGCCGCGGCGCCGCGGTCAAAAGTTAAGGTTGAGGTAGATTTACCCCCCCGCGACGTTATATTATAATTTATAAAATCGGGGTAGCAGTAATCGAACGTAGGAGGGGACGATGAAGCGTTTAACTTTCCCCGCAATAATTATATTCTCGGCCGTAGCGGCGACCGCGGCGTTCGCAGCGTGGGAGGAGGTCCCGCTCCCGCCCAAGGAGGACGCTGCCATTGGCTGGATGGACTTCGCGCGGCCGGACCTCGGCTTCGCGTGCACCAGCGACCCCCTCGACCCGCGGCCTTTCCTTACGTACGAAAACGGCCGGTGGATGGACGGGAGCTTCGTGTTCAACGCCCTCGCGGGGGACGGGTGTTTCCTCCCGAGCGGCTACGGCTGGGTCGTGGGGGCGAGCACGCGGATATACCCGTGCATTTATACGTTGCGCCTGCAGGCGGGCTCGAGCCAGTTGGAGTACGTACCCAATCCGTACAGCAGTCCGCCCGGCGCCAAAGGCGGCGGGCCGAGGGTACGCTTCGCCGCGGAGGAGGACGGGTGGCTTCTGCTCAGTTCGCCGAACGAATTGCTCCGATACGAGGACGGCTACTGGCGAACCGTCGGGAATCCGCTGCCGGTGGAGTTAGGTTACGCCAGGGACATTTGCTTTCCTACGGCCGACGAGGGGTGGGTCTGCGGCTCGAGCGGCTTCGCGCACTACAAGGACGGGAAATGGGAGTTCGTCCCGGGGCCCCAGGTAGACGGGCTCGACTTCACCGCGCGCGACGACGGTTGGGCGATGTCGTACGGCGATACGGGGACGATTTACCACTACGACGGCTCGTCGTGGTCCGTCTCATATTCCGCGCCGGGCTATTACGTCAACGGTTTAGGCTTCCACGACCGTAATAACGGCTGGGCCATACTTTCGGGATACGGCGTCGAATCGCGATGGTTGAAATACGATAACGCCGGATGGCACAAAATAATCCCGCCCAATGGTCAATCGGGGTACTTCCCTACGCCCTTCCACGAGGAAGCTTGGTTCGAAGGTTTCAAAATCGAAAAAGGCAAGATCGTTAAAACGAGCTGGCATTGGACGACGGCGCCGAACGTACGGCCGGCGTCCCTCGGGCGCGTGAAGGCGTTGTTCCGGTGAATTAATATTTACCTTGTGCACTTCATAAAAATCGCCCGGCATAGCGCCGGGCTTTTTTGTGTTAATTTTGTGTCAAAATTCCCCCGCGTAGCGATTTGTTCCCCTGAATTACCGTTAATTTCCCGATACCGTAATTCCCTGAAATAAAAAGCGGTTGCCCCATAGTGGTCCGCAACCGCTGAGCTTATTAAAAGGGATAGTTTTACCGCCCGGCTAAACCCGCGCCGCGGCGCCGCGGTCAAAAGTTAAGGTTGAGGTAGACTAAAACGCCCCAAGAGGTTATATTTCCCGTAAGTATTTTAAAACGTCCAGGACTTCTTACCGGAGGCCGCAATGAAGTATTATGCTATTTCCGTCGTCTTATTATCTTCCCTTATAGCAGGAACCGCCGTCGCCGACGGCCATACCTCCGAGGCGCCGCCGCCCGTCGGCCCGGACTACGCGAAAAACCCGCCGGCGAGCGCGGACGCGGCGCTCGAGGACGCCCGTTCATATTTCGACGAGGGCTCCTACAAGTGGGCGCTGGCCGCGGCCGAGGAGCTCGCCAAGCGCTGGCCCGATAGCCACGCTCGAGCGGAGGGCGACCTGGTCGCGCTGCGCTGCTACCTCCAACTCGAGATGTGGCCCCAGGCTGACGCGGGCTTCGCGGCGTACTTCAAGCGCCATAAGAAGTCGGTATGGGCCGCGGACGCCGCGGACGTGCTGGTGGACGCGTACTCCGAGACGCGCGACGTATACGACAGCTGGGGCTGGCAGTCGTACCTCGGCGAGAAGTACGACTTCTACGTCTACGGCGACGAGGACGACCGCGCCAAATTCGACAAGCTGCGACGGCGCGTGTTGAAGCAGGCCAAATCGGTATACCGGGGTCTGATTAAGAAGGCCGCCGGCGAGGAGCGGGCCTACCTCGCCGACCGCCTGGTCGCGAATTACCTAATCGTGTACGCGTACTTCGACTGGGAACGCGGCGACTCGAGCCGCGGGTACGGCCGGCGCGGGTCGTACCTCAAGGAAGTAGGCCGCTTCGAGATGAGCGACGACATGCGCTCTATCCTGGCCGTCGAGGAGGCGCTCCTCGAGTTCGGCTTCATGCCGGCCGACGAGGCCGCGTGGGAGGCGGCGAACCTTGCCCCCGACGAATATGACCGTTGGCTGCAGGAGCGGCGCTTCGCCGCCGGCCGCGCGAGGTTGGAGGAGATTGCGGCCTCGTACGGCGACGCGCCGGGGGCGCTGGTGGCGCGGGCGGCGCTCGCCCACTACGACGTGACGTACCTGGACGAGCCGGCCGCGGCCGCCACGGCCTTCGACGAGCTCGCCGATTCGCTTGAGAGCGAAACCTACGCCGAGTTGAACCGGCGGTACGCGCGGCACCTGCGCGAGCCGGCGCTGGCGGTGTTGCACGTCGACGCCGACCCGGCGAAGACGCCGCTGGTATCCGTTGAGCTGGCCTGCCGCATAATCCCCGACGTCGAGCTTAGAATTTACGACGTCGACCCGGCGAAGTACCTTGAGCTCCAACGCGAGCTCGACGCGGTCGAGGCCGTCGTGGAAGGAGGCGCCGAAGAGGAAGGCCAGGGTGTGGGCCGCGTCGAGGAGTACCGTCCCATCCCGACGCCGCAGCTGCCGGGGGTGCGGGGAGAGGTCGCGAGCTGGACCGTCGCCACCGGCTGCGAGGAGGGCGACTACCACATCAAGAGAGTGCTCGCGACGCGCGACGACCTGGCGCCGGGGCTGTACGTAGTCGAGGCGCGCGCGGGGGACGAGCTCTCGCGGGCGATGTTCTTGCTGACGGGGGCCGCGGCCTTGACGGCCACCGACAACGAGGACCTCTTCCTCCAACTCGTCGACGCGCAAACCGGCGCGCCGGCGACGCTGGGCGACATTTGGGCCTACAATATCTATTACAAGCCGGACGAGCGCGGGTATAACAAGGAGTTCGTGGATGCCGTCGACGTGGACGCGGCGCCGCGCGGCGACGGCGTCTTAATCGACCTCACCGGGTTCCAGAAGGGCAGCACCGCGTTTTTCGTGCTCGAGTCGGCGCTCGGGCCCGCCGTCTACAGGTGCAATACCGCCTGGCAGGTGCGCGACCGCGACGGCGTAGCGGGGACCGTGATAACGGACCGGCCGCTCTACCGCCCGGGCGACAAAGTATCGTTCAAGGGCATCGTGCGCCGGGTGGATTACGTCGAGAAGGTCCTGGCGCCGCTCGCGGGCCGGGAAGTCGACGTCGTCGTCGCCTCGCCCGACGGCCAGGAGGTCTGGAAGGACAAGGCCGTCACGGACGAGTTCGGCACCGTCGCCGGCGAGCTCGAGCTCCCGGCGGGCGTGCGGTTGGGCCGCCAGACGATATACCTGAGGTGGGAGGAGGAGAAGAAGAAATACTCGGTATGCGGCACCTTCGACCTCGAGGAATACGAGAAGCCCGAGTACGAGGTCGTCGCCACCGGGGTCAAGGACCGGTACTTCTCGGGCGAGAAGGTGGAGCTCGACGTCGTCGGCTCGTACTACTTCGGCGCGCCCATGGCCGGCGCCGCGCTGTCGTACCAGGTATATCGCAGCGGCTACACGCCCAAAGAATACGAGTACGATAAGCTTGTCAAGAAGGGCGAGGGCGTGCTGGACGCCGAAGGTAAATTCCGGCTGGCCTTCGACACGCCGTGGGCCAAGCGGTACGACAATTACTTCAACATATATCTCAAGTTGACGGACGTGAGCCAGCGCGTCGTCGAGGAGACGGCCTACGCCAACACGTATAAGACGGACCGCTTCGTCAGCCTTTCGACGGATAAGTACGACTACCGCGCGGGCGAGACGGTGAAGGTGGACCTCTGGGTCGACGACTGGTACGACAACCCGGTCTCGGCCGAGGTCGCGGTCGCGGCGTACGAGTACCTGTGGGACAACGAGCGCGGGTACTACCGCGGCGACGTGCTCTACGAGACGCGCGCGGTCACCGACGCCGACGGCCAGGGCGTAACCGAGTTCGAGTTGGTCGAGCCGCCCGACGAGGTGGAAGTCGTCGCCCGGGTGACGGGTACCAACGGCGCCGAGTACGAGACGTCCACCACCGTCGAGTTCGTGGCCGGGCCGGCGGAGACGACGGTCCGCAAGCCGGAGATAGGCATAAACGTCAGCGACAACTACCCGACGCTGGGCGACGAGGTCGAGGTCTCGCTGGAGTCGCGCTTCGACGACGCCGAGTGTTTGATAACGGTTTACTCGGGCCGCGTCGTCGGCGTCCGACACGTCAAGTTGTCGGAGGCCGAGCTGGGCTCGAGCGCGACGTTCACGCTGGCGGTGGACGACGCCATGGTCCCCTCCTGCACGCTCTACGCCGCCGTAATACGTGACGGCTCCTCCTGGTCCGACAACGAGTCGTTGTACGTGACCAATACCGACGTCCGGATGAAGGTGGAGGTGGAGGCCGGCCGCGACGTGTACCGGCCGCGCGACGAGGCGACGGTAACGGTCACGTGCGCCGACCCCGCCGGCCTGCCGCTGGCCGCGGACGTCTCGCTGGCCGCGGTGGACGCGTCGCTGTTGGCGCTGCGGCCCGACCGGACGTACGCCGTCCCCGGTACGTTCGAGGGCGCGCTGGGCCGCTACGGCTATCTGCAGCAGGACGACTCGCTCGGCGACCGCGGCTTCGTGGGCCGCGCCGTCTTCTGGTTCCCCTACTACCCGTATTACTACGAAGCGTCCGGGACCCTCTTCGTTCCGGAGGACGCCGAACGTTGGGGCCCGGCCGCGGGGATGCTCGAGCGCCTCTACCTCCCGGCCTTCATCGATCCGGGCCTCGAGGCGTACTTCCAAATAGCCGACGTGGACCTGCTGGGGCGCGAGGCGGCGTATTACTGGGCGCGGGGCGACCGCGGCATAGGGCTCGTCGATTCTCTTTCGAGTGTAGCTTACCGCGGCGGCATGGGCGCCGGCGGCGGTTACGGCATGGGGGGCGCGGCTACTACCGAAGAGGGGGAAGCGTTCGCCGAACCCTCCGCCTCGCCGCCGATGGAGGCGGACGAGAAGGCGCGGAAAGAGGTAGCCGACAAGGGGAAGGCCGGCGAGTTCGCCGAGGCCGAGGTCCGCGAGGAGTTCGCCGACACCGCGGTGTGGCTGCCGCACGTGCGCACCTCCGAGGGCGGCGACGCGGAAGCTTCGTTCAAGCTCCCCGATAACCTGACCGAGTGGCGCCTGATGGCGCTCGCGCTCGACAGCGGCCAGCGCTTCGGCTGGGGCTCGAGCTCGTTCGAGGTCAACAAGTTCGTCATCGCCCGCTTGAAGGCGCCGCGCTACTTCGTCGCCGGCGACGTCGCGCGCTTGACGGCCATAGGCCACAATTATTTAAAG
>JAUWLW010000055.1 GCA_030613505.1 Candidatus Zixiibacteriota bacterium
TTCGCCTCGCCCGAGTGTAATCGGCGCCCCGTCCCAAGTCAAGGGGAAATTATGAAAGAGCGAATCGAAAGGGCTTGACGGGGGATGCCTCCGGTTTTAATATTGCTTAGGAGGTCTGGGCATGAAGAAACTGATGCGATACTGCGGCCTTGGGGCGTTACTCGCCGGGGTCGCATTTTGCCTTCCGAACTGCGACGACAACGGAACCGGGCCTAATCCCTACGACGGCCCCTGGAAGATCGTGGCCTGTCCGGAGGGCCCTTCATATCTGAACGGGGTATTTTTCCTAAATCCTAATTTGGGTTACGCGGTAGGTTGTGAGTATATTTTAAAGTACGACGGCGGCGCTTGGGAAATAGATTACGAATACCCGGTGCAGGAAGGAAAAATATCGGCCGGTTTTTACGACATATGGTTCAACGCCCCGGACGACGGTTGGGTAATAGGAAGTTGGTACGATGACGGCAATAAAGTCCGCAAGGGTTTAATAATGCGATACGACGGAGTTAAATGGCAGGAGATGGAAAACATACCAAGTAGTATCGATTGGAGATGCGTGTTCTTTTTAGACAAAAATAACGGTTGGGTCGGGGGGTACGGCATCGCGCGGTGGTACGGTGACGAATGGCATTACGAAACGAACGTGGGTTTTATCACCGATATGTATTTCAACTCGCCGACGGATGGTTGGGCCGTCGCGATGCACGGTGAGCGCATCTACCACTACGACGGCTCGAGTTGGACCAGGGTTCACGACGACGCTTGGGGGATAGAATTGTATAGTATCTTCTTTACTTCGCCTGACCACGGCTGGGCGGCAGGGTCCGATTGCATATCGGGGACGCAGAGCAATCTAATGAAATACGGTAACGGTAAATGGGATTATTACCGAGAACCGCCGTGGGACGAAGGGATACGGCGCGGGATAAACGCCGTTAATTTTTCTAGCGGCAATAACGGTTGGGCCGTGGGGCAAACTACGTTCCGGTGGGACGGCGAGCGGTGGTGGTACGTGGATTCCCCCCGGCCGGAGATAGGGACTTTTACTGACGTATTTACGATCTCCGACGGCGAGGCTTGGGCAGTTACAGAAGGTGCGGAAATACTCCATTATGAACCTTAATGACCGTTGGGCCGGTTTTAATAATATTAGGCTCACAAGGTTAGGTTATAGTATGAAAAAACTTCTTCGATACTGCGGCCTTGCGGCGTTCCTCGCCGGGGCCGCATTTTGCCTTCCGAACTGCGACGACAATGCCACGGGCCCGACGCCTTACACGGGCCCTTGGAAGGTCGTGCCGACGCCCGAGGGCTTAGGACCGGGGGCTTTGGACGCCGTTTTCTTCGTTAAACCCGATTTGGGTTATGCCGTAGGATGTGGCGCGTCTATAATAAAATACGACGGGACGAGGTGGAAGATAGATTATAAGTACCCAAAACGGGAAAATGAAGGGGCGGGTTTTAACGACGTATGGTTTAACGGGCCTGACGACGGATGGGTCGTAGGGGATTGGGGTGATGGGAAAGAACAAAAAGGGTTGATAATGCATTACGACGGGGTTAAATGGAAAGAAGTAGAAAATATAGCCGGAAGCGTTTGGTGGGAATGTGTTTTCTTCTTAGACGAAAATAACGGTTGGGTCGGCGGTTACGGTATCGCGCGGTGGGACGGCTTAAAGTGGACTTACGAAACCGACATTTCGTTCATTACAGATTTGTATTTTAATTCCCCGACCGACGGCTGGGCTGTGTCGAAATACAGCGAACGTATATACCATTACGACGGCTCGAGTTGGACCAGGGTTCACGACGACCCGTGGGGGATCGAATTATATAGCATATGGTTCACGAGCCCCGACCGCGGTTGGGCGGCAGGGTCCGATTGCATATCGGGGACGCAGAGCAATCTAATGAAATACGGTAACGGTAAATGGTATTATTACTTAGGGGAACCTTGGACGGAGGGCATAAGAAGGTCTATCTACGGCGTACATTTTTCGGGCCCGAACAACGGTTGGGCCGTAGGCCAAAACACGTTCCGATGGGACGGCGAACGTTGGTGGTACGTAGAGAAGCCGCCGCCGGAAACGCACGTCGGTACGCTATACGATGTCTATACGCTAAACGAAGACGAGGCGTGGGCGGTAGGACCCGGTCGTAAGATCCTACACTATGAACCGTAAGGCCAAACGAAACGAATGGTCAAATTCCGCAATAAGGCCGCCCCCGGGCGGCTTTTTCTTTTGTATTAAGGCAAATTAGCTTGCCGGCCCTAAAACCGTGTGATATTATTGACTTAGGTTATGTTCGGCACAACCCCGCGAAATTTACGGCGTTTGGGGTCGGCCTTACTGCTCGCGGCCGCGCTTTTTTTTATAGGCGCCGCCCGGGGCCAGGGCGACCAGGACGTCGCCGACGAAGGCCAGAGCGTCGAGGCCTTCCCCATCCCGGAGGGCCACCTCACGGCGGTGTACGCCGACGTCGCCCCCCGCGTCGACGGCGTCCTCGACGACCGCTGCTGGCGCGACGCCGCCCGCCGGCCCACCGCCACCGCCTCCGGCTTCACCTACCGCGGCCTGCCCTACCTCCTGTGGGCCGACGAGCAGACCACCGTCTACGTCGCCTACGACGAGGAGTACCTCTATATCGGCGCCAGGTGCGAGGTGGACAGCGCCGACGACATCGTCGCCCGCGTCCTGACCCGCGACGCCAAACTGTGGTACGACGACATGTTCGAGGTCTTCCTCGACACCTTTCACGACCGCAAGTCGTCTTACTACTTCGCCGTCAACCCCCTCAACACGCAGATGGACGGATACCTCTCCGAAGAGGGCGAGGTCGAGAACCGGAACTGGGACGGCATCTGGTACTCGGCGACCAAGATAAACCACGACTCCTGGACCGTCGAGATGAAGATCCCGTTCCGGACGTTCCGGTTCGGCATGTTCAACGACGAGTGGGGCGTGAACTTCGTCCGGTTCCACAAGCACGACGAAGACCAGACGGTATGGCGCGACCCGGGCGAGAACCTCTTTCGCGTCTCGCTCTTCGGGACCATGGACGCGCCGCCCCGGCGCCAGAAGCGGCCCGTCGTCGACGTCCAGCCGTACGTCTCCGGCTCGTACCGCGACCTGGCCAAGAACGAGAAGTACGAGTTCGACCACAAGGAGGGTTTGGACGTCGCCGCGCGGCTGTTGCCCAGCATGACCGTGGTCGGCACGTTCCGGCCCGATTTCGCGCAGGTGGAGGCGGACCCCTACCGCATCAACCTCACCGACGAGGAACTGTTCTACCCGGAGAAGAGGCCGTTCTTTCTGGAGGGGCAGGAGTACTTCGAGACGCCCATACTGGCGTTCTACAGCCGGCGCGTGGGCGACATCGAGTACGGCGGGAAGTTCATAGGCCGCGTCGGGCCAACCCACCTCTACGCGCTCGGCCTCGACGCCGAGGAGTTCCTGGAGGACCCGGAGAACCCCGGCGGCCCCCACCGGTTTGCCTTCACCGGCGCCCGCGTGAAGCAGGACATCACCGAGCACGCGTCGGCGGGCTTCTTGGGCGTCCGGCGGACCGGCGAAAGCTGGCGCAACAACGACGCCCTCAGCGGCGACGCCACGATATCTTTCAACGACGAGGCTATCTTCTCGGGCCAGTTTCTGCACGTTGACGACGGCCGGACCGGCATCTCCGACCACGGCCTGGACCTCTCGCTCACGCGCTACACCTCCGGCCTGTCGCTGGGCGCGGGATACGCCGACCTCGGCCCGCGCCTCGACATCCTGAAGACGGCCTACATCCCCTACGACGACGTCAAGGGTTATTGGGGTTGGGCCGACTACGACCTGTGGCTCTACCGCTGGGGTATAAAGAAGCTGAACGCCAACGTCGACCACGAGCACTACCACAATCACGGCGTGATCTTCAAGACGCCGCCGACGAAAAGCGACCCCACGCCCGAGGACGTCCACCGACTGCAGCGCGAAGGGGCGGCGGGCGAAGTGGGCGTTTACTTCGAAAACCGCATCACGGCGAGGTTCCTGGCCGAACACAACTACCGCCAGGAGACGCTTCGACTCATAGCCCTTAACCCGTTCCACCCCTTCCTGCCGCCGGTGCGCGTCTTCCCGGCGCGCGAGCGCTTCGCCAACCGGTACTACGCCGGCACCATCGGCTATAACCTCGATGAGTGGTCGTCGGCGTACGCGTTCTACGAATGGGGGGAGCACTTCGACTACGGTTTGGATTACTGGGGCGGCGGCTTCTCGTTCAACCCCTTCTCCCGCCTGACGCTGGCCTACGACCTCGATTACGAGGTCTTGACCCATCCCAAAGCGCGATACGAGTTTATTATAAATCGGCTCCACGGCGAGTTGAACATAACGGACGAGCTGGCGGCGCGGGTCTTCGTCCAATCCTCCAGCGACCATGGGCATTACGCGACGAACGCTCTGCTCTCGTACGAGTTCGCCAAAGGGAGCCACGTCTATTTAGTCTACAACGAGAAGCGTTTGTTCAAGAAGCACGTGCGCGAAGAGATCGGCCGACGGCTGCTCGCCCAGATGATATTCTTGAAGGTCAACTATCTCCTCGGGTTGTAAAGGAGGGCGCCGTGACGGACGAAACGATATTGGACCAACCCGCGCGGTACGCCGAGGTCGACGCCGACGACGCGGCCTCGCTTATCCGCGACCTCCCGGAACAGCTGGAAGAGGGCGAAGCGCTGGGCGAGGCGGCGGCTCGGCCGGCTCCGGGCGGCGTAGGCGGAGTCGCGTTCTTGGGGATGGGCGGCTCGGGCGTCGTGGGGCGCGTGTTGGCGGCTGTTTTGGAAGCGCGCTGGGAGACTCCGACGGTCGTAGTACGAGACTTCAACGTTCCGGCCTGGGTCGACGCGACGACACTCGTGGTCGCTATCTCGTACTCCGGTAATACCCTCGAGACGCTGACGGCGGCGGAGGAGGCGCTGACACAGGGCGCGTCGCTGGCGGCGGTGACGAGCGGCGGCCGGCTGGAGGAGTTGGCCCAGGCGTCGTCGTCTCCGTGCGTTAAGGTACCCGCGGGCAGGCCGCCGCGCTGTGCGTTCGGTTACATGGCCGGCGGCCTGGCGGCTTACTTCCGTGCGTCCGGTTTGTTCGACTTCCCGGCCGCGGCCGCGGTAGCGTCCCACCTGCGGGAATGTTGGCCCAAGTGGGGGTTCGACGTTCCCGCCGCCGAGAACGCGGCCAAGGCATTGGCGCGGGCGCTGCGCGACGCCGGCGGCGCCGCGGTTTACGGCGCCGGGCCGCTCGCGGCCCTCGCCGCGGAGCGCTGCCGGACCCAACTCGCCGAAAACGCCAAGTACTACGCCTCGGGCAACTTTTTTCCGGAGCTCAGCCACAACGAGCTCGTCGCGTACGAGGTACCCAACGACGTGGCGACGCGGCTGCACGTCGTCGTCTTCCGGCCGGCGCGCGAGGCCGAAGTCGAAGCGCGCCAGGTGGACGCCGCGCTCGAGCTAATAGCTCCCGTCGTCCGTGGCGTAACCGAAGTGCGCGCCGTCGCGGAAGAGGATATGGCCGCGCTCTTCGAGCTCATCTACTTCGGCGACCTGGTGTCGTACTACCTGTCGCTTCTGCGCGGCGTTGACCCGACGCCGGTGGCGAGCATCGCGAAGTTGAAGGAGAAGCTCGAGTCGTGAAGGCCGCCGGGCGTGCCGTCGTTCGTAGCCGCGCAGCGTTCGGTTTTTATTATCAAGGCGTTTAGGTCATCCGCAGCTATGGCTCGGGAGATAGAAGAGCAGGCCGGCGCGTACTCGCCGCGGGCGGCCGCCGTCGCGGCGTTGGCCGCGGTCCGGCGCGGGGCCAAGTTGGGCCGCGCGCTCGAGCGCGCCGTGCGAAGCAAGTTCGGGCGGCGCAACGCCACCTTCGCCGAGGAGCTCGTCAAGAACGTCGTCCGCCACAAGACCTTCCTCGATTACCAGCTCGAGCGCGCGGCGACCAAATCCCTTCGGAAAGTACCGGCCGCGGTCCTGGATATAATGCGCGTCGGCGCCGCGGAGTTATTATTTATGAACACGCCGGCGTACGCCGCGGTGGACCAGGCCGTCGCCGCCGCGAAGGCGTCCCGGTACGCCGGCCTCGCTCCCTTCGTCAACGGCTTGCTCCGCCGCGTCGCCTCGTGGGAGGCGCCGGCGCTTCCCGACGGCGACGACGTCGCGCGGTTGGCGGTCGCGTATTCTCATCCCGAATGGCTTGTCCGGCGTTGGCTCGAGCGGTTGGGTCGGGTCGAAGGCGAGGAATTGTTAAGGGCAAACAACGCTCCCGCGCCGCTTAACGTCTACGTCAACCCGGCGCGAACGAGCCGCGACGAGCTGGCCGCCCGCTTGTCGGCGGAGGGCTGCGCCGTGACGGACGGGCCGTTCGGATCGCTGGCGGTGGCGTTGGGGGATACGGGCCTTGTCGAACTCGACGCTTTCCGGGAGGGTTTGTTCGTCGTGCTCGACCCGGCGTCGTCGCTCGGGCCGCGCGCGCTCGCGCCGCCGGCGGGCGCGACGGTATGGGACCTGTGCGCCGGCGCGGGGGGCAAGGCGGTCCAGCTCGCCTGGGCCGTGGGCCCGGGCGGCGAAGTCGTGGCCGTGGATAATAACGGACGGAAGTTAAAGGCGTGCGCCGCCGCCGCGACGCGGCTCGGCTTGGAAAATATCGACGTCCGCAAGGCGGACATATTGAAAGACGAGCTGCCGCGGGCCGATTACGTTTTTTTGGACGTGCCCTGCACGAATCTGGGCGTGATAAGGCGCAAGCCTGACGTGAAATGGCGCGTGCGGGAAGGCGACGTCGCCGCCGCGGCCGCGACGCAGGAGGCCATGCTCACCCGGGCCGTCGACATGCTGGCGCCGGGCGGCACGGTCGTCTACAACGTTTGCTCGCTCGAGCCGGAGGAGAATGAGCGCGTGGTGGAGAACGTGACGGCGCGTACTTCGGCGGAGCTCGTGCCGTGTCGCGGCGACGAGTTCGGCGACGTCTGCGACGGACCGTACCTTCGGACCTGGCCCCACCGCCACGGCTGCAACGGCGGTTTCGCCGCGACGCTTCGGAGGCGGCGTTGACGTTACGAGAAGAAGACGTCGAAAGCAGAGCTCTCCTGGCGGCGGACGCGGCCAAGCTGTGGGGAGCCGCTTTAATCGAACAGCTTCTCGCTTTGGTCCGGGGCGTAATCGTCCCGCGCTACCTGGGCCCGGCCCTATACGGCGCCCTGGGAGCGCTGGGCCTTATCACGAAGTACGGCGCGTACCTTCAGCTCGGCGTCACGACCGCGGTAGGCCGCGAAGTTCCGTACGCTTTGAAGCAACGGTCGACCGACCTCGCGGAGCGGCTCGCCAAGGTGGGGTATTCGTTCAATCTGTTGACGTCGGCGGCGCCGGCGGCCGTCGTCGCCATCTACGCGCTGGCGACGTGGGGCCGGTACGTCGACGTCATCTCCTGGGGGCTTTTGGCGTTCGCTTTCCTTTTGATAACGACCCGGCTCGAGACGTACTTCACGATGGTCTTTCGCGCGCGCCGCCAGTTCGGCGCCGCTTTCTTGTTCACGGCGTTTAAGGCGGTAGTCCTCTTCGCGCTGGTAGTGGGGTTCCTCTTCATGTGCGGCCTATACGGCGTCTTCGTCGGGTTGGTTATCGGCGGCGCCGTCGTCGCTGCGGTGGGGACGATTTGGACTCGAGCCGGCTCGTGGCCCTGGCCGGACTGGTCGCTGATGCGGAAACTCCTGCCGATAGGGCTGCCGCTGGCCGGCATCGGCGCCTTGGGGTTCGTCCTGCAATCGGTGGACCGCTTAATGGTCATACACTTCTTTACGCCGCGCGACGTGGGGCACTACATTTTGGCGGTCACGGTGGTAACGTTCGTGTATTTCCTCCCGATGAACGTGGGCCAGGCGATGGCGCCGCGCATCTACGCCCTGGCGCGCGACGGCGACCGGCGCGTTTTCGAGGAGTACCTGGTCGAGCCGTCGCTCTTTGTAACCTACCTCGTCGCGTCGCTCGGCGGCCTGGTCATAATATGTTTGGTCCCGTTTATCCGGTACGTTTTGCCGGCGTACGGGCCCTCTGTCCCGGTGGTCGCGGCGCTGCTGGTGGGCATAACTTGCCAGGGCGGCGTGCAGGGGGGAGCGCATGTCCTGGTCGCGCTGGGCCGGTTCCGAACCATCGCCATGGCGCAGGGGGCGTCGCTCGTCCTCGCCTTCGCGCTCATCTGGTTCGCGGTTCGCTCGGGGTGGGGTCTGGTGGGCGTGGCGGCGGGGGCGTCGGCGGGGCTGGTCACGTTCGCGTGCGTGTTGCAGTTCTCGGCGTGGCGGCTGATGTCGCTGCCCCTCCGAACGGTCCCGCGGGCTTTCGGGTATTTATTACTACCGCCGACTGCGGTGGCGGCCGGTCTCTTCTTCGCCTTCTACGTCGGTTCTTTTCTCGTGTCGCACGTCGCGCCCGGCGCGGCGCGCACGACCGCGGACGCTTTGAATTTCGTCTTCCGCATAACGTTGTTCTTGCCGACCGTCGCGGCCTTCGGCTTCTACGTGAACAGAGAGACGGGTTTCGTGACGAAGTTGTGGTCGCTCGTTAAGGAGAGGTTATCGGCGCGGGCGAGATAGCGTTGGTATGGAGCGACGCCACGTTGGCGCGGGCGCGGCGGGAGCGGCCCGGCACGCCGAAGGTGTCCTTCGGGTGGCGGGAGTATCTGGGCGACGAAGCCGACGTGGCGCTGGGCGAGGACGGGCTGGACTACGCCGTCGCGTACGAGAGCTACCGCCAAGCGTCCGACATGACGCAGCGCTGGTACGTAGCCGGCGGCCGATCCTTCCTGGAGTGGGACGGCGTGCCGGTGGCCGCCGCGGCGCAGGCCGACCTCTTCAGCTTTTTTGAGCCGTGGCTGCGGCTGAGCGCCGTTTTGGAACATATACTCGCGACGCGCCGGTCCGCAAAGGTCATTTTTTTCGACGACGGCTCGACGCGGCCTTCTTTCCTGGCGGTGACGTTGGCGGCGCGCGGCGTCCCGTACGAGTCGGTGGGCGGCGGCCGCGGCGTCCGGCTCGGCCGCAGCGTCGGCCTGGCGGTGCGGCGCCGGCTTTGGCCCGCGATGTTCCTCGCGGCGCGGCGGAAAGCCTATCGGGGCCGGCCGCCGGGCCGGCTCGAGCGCCGCATGAAGCGGCCCGGCGCCGTCGTCTTTTGGGGCCAATTCGGCCGGTTCGAGGTCGACGTGTACGAAGAATTCCGTCGGGAGTACGGCGGCGACGTGCCGTACGTCGCGGCGACGATGGCGGCGGCGCGGGGTGCCGGCCGGTACGGCATTGTTTGCGACAGCTTACTCGACCGCGTGGCGCCCATACGCGGCACGGCGCGGCTGTTGCGGCGGCTTTCGGCGGATTACGCCGCGCTCGAGCGCCGCGGCATGTTCGAGGAGTTCGGCCTCGCTCCCGGCCTCGCGGCCTTCTTCCGCGAGCACTTCCCTTTCCGGCCCGGGGCGTACCTCTCGACGCTCGCCGCTTTCGCCGCGGCCACGGAGCGCTTCCTGGCGCGGTGGCGGCCGGCGCTGGTCGTACACGTGAGCGACGTCCACATGACGGGCCGGCTCGTCGCCGCGCTGGCCGCGCGAGACGGCGTCCCGGCGCTCGTTATCCAAAACCATATCACCGGCGGCCCGACGTTCGGTTACCTCCCGCTCAGCTCCACGAAGATGGCGGTATGGGGTCCGGTGAGCTACGACTGGATGGTGGAGGGCGGCGCGCCCCCCGAGAAGCTGGCCGTCGTCGGGTCGCCCTACGCCGCCGTGGCCGCGCGTAGTTCGGAGAGCGTCGGCGTCGAAATAAAAGAACGGCGCGCGGTAGTCGTCGCGACGAACAACTACGACCCGGACGTCAACCGCGTCCTGGCGTTGGCGTGTGCCGCGTACGCGAAAGAGCGCGGGTTGCCGCTCGTCTTCCGGCCGCACCCCGCGGAGTCGGAGGCGCCGTATCGCGCCGTTATCCGGAAGACGGCCCCGGCGGACGCCGCCGTCGCCCGCGACGCGCCGTTGGCGGAGGTTCTGGCCGGGGCGGCCGTCGTCGTCGCGAGCCACTCCGGCGTGGGCGTGGATGCCGTCGTGGCGGGCGTTCCGCTGGTCCACGTGAACTTGCTGGCGGGCGTGCCCGACTACATACCGTACGTGGAGTACGGCGCCGCGGTCGGCGTGCGCGACGCCCGGGATCTCCCGGCCGCGCTCGACGACGTCCTGGCGTCGCCGCCGGACCGCTTCGACGCCGGCCGCGAGGCCTTCGCCCGGGCGTACCTCGGCTCGGAAGCCGGCGACCCGTTCGCGAACATAGCGGCGCTCGCGCGCGAGCTGGAGGCCTCTAAGTGACCGCGCCCACGGTATCGGCCGTCGTCGTCAGCTACAACTGCGCGGACCTTCTCCGCGCGGCGCTCGCGTCGCTGCTAGGCCAGGAGGTCGCCGGCGGCCTGGAGGTCGTCGTCGTCGACAACGCCTCTACTGACGGCAGCGCCGCGGCGGCCGGCGAGTACGGCGTGGAGGTCGTCGCGCTCGAGCGCAACGTCGGCTTCGCCGCGGCCAACAACGTCGGCGCCCGCCGCGCGCGGAGCGAGCTCCTGCTATTCGCCAATCCCGACGTGGAGACACCGCCCGGTGTGGTAACCGCGCTTAGCGATTTTCTGGGAAAGAATACGGCGGCCGCGGCGGCCGGGCCCAAGCTCGTAGGCCGAGACGGCGGCCTCCAGCGTTTCTGCGCCCGGAAATTCCCCACGGCCCTTAACTTATTATTCCTCGTCTCCGGCCTGGAGGAGTCGCGCTGGGCCGGTTCGTCGCTGGCGCACCGCTACTACCCGGCGCGTTATTACGAGCGGGGGCCGGCGCCGGCGGATGCGTTGGCGGGCGCGTTTATGCTCGTGCGGCGTTCCACGTTCGAGGAAGTGGGGGGGTTCGACGAGGGTTACTTCTTATATGGCGAGGACTTGGACCTCTGCCGCCGGCTGAGGGCGGCGGGCGGCGAGATATGGTACGTGCCCGCTGGGCCGGTGCGCCACTACACCGGCGGCAGCCGGCGGACGCCGAACCCGGTCGTGGTGGCCGAGTCGCACCGGAGCGCGGCCCGCTACGCGCGCCGCTGGCACGGCCGCCTCGCCGCGGCGGCGGTTCGCGTCGTTTCCAAGTCGTCGCTGTGGGGAAGGCGCTTGTCGTTCGCGGCCGCGAGCCCGTTGGGGGAGGGGGCGCGCCGCCGAGCGCGGTTTTACGCCGACGTGCTGGCGGAGTATCGCTGGCGAGAGGAAGCCGCCCCCGCGCCCTAATGCAGGAGGCCGACGAGCTTGCCCATCCGGGACCACCGGATGCGGCGGTCGAAGCGCCACGGCGACACCGGCTCGAAGTCCCACCCCAGCCGCATCTCCTCGCCGCCGCCGCTGCACTGCCACCCGTCGTCCGCGCGGGCGATGGGGGTCCCGTGTTTGGGGCACGTCGTGGGCGTGAGCGAAAAGTAAATAATCTCGGCTTTGGCGGTGACGTACTTTCGCGGCACCGGCCCGATGAAGCGGCTGTCGGCCGAGTCGTAGCGGTTGTCGCCCATGACGAAGTATCGGTCGGGCGGGACTTCGTATGGGCCCCAGTCGCCGCCGGCGTCGGTTTTAACGTACGGCTCGTCGACGGCTTTGCCGTTCCGGTGCAGCACGCCGTCCTTTATCTCCAAGTTGTCGCCCGGGCACCCCACCACCCTTTTAATGAGTAGGCGGGGGCCGGTGCGGCTCTCTCCCAAAATATTGCGCAAGAAGAATCGGACGGCCTGCCCCGGCGTCATGTCGCGGTAGGGGAATATGAACGTGATGATCTCGCCCGGGCGCGGGTCGCGGAAGTGGTACATGACCTTCTCAGCCAGGATGTAGTCGCCGACGAGGAGCGTATCCTTGTCCGAGCCGGACGGTATGACGTTGGCCTCGACCACCCACAGCCGAATGACGACGAACGCGACGACGATGATTATTACGTCGCGTATAGTCCTGTAAACCGGGCCGGGCTTCTTCTTTTCTTTGCGGGGGGAGCTCAACTTTTTTTTAGCCATTTTTCCGTTCGTTTCTTTTAGAACGCGGCGTTTTTCGCCGCGGCGCGAGGTGCATTCCCGCGGCGAGGTCCGTTTCCGTAAAAGGGCGGGGGCCGGCGCTCTTTACGCCGTGGCGGCGTTCGAAGTAGGCGAGTAGGGCTTCTACGTCGTCGCGGTAGGCGGGCGCGGCCCAGGCCGCGAACGAGCCGGCGCGGCCGTCCATCTTGGAACGCAGTTGGAGGCTACCCTCGTAGCCGTCGCAGACGGCGATCACCGCGCCCTCCGCCTCGGCCGGTATTTCCAGCTCCCAGACCAGGATGTCGCCCGGGGGCGCGGCCGGCGGTTTGTAACGTTCCGTAAAGCTCACCGTTTCCCCAATTTCTTGTTTTTTTCGGCGCGCGCCGCCAGGTGGCCCCGCAGCGTTTTGCTGAACGTATGGCTGCCGTCGCCGTTGGAGACGAAGAACAGGTAGTCGGTCTGGGCGGGGTCGAGCGCCGCCATGAGCGACGCGCGGCCGGGCGAGCTTATGGGCCCGGGCGGCAGGCCGGCGTGTATATAAGTGTTGTAGGGCGAGTCCACTTTCAAGTCCTGTATCGTCAAACGGTCCACGTCGCCGCCCAGGGCGTATATCACGGTGGCGCAGGACTCGAGCCTCATCCCGCGCGCCAGGCGGTTGTAAAATACCGACGCCACCAGCGGCCGCTCCTCGTCCAGCAGCGCTTCGCGTTCCACGATGGAGGCGAGCGTGACCGCGTCTTGCAGCGACCGGCCCGGCTCGCCGGCGCGCGCGAGGCCGTCCGGGCCGAGGACTTCGAAGAAGCGGTCGACCATCGTCGCCACTACGTCTTCCGGGCCGGCGTCGCCGTTGATTTCGTACGTGTCGCCGAAGAGGTACCCCTCCAGGTCGTCGGTCGGCACGCGGCCCCGCGGGTCTCCCCGGCGGCAGGCCTCCAGGAACTCCTCGGCCGAGCATATCCCCGCCGCCTCGACGACGCGGGCCGTCTTTCTCTTATCGTACCCCTCGGGCACCGTAAACTTGACGACGTGTACGCGGCCCGCGGCCAGCGCCGCGGCGACGGCCGGGATGCCGTCCTCACTGGATAATACGTATTCGCCGGCCTGAAGTTTCCCGTCGAGGCCGTTCAGGCGGCAGTACCACACGAAGGGGCTCGCGTCGGCGATTACGCCGTCTTCGGCCAAAAGGGTCGCGATTTCGGCCGTAGTGTAACCCGGCGGGACCACCACCGTTTTGGTGACGGCCGGCTCCGGCTTGCGCTTTATCGCGGCTTCGTAGTATTTATAGACAGCGGCGCCGGCGGCTACCACGGCCGCGACGAGTACCAGAACGATTAGGCCTTTCTTCATCGCCCACTCGCTGGTTCGGCATTATAAAAAGGCCACCGCGGCGACGTACGCCGCGGCTGCATATTATTATTACCGTAACTCACGCCGCGCCGATTTACCCGTGCTCGCCGGCGTTGGTCGCGTAGTACGAGAGCCACTCTAGCTCCATCGCGAGGTCGACCCGTTTCACCGTCACGTAGGGAGGCGTTATGACGCGCCCGGGCGCGAACGACAATATCGACTTCAGGCCGCCCGAGACGAACGCGTCGCAGGCCTCCTGCGCGCCGGCCGCCGGGACCGCGATGATGCCTATCTCGGCGCCGCTCTCCGGGAGGACCGACGGCGCCTCCGCGACGTCGTATATCTTCACGCCCTCCCACGTCTGGCCTATCTTCGCCGGGTCCTTGTCGAAAGCGATTACGACGTCGAAGCCCTGCTTTTTAAAACCGTTGTAAGCCAGCAGCGCGTAACCGAGATAGCCCACGCCCGCGAGCGCCACCTCCCACCGGCGGTTTATGCCCAGGATCGTCGCGATTTCGTTATAAAGGTTTTCGACGTAGTACCCTCGCCCGGGCACGCCGAACTGGCCGAAGTACGCGAGGTCTTTACGTATTTGGGCCGCGGTCAAACCTATCTGCTCGGCCAGTTTCTCGGAGGAAGTTGTGACGACGCCCTCGTTGCGTAACTTCTGTAGCGCCCGGACGTACACCGACAAGCGGGAGACGGTAGTGCCGGGTATCTTTTTGGGCCTCGCCATTACGGCTTGGGAATATGTGAAAAAGTTATCAGACTACGTTAAAAAATAAAGCCGTTTCGTAAACGTGCTTCGCGGATAGATTATAGACGGTAGCGTTGCTTTTGTCAATATTTTTTAGCGGGCGCCGTCCTTGACCCGGTAATACCGTTATGATAACCTCGGCCGCTCAAGCCATGCGCGTAATTGATATTTCCGTACCGCTGCGCGAGCGGATGCCGGTTTACCCCGGCGACCCGCCCTTCGAGAAGGCCGTGGCCAAAAGCAGGAAGAGGGGCGACGCCGCGGAGGTTTCGCGCCTGACGCTCGGCAGCCACGCCGGCACCCACGTCGACGTCCCGTACCATTTCGTCGAGGGCGGCGCGGACGTCTCGGCCGTCGGGCCGGAGCCGTTCGTAGGGCGGTGCCGCGTCGTGGAGCTGGCCGGCGTGCCGCGCGTCGACGCTCCGGACGTGGAACGCTTGACGCCCGTCGCCGGCGAGCGGATTTTATTTAAAACCGGCAACTCCGCGCTCTGGGCCCGGGATGATTTCGCGACCGATTACGTCTACTTGACGGCGGCGGCGGCGCGGGTCCTGGCCGCGCGCCGCGTCGCGCTCGTCGGTTGGGACTACCTCTCGGTTGAGGAGTTCGGCGCGGCCGACGCGCCGGCGCATAAAACGCTGCTGGCCGCGGACGTAATGATTCTAGAGGGCCTGAATTTGAGCGAAGTTCGGGTCGGGGAATATTTCCTGGCGGCGCTGCCGCTCGCGGTCGCGGAGGGCGACGGCGCGCCAGCTCGAGCCGTTCTTCTGGAGGGTTTCGATGCCCAAGAAACGCCGTAGCGAAGCGATGGCCGAGCTCGGCGCCGAAGTGGCGGCGCTCAGGTTCGGCTGCGGATTTACGCGGGCCGATTTCGATAAACCGTTGGTCGTAGTCGAGGCCGCGGCGGGGGAGAGCCACCCGGGCAGTTATCACCTCGGCGCCGTGGCCGCGGCGGCGCGGGAAGAGTTGCTGGCCGCGGGCGTGCGCCCCCTCGACTACCGCTGCACCGACATCTGCGACGGCATTGCCCAGGGGACGCCGGCGATGGCGCTGTCGCTCGCCTCGCGGGACGTGCTGGCGCTGGCCGCGGAGCTGCACGCGACCTCCGCCCACGCCGACGGCGTGCTGTTCGTATCGTCGTGCGACAAGGCCGTCCCGGCGCACCTTCTGGCCGCGGCGCGGCTCGAGCTGCCGGCGGCCTTCGTCCCCGGCGGCGTTATGGCGCCCAGCGACGACTGCCGGACGCTGGAATACGTTGCGACGCTGGCGCAGGAGGCGGCCCGCGAACCGGCGCCGGCGGTGGAGCGGCGGCACTTCGACGAGGTCGCGGCGCCGGGGGCCGGGTGTTGCGCCTTCATGGGGACCGCGGCCACGATGCAAGTTATGGCCGAGGCGTTGGGGGGGGCGCCGCCGGCGTCGGCGCTGGTGCCGGCCGCGGACTTCGCGCTCGTCCGCTCGGCCCGGCACGCCGCGTCGCTGTTGGCCCGGGCGCTCGAACGCGGCCTCCTGTTCGCGGACGTCGTCGACGAGCGCGCGCTGCACAACGCCCTCGCCGTGCACGCCGCCGTCGGCGGCTCGACGAACGCGCTGTTGCACCTCGCCGCGCTGGCCGCCGAGCTCGAGCTGCCGTTCGACTTGGCCGCATATAACGAAATCCAGGCCGAGGTCCCGTTTATAGCGAACGTTCGCCCGAGCGGCGAACACCCGTCGACGTTTCTGTGGTACGCCGGCGGCGCCGCCGCGGTGATGAGCGAGATACGCGACCACCTGCGCCTCGACGCCGCGACGATTACGGGTCACGCCGTCGGAAAGAACCTGAGCGACCTGGCGAGGGCCGGCTTCTTCGAGCGCAACCCGCGGCGCCTCGCCAACTACGGCCTGTCGCGCGAGGACGTGATTAGGCCGGCGGCCAGGCCGCTCTCGCGCCGCGGCGCGGTCAAGGTGCTCTTCGGGAATATCGCGGCCCAGGGCGCGGTGGTGAAGGTGGCCGCGGCGGCCGCCGCCAGGTTCAAGGGGCGGGCGCGGATATTCTTCGACGAGGAGGAGGCGCGGGCCGCGGTGAACGCGGGGCGGGTGCGCGCCGGGACCGTCATGGTCCTGCCGTTCCAGGGGCCGCGGGCCGCCGGCATGCCGGAGCTCTTCTACCTGACGGAGGCGCTCGCCAGCCACCCGCGGTTGGGCTCAAGCGTCGCGCTCGTTACCGACGGCCGCTTCTCGGGCGGGACGCGGGGGCTGTGCGTGGGCCACGTATCGCCGGAGGCCGCGGCCGGCGGCCCGCTGGCGGCGGTGCGCGACGGCGACACGATAGAAATAGACGCCGCTCGGGCAAAGCTAAACGTCGTCGCGACGGCGGGGGGCGCCCGGGGCCGGGAGGTCAAGGCCGCGCTCGAGGGCCGGCTGGAGGCGATGCCGCC
>JAUWLW010000099.1 GCA_030613505.1 Candidatus Zixiibacteriota bacterium
CGAACGACATCGGCTTGCCCGAGGGCGGCGTCGTGTTCTTCTTCTCGCCGTATCCCAATACGAACTTGCCGAGGCGGTCCGCCACAGCTACCACGCGGCGGTTGCGCTTGTCTATCGTCCCGCCCAGGTCTTCCCAGCTCGTGCCGGTCCAGCGGTAGACGGAGAGGTAGTCCTCGCGCGAGACTTCCAAACCCTCGTACGATAACGCTACTTCGGCCGGTTTGGCAAGTCGGGCCCAACCCGGGTTGAACTCGTACGCCGGGCCCACGGTTTCGATTCCGGGCTCCTCGCCTACGGGGGCGGCCGCGGCCGCCACGTTACCGACCTTCCTCTCCTCGCTCGGGGCGATCAGGAACAACGTCGGTTTGTTAACCGCGCCCGCGGGTAGCTTGAGAGACGCCGTCTCGTTGCCGACGGTGCCGCCGCCCATAGCCAAGAAACCGGCGCTGAAATTTTTATCGCCCGAGACGATGTTGCCGCCCAAGTCCGCGGCTCGCCATTCCAGCGTGCCGCTGCCCTTGTCGCCGATGTCCAGAATGAACTTGCCCTTGAAGTTCTTATTGCCCGCGGCGGACGTCAAGGGTACGATTTCGGCGCGCTTCTTGCCGCTGTTCGAGGTGAAATAAACCTCGGCCTCGGCTTTTCCGAAGATCTCCTCGTCGGCGCCTATCAACACCTCGACGAAATCGGGGTTGGCTTGCATTATGCCGATGCCGGACGCTACCGCCGGCGGGCGGGTATCGTCGGCCTGGATGTAGGAGTATTCAAACGGCAAATTGTCGCCTTCGAAAGAGACGTTGCTGAATATCGCGACGATGGCCTGGTACTGTCCCGGGTTGCGGATCTGAATTATCCCCTTATCTTCCGGCGTGAACATCTGCGTCGGTTGCCCGGCCTTGCCTTTGAGGTCGGTCCAGGTCGAGCCGTTCTTAGTCACGTAGATGGCGCCGCCCCAATCTTTACTGCCCGCCGGATTATCCTCGTCGCCGGCGAAAGTAATGAGGGCGTACGGCCAGGCCGGGGGATTGTTGAACCGGTAGAAGCCGTGGCCGAGGTGGTTCATGTAGTAGGCTTCCGACGGCCTGTACTTCACCAGCGGCAATTCGCCCCCGCCCCACGTATTCTGGGGCGTAATCGTCGCGAACCGAGGGCCGTACTTGTAGTGTTTGCCGTCGTCGCGTTCGCCGGTAAACCAGTTCCAGGTCGTCCAATATTCGAACGTATCCTTGAATATGCGGCCGTCAAGGTACTGGTATTTCGGGCGGTGGAGCTGGACCAGGTACCCCATCGCCTCTTTGCTCTCGCGGTTGACGGTTGGGTCGTCGGTATACCACTCGTCGCCCTTGGCCAGCGCGCGCCAGACGTCGCGCGGGAACCACTCGTCGGTACGAGGCGTCCATTCCGGCGGTATCCAGTACCGCTTGGCCCAGTCGTGGAGGAAGTAGTTGATTATCACGGTAGTGTAGCCGCCGCCGTCAGCGGGAGCGTCGAGGGATTGTAGGGTGTTGAGCAAAAAGCCGTTGGCCCGGCCTATGGCGCCCGGGTCGCCCGGGTAGACCTCTTCCTGACCCCACATCGCCGTGGCTTCGAAGTACCCCCGGGGTACGGCCGTCGGCGACGACTCGACGACGTCGAGCATGTACTGGACGCCGTGGTTGGCTTCGTGGGCGACGACAACCTTTTCTCCCACCGGGTCGTACGAGCGACGCTCCAAGAAGTACGGCGTGCGGTCGTCCCGGTAGGTCTCCGTAAACTCGAACGGGTCGCCGGTCGTCATGCCGATAACGCCGCCGGTGAATTGGCCCAAATAGGCGTCCCAGCGGTCGTTGCCGCCGTAGTCCCACTCCTCGTCGGGCGGGTACGGGATTTCCGGGTAGTAGTCTCTGAGCGGTAAATACGCCTCTGCGGGAGTTTGGCCGGGGGGCGGCTCAAACCAATCATGG
>JAUWLW010000088.1 GCA_030613505.1 Candidatus Zixiibacteriota bacterium
CGCTTTGGCCTTCGCTTTCCCGTCCTCGGCCTTCGACCACGACGCCAAGGCCGCGCCCGGGGGCAGCGTCCGGCTCTACGGCAACCTCTTCCACTGGCTCACGCTCGAGGGGGGCGCCGACCTGTACCTCCCGTTCGACGCGGAGAGGGATGACGGCGTGGGCGAGACGCGCATGACGGCCTACAAAGTCGGCTTTATATATAAAGTTTTTATGGGCGTATTCATGCCGTTCGCCGCCGCCGGCTACGCCGTCTTCGACGAGCGGATAAAGCGCGAGAAAGAGTGGGAGGACGTCGCGACCCACGGCTTCTACCTCGGCCCGGGCCTGGAATACTACTTAACGGAGCGCTTCTCGGCCTTCGGTATGTTCGGCTACAACCGCACCTTCGACGACGCGCGAGCCGACGACCGCGACACGCAATACCTGAAGCTCGACTTCGGCATAAACTACTATTACTGGTAGATATAGCGTTAACCGCTTGACAGCGGTCGCCGTTTATGGTATATATCCGCTCGATTCCTCAGTAGCTCAATTGGCAGAGCATCCGGCTGTTAACCGGAGGGTTGCAGGTTCGAGTCCTGCCTGAGGAGAATGAGACGACGCCCCGGCCCCGGGGCGTTTTTTCCAAGACTCCCGGAACTCCGACGGCGAAGGAACCCCCCATGAGTAAATACCTGGTCCTCCCGGCCTCGATTTTAATTCAAACCTGCCTGGGCGGCATTTACGCGTGGAGCGTGTTCGCGCCGGCGCTGCACGGCGACTACGGCCTTTCGATGGGCGCGACGCAGCTCATCTTCGGCCTTTGCCTCGCCTCCTTCACGCTGGCGATGATATTCGCCGGCCGCTGGCAAGAACGGCGCGGCCCCCGCCTGGTCGCGGCCGTCGGCGGAGCGCTCTTTGCCGCGGGCTACGTCATCGCCTCGTTCTCCGGGGGCCGCCTCTCGTTGCTCCTGCTGGGCATCGGCGTCGTGGCCGGCAGCGGCATCGGCTTCGGTTACGTATGCCCCCTGGCGACGTGCATCAAGTGGTTCCCCCGGCACAAAGGTCTCGTCACCGGCCTCGCGGTTGCGGGCTTCGGCGGCGGCGCCGTGCTGTTGTCCTCGTTCGCCTCCGCCCTCTTCAGCCGGGGCGTCGCCACCCTCGCCATATTTAGATACGTCGGCCTGGCGTACGGCGCGGCGATCATCCTGGTCGCCCTGGGGCTCTCCGTCCCGCCCGCGGCGCGCGGCGGGGCCCAAAAGGCCGCCGGCCTTCCGGCCGGCGTTTTGCTCCGCGACGGCCGCTTCTGGCTGCTCTTCGGCGGGATGTTCGCCGGGACATTCGCCGGCCTGTTGACCATCGGCAACCTCAAACCCATCGGCCTGGCCGGAGGGGTGGCCGCCGGCCTCGCCACGACCGCGATAAGTACGCTCGCCGTCGGCAACGCTTGCGGCCGCATCCTGTGGGGCGTCATCTCGGACAAGATCGGGAACCGGGCCCTCCCGCTTTCGCTGGCGTTCCTCGCGCTCGCGGTCCTGGCGCTGGTCCCGCTCTCCCGCTTCGGCTGGCCCTTCGTCGGAACGGCGTTCGCGGTGGGCTTCGGCTTCGGCGCCTGCTTCGTCCTGTACGCCGCGGCGGTGGCGCACGTCTTCGGCCCGGCGGAGGTGGGCCGGAGCTATCCCCTCGTTTTCCTCTCGTACGGCCTCTCGGGGACGCTGGGGCCGGCGTTCGGCGGCCGCCTCTTCGACGTCACCGGCGGCTATACCGCGGCGCTGGTCGTGGCGGCGGCGCTGGCCGGCGCCGGCGCGCTGGCGTTCCTCCTCTTCGGCCGCCGAGCCTTTCGCACATAGTGAAAAAAGCGCCCCGCCGGGGCGCTTTTCTTTACCTATTTAAGGTAAAAATTAAAAAGGGAAGACGAAAGCTACGGTCCCCATTACGTACGTTTCTTTGCCGGTAACCCAACCCTCGTTTTGGTTAGTACCGCCGTAAAGATAGTAATCGTACGGGCCGTAGAATATTTGTTGGAACGAGGGGCCGACGCGGAGGAAAGGCCAGGGCGCGAGGAGGCAGCGAAAGTTAACGTCGATAGCGGGGGATTTGACGGTTCCGTAATATGAATATAGTTCCCCCGCGGTGAAGTTGATGACCTGCGGCCGTTCGCGGTACGAGATGCCCGCGCGCGACGACAGCCACGTCAACGGTTGGACGTCCAGGTCGGCGCCGACGACCGCGGTCCAATCGTACACCGGCCCCTCCTTGCCGAACATAAAAGCGGGCGGCGCCGGCGCCCGGGAAACGGCCACGCCGGCGCCGCCGGACAATCGCCACGGGCCCCGACTTAAAAGTAACGGCCGCCCCAGCAAAGAGAAGTCGTGGACCTTGCCGGCCTCGCTGTAGAGCTCGTACCGTTGCGCGTACGAAGCGACTACGCCCAACCGGCCGAACGACGCCTCGAGCGCCACCGCCAACGGCTCGTTGGTCTTGTCGTCGGGCTCGATTTCTTCGCCTTTAGGCTTGTGATAGGCGTTCGGCGCGCCGTCGACGAAGCACGCGCCGTAGCTGACGGCGCCCGAAAGCTCCCAAGCTGATGCCGCGGTGGTTAGAATAAACGCGGCGACCGAAAACGTTTGAAACTTATTCATATTTCCTCACTCCGGCGCTTTTATGAGGTAGAGCCACCCGTCTACGTCGCCGAAAACGATGTCGCCGTTGGGGCCCCAAGAACCGCAATACGCGGTTTCCCGCTCCTCATCGGGCGGGCACATCGTGAGCTGCCGCACCGTGCCGGTCTTTACCTCGTACGTCAAAAGGGACGTTCCGGTACCGACGAACGTAGAGAAGCGTATTAGAATATACTTGCCATCGGGCGACCAATCGCGGGGCTCGCCTATACCCGCCGGGGCTTCCGCCGGCTCGGGCCACACCACGTCGAAACCGCTGCCGTCGGCGTTTATAAAAGCCAGGACGACGTACTTTATAATATGTTTTACGTAGTAAGGCCCCGCCGTCAAGCCCAGTGCCACCTTCTCGCCGCCCGGGGCCGGGACGGCGATGGTGTGGTTAAACTCGTTAACCGGTTTGCGCAATACGCCGAATTTTTTCGTCCCGACATCGTACCACAACGCGCACAACGGTTCGCGTGCGACGTAATGGCCGATGTAGTATATCTTATCCCCCCCCGGCCCCCAGTACGGTAAGTAACCTGTTTTATTACCTAAGTCCAACTTTTGGTTCTCGGAACCGTCGGGCCTAACTATCCATAACGTCCTACCGAAATGAGAAGGGTGATCACTTTGGTAAGCAATCCAATCGCCCTTGGGAGACCACTGCGTCCTTTTGGCCGAATTGCCCTCGAGTACGACTTTAAACTCCCCGGTAACCAAATCTAAAATAGCTACGTCGGCATCGCGCCCAAAGACGCCGTCGCGGTAGCTCGCGACGACCTGCGTCCCGTCCGGCGAGAAATCGGGCTCGTAACATTGTTTTTCTTCCGGGTTTTCGCGGGTCCCTTTAGGTTTCCATATAAGGCGGCGGCCGTCGTGGCCCTTGACCTGCGGCGGGACGTACGGGCCCTCTGTTTCCGCCGGCGCCTCCTCGCACCGCACCGCCGCCGCAGCCAAGACGGCTATTAATAACTTCGTACCGTTAACTCTCACTCCGGCGCTTTTATGAGGTAGAGCCACCCGTCTACGTCCCCGAAAACGATGTCGCCGTTCTGGCCCCACGAAGCGCCGGAATGGTCCTCTAAATCCAATTCGAGCGGGCACATCGTGAGCTGGCGCACGGCGCGCGTTTTTAATTCGTACGTCCACAGTGAATCACCGGTACCGTGGACCGGCTCGTACCGTATAAGTACGTATTTGCCGTCCGGCGACCAATCCCGCGGGTTACCTACGCCGGCCCGGTTTTCGTTTATTTCCGACCATAAAACCCGGAATCCCGAGCCGTCGGCGTCGACCAGGGCCAGGACGACGTGGCCGTGCTGCCCGGACCTCTCCATCAACCCCAAAGCGACGTTATCTCCCCCGGGGGAAGGTACGGCAACGTTATGATGTAGCTCGCCTTCCGGCTTACGCAAGACGCCGATTTCCTTGGTCCGCAAATCGTACCACAACGCGTACAAAGGCTCGCGCGGTTCGTAATGCCCTACGAAGTATATTTTATCCCCGCCGGGTCCCCAATAGGGTACGTAACGAGATTTATTACCTAAATCCAACTTTTGGTTCTCCGAGCCGTCGGGCCTAACTATCCATAACGTCCTACCAAAATGCCGGGGGTGGTCACTTTGGTAGGCTATCCAATCGCCCTTTGGCGACCACTGCGGCCTTTTAGCCGAATTGCCCTCGAGTACTACCTTAAATTCCCCCGTCTTTAAATCCAATATCGCGACGTCGGCGTCGCGGCCCCACCGGCCGTCGCGGTAGCTCGCGACGACCTTCGTCCCGTCCGGCGAGAAGTCCGGCTCGTAGCATTGTTTTTCTTGCGGGTTTTCGCGCGTCCCTTTAGGCTTCCATATCAGCCGGCGGCCGTCGTGGCCCTTGACCTGCGGC
>JAUWLW010000054.1 GCA_030613505.1 Candidatus Zixiibacteriota bacterium
GCCGTAGCGCGTGAAGGTCTTGAAGTCGGCGGTGGTGGCGAGCGATATCACCGTCTCGTTGCGGATGAACGACGTGTACGTGACGGCGTACTCGCCCAGCGGCTCGAGCCACACGACGCGCGGGTCCTCGACGCCGTAGTGTTGCTCGTCGTAGGCGAGGTCGGCGACGAGCGCCGGCTCGGCCTCCACCCGCCACTTCGTCTTGCCGTCGGCGCTGCGTGCGACGGCGAGGTGGGAGAAACCGCGCAGGTCCTCCACCCGCACCAGCAATAGCGTCTCGCCGTCGACGAGGGCCGCGCCGGGGTTGAAGACGGCGTGCGCGCGGTAGGGCCAATTATCCGCGGTCAGGATGGGGTTTTTCTCGTACCGTTTGAAGAGCGCGTCCTCGCTGAGCTCACAACCTTTTTCGGCGCCGGCCACATTAACCTCCTGCGTCCCGCTATCATATTACCCCGGCTCGGGCGTTGTCAACGGCAAATCGCCTCCGGCCCGAAAAAAGCCGGCCTTCCGGCCGGCTTTTGGCAATACTTTCCTTCTGGGTCGCGATGCCATATCGGCTATTGCGTCGTTATTACCGCGTCGTCGGCGTTACCGGTATTCAACGCGCGCTTAAACTCAACGGTCCAGGTATTCGTGGCGTCGTTGTACTTGCCCTTGGCCTGTATGTCGCCGCGGCTACCAGTCGGGACCTTGTTTACGTACGCGGCGAGCTCGTCGCCGTTATTCCACCCATTGGGGGAATACGGGGCTGCTTTCGGTTTGCCCGGTACGTTCAAATATAGGAACGGCGCGTCGGCACCCGGGTCGTTCGGCGCCTGGTAGTCGCGGGTCTGAACGTCGCCGTTATCGGAATACGCGCCGGAACCGTCGTCGCTCGAGCGGCCGGTGCTGTCGCCGTACTGGTCGTCGGAATAGGAGGCCGGGTTCGTGCGCGTCGCCTTCCAATGCCAGAAATCGGCCTTGCCCTTCGTCGGGTGCATCTCGCCGTGGCAGGCCACCATACAACCCGCGTCTTTAAAAGTACCGCGTCCGTCCGCGGCGCCGGCGATATCCCACATGAAAAATACGCGGTCCTCGTTCTCGTCGTTCTCGGACCAGGTACCGTTTTTATAGGAATACCGATGCCGCCGCGTATTCTCGGTACCGGTGGGGTCCACCCACGACACCAGGAAGTATATGTCCGTAGCCGTATGTAGCGATTTTAACGTCGCCGCGCTTATGTTGTTATTCCCGGACATAGGCGCACAGGCCACGTTCGACGCTGGCGCGCTCGACCATACGCCGTCAACGGAACCGTCAATAACCGGCGGCGAGTTCGTGCGAACGGACTTGACATGCGTCGCGTCGCTCTTCGCGTTATCGCCGAACGTAACGTATAGTAAACTCGCGCCGTTGTGGGTGCCGCCGCTGTTGTCGGTAATGCCCAGCGCGAACGGAACCTCGTGGCTTATAGCCGGGCCGGTCGTGCTCTCCTCGCCGCAAGCGAAAAACAACAGCGAGGCGATAAGAAACGTCCCGGCAAATAAAAGCGATATATACAATTTCGGTTGTTTAACCACTGCGTAGCTCCTTCGTCGTTGGTCAGGGTTTAAAGGTGGTAGATGTTCATATATTACTATTATAGTAATATATAACCTCCAAAAAGTCAATTCCATTTCTCTGTAACTAACCGTCGCCGACGCCGACGCCAACGTTGGCGCGAAATGTTTTCTCGTAAAAGCCCTCGCCGCGGTTATGTGACGCTCGCCGAAATGACGCCAATAAAAAGCCGGCCTCGCGGCCGGCTTTCTCTCGGCGTCTTACAGCGACTCGAGGAACTCATCGCGCGTCAGGCCCGCGTCGCGGATTACGCACCGAAGCGTACCTCTTTTAACCGGCTTATGTGCAGGTAACGTTAATTTAACCGGCCCTTCGGCCGTCTCCTTTTGGAGTCGTATATGCCCGCCGCGTTGCCGCACCACTAAAAACCCGCGCTTACGTAACGCGCGGATTATATCAAGATAGCTCAGCGCCGGTAAGCGCGTCATAACGTTATATCCACGAGCTCGTACTCGGCCTCTATAACGAGGTCGTCTTCTACCGGCTCGAGGTAAAGGGCGAACGCCTCTTTAATATTTTCGAGCGCCTCCTCGCGCGTATCGCCCTCGCTTATACATCCCGGCAGAGCAGGGATGTACACGGTGTACCCGCCCTCTTCCGCCGGTACCAATACTACCTTAACTTCCATAATATCACCACCGAAATTATAACCCGCCCGACGACCTTTGTCAATCGTTTCGCCGTTCGGGCTATCGCTGGCTAACTACAAGGCCGGATTAAAATGCAACTGGGCTCCCAAATCACCGGTACTTACAATACCTCAAATATATATTCCATACAGTAGTAGATACCGACGAGGATAAAGACGACGCCCGTGACGCGGCGCGCCCACCACTCGAACTTTTGCAGCTTGTGGAACGCCGCGCCGAGCGAGCCGACGCCCAGGCCGATTATCACCGCAAAGACGAAGACCGGGAGCGCGGTCCCGACGCCGAAGACGCCGGGCAACAGTATCCGCGAGTCGTACTTCACCGCCAGCGATATGAGGCTGCCGAAGAAGAGCGCCGCCGATATCGGGCAGAACGACAGCGCGAAGATGACGCCTAACGCCAGCGCGCCGGCCAAACCCCACCCTTCGACCTTCTTGCCGAGCTTCTCGCCCACGCCCGGGCCGCCGCCGCCGAACTTTATAAGCTCGAGCAAGAAAAGGCCGACGACGATGAGGAGCGGCCCCAATACCTTATTCATATAGTCCTGGAGGAAGGTCGAGACGCGCGGGATGGATTGCAGGCCGGCGAGTATCACGACCGCCAGGCCGACGTACGCCACGGTCCGCCCGACGGTGTACAGGACGCCACCCAGCAACACCTGGCGCGGGCTGCCGAGTCGTTTGCCGATGTACGAGATTGCGGCGACGTTGGTCGCCATCGGGCACGGGCTTATAGCCATTAATATGCCGAACCACAGCGCCGACGCCGCGCCTATTAAAAGGGGTCCCATTTACTCACCCGGTAAATATGCCCGGACTTCGTCTTGGATGTACTTAATAAAAAGCCCTTTATCGCCGGTAAGCTGCCATACTTTCGTTAAGCTCTTCCAACGGGCCTCCTCGCCTTCGCGCAGCTCGGATACTATAACGGCCTTGGCGAAAAGGCCGTAGTCTTCATTGAAGTGGCGATTCTGGGGCAAGTCCGTATCGGTAGGCCTCCAGAGAACCGAACCTTCCGCGAGCTCCTTCGCGAAGCCCCGCTCGAGCGCCTCTTTGGTATATCTCTCTATCTTCAGGCACGTAACGCACCGCTTCCCGAAGTAGAAATAATAAGCTACGACCTGCCCGCCCAAAGCGGCGGTTTCTTCCTCCTCTTCCACGGCAGCCTCCGCGGTCGGTGCGGCAGCCGTCGACGGGGCCGCGTCGGCGGCGGCGCCTTCCGGCGCCCTCGCGTTTTTTACCTCCTTCACGACGAGGTACGCGACGGCCACGGCGACGAAGGCCAGGATAACGACCGTCAATATCGTCTTAGGTTTCATTCAGAGAGGATCTCCTTTATTTCGTCCTTGGACGGCACCTTGCCGACGGCCTTAACGTCGCCGTCGACCGCCAGCGCCGGCGTCATCATAACGTTGAAGGCCATGATGGCCTCGATGTCGGTAACCTTCTCGACCTCGCACTCCAGGCCGAGCTCTTTGGCCGCGGCCTCGGCGTTCTCCGCGAGCTTCTTGCACTTGGGACACCCGGTCCCCAATATCTGTATCCGCTTCATCGGGACCTCCTATCCAAACAACGCGCCGTATATCAGGCCCGTAATAGTCGCCATTATAACCACCAACAAAATAAAAACAACCGTCTTCCTCGTACCGATGACGCTCCTTATCACGAGCATGCTGGGCAGCGACAACGCCGGCCCGGCGAGGAGAAGCGCTAACGCCGGCCCCTTCCCCATTCCGCTGCCGATGAGGCCCTGAAGGATGGGGACTTCGGTCAACGTGGCGAAGTACATAAAGGCCCCCGCTATGGAAGCGAAGAAGTTGGCGCGGAGCGAGTTGCCGCCGACGGCCGCGCTCACCCACGACGACGGTATAAGGCCCTCTTGCCCGGGCCGCCCCAACAGCGCACCCGCGACGAGCACGCCCAAGAGCAGCAGCGGCAATATTTGCTTGGCGAAACCCCACGTGGCGTCGAACCAATCGCGGGCCTCGCCTTTGTCTGTGGCCGTTACGAGCGAGATGCCGACGGCGCCGGCGGCAAACGGGACCAGCGGCTCGCGCGGGAAGAAAGCGGCCAAAGCCGCCGTGGGCGCGGCGACTAACGCCACCTTCCACCACTTCACGCCGAACCAGATAACGAGCATGACGCCGAGGGCCAGAGCCGAGGCGGATGCCAACAACCATTTGAGAGAGTATACCGTAAACCAAATCCCCGCTTCCGCGGTCGGCTTGCCCCAATTGGCGAAGACGAGGACGCCGACCATAGCGCCGAAATAGAGTACGTTTTGCCACAAAGGCCGCGCCACCTCCGGCTCGGGCATCGCGGCCTGCGTTTCCGCCTTAGCGACCTCTTCCTTGCGAAAGAAGAAGTGCATGGCTAGGCCGATGACGACGCTGAAGACGACCGCCCCCACGGCGCGCGCCACGCCCATCTCCAGGCCGAGTATGCGTGCCGTAAGTACGATGGCGAGGACGTTGATGGCCGGCCCCGAGTAGAGGAACGCCGTCGCGGGCCCCAACCCCGCACCCATCTTATAAATACCGGCGAAGAGCGGCAGGACCGTACAGGAGCAAACGGCCAGGACCGTGCCGGAGACGGACGCGACGCCGTAGGCCAGGACCTTGTTGGCCCGGGGGCCGAGGTACTTCATAACCGAGGCCTGGCTAACGAAGACCGAGATGCCGCCGGCGATGAAGAACGCCGGGACCAGGCATAACAAGACGTGCTCGCGGGCGTACCACTTGACGAGGGCCAGCGCCTCGAATATGGACCTGTCGAAGCGCGGCACCCCGACCGGCAAATAAAAACAGGCCAGGAAGGCGACGACGATCGCCGCCAGCACCTTCCACTCTCGCTTCCAATCCATAAGGTTAATTTCCCTTTGCTATCGTATAGCTACGCGGCCGGCGGAACCGGCTGTCGGCTACGTTTAAGGCCGGTTCCACCTACTCGACGTGGCCGAGGCTCTCCCGCGCGACTGATTTTATGACCGACTCGACGCACCCAAAAAAGCTAAGGACGCAGGGCATCCTTAGGTTGTAGTAAATCCGGGAACCTCGCTTTTCGGAGGCTACGATGCCGGCGGCCTTTAGAACCGCTAAGTGCTTCGAGACTGTGGATACGTCGGCGCCTATCAAATCGGTCAATTCGCAGACGCAACGCTCGCGGCTGGAAAGTTGGTCTACGACGAAAAGGCGCGTGGGGTGCGCCATCGCTTTGATGACCGCAGCCAAAGCTTCAAATCGCGCTTGCGTTTTAGGGTCCATATAAAACCACCTGGATAATTATTTGGCATTATAACCAAATCGCCAAACTAAGTCAAGGCCGAAAACGTGAACCGCCGGTTAACTCGCCTGCCGGCGTACCCGTAACGAAAGCCCGGGCCGGGGCCCGGGCTTTTTTTTAACCAAGAGCGCGGCCTACTGCCCGCCGAGTATAACCGGAACCTTGCTGTCGCCGAAGATGATAACTTTCGCGTTCGGCGACGCGGCCAGCTTCTCTGCCGCCTCGATGCCTTTCCATTGGATGAGGATCGGCGAGATACCTTGGGAGACCGTGATCTGGTAATCGCGGATACCTTCCGCCTCGATCCGCTTCCGTTGCGCCTCTTTCGTTTCGACCAAGAGCTTGTAATCGTATTCCTGGTTTTGCTGCTCGCGTTCTTTTTTTCGTTCGATCGCCGCCGTCACGACCTCCGGGAGGACGACGTTCCGGAGATTAACCAGAACGCAGGTGCAACCGTTTTTGGCCAACAGCATACCCGCCAATTCACGGATATCCTCGCCGATCTGGGCACGTTTAATGGAATACATCTCCTGCGCGGAGTACCGCGCGCATACGTCGCGGATAGCCCGGCGGATCTCGGGGCGAACGTACTGGTATTCGAAATTCGTGACGTTACCCCAAACCTTATTATTCAAGATCCACGGCGTCTTGTCCGCTTTGATCTGGTACTGGACCGTTATGTCTATGTCGACCTTCATGCCCTCTCGGGTCAGGACCGTAATAATATCCGTCGGGTCAATCTGTCCCGCCTTGGCCGTAACCCCCATCGTATAAGCTCGTTCCTGGACACTCATCTTAATAATCTCGGCCACGGGCCACTTGAAATGCAACCCGGAGGGGTAGGCGGTATCGCTCACCGCGCCGAATATCACCGGGACGCCGACGTGCCCCGGCGGAACAACCACCAGCGACGATAATAGAAGCAACAACAAACCCACCGCCACCGCGACCGACGGTAGGAACCTGAAACCACCTCTCACGCCGACCCATTTCCGCATCGCGAAGAGGACCACAGCGCCGACGATTACCAGTACAGATAATACGAAGACGAACATCCTATACCTCCTTAAGTCGCGGGAATCTCAGCGAACCCGCGGCTAGTTGGAACGCACCGAAAAATAAAGCGCGTTCGGCTCGAGCCTAAGATACTTTACCGCCAAAGCCGGCGGCGCGGTTCGAGCGCACTTTGCCGAAAAAAGATAGATTGTCATCACCCAACTGCCGCACGTCCAGTAAGGTAAGCGGCGCCGGCCCGGCGAAGCGTTCCTTTTTAAACGTCTTGGATATTCCCAACGAACCTTCGCCGAAGCCCGCCCACGTCGCCAACCTCTCGACGGCCCGAAACGCCAGGCCGCGGCCGTACGGCGGGTCCAAGAACACGACGTCGTAAGGAGTACTAGGTCGCGTCGTCTCGAAGTAGGCAAACACGTCCTCGCAATATGTGCGCGACGCGTCGGTCAAACCCAAAGACCGTAAATTTTCCTCCAACGCGTCGACCAAGCCGGCGTCATTTTCGACGAACGTGGCCCGCGCCGCGCCCCGGCTCAGCGCCTCCACGCCGAAAACGCCCACGCCGGCGAATAAATCGAGCACCGCGGCCTCCCGTACCGTTTCGCCGAGGTAATCGAACAACGACTGTTTTAGCCGACCGGCCAGCGGGCGGTAATGCTCCCCTCGCGGCGCCGCCAGCACCCGGCCCTTTAATAAACCACCGCCTACCCGGAGCGACAATCGCCGTCACCACCCGTAGTGAAGTCGCTCGGCCAGTACGCGCGGCAAACCGGCCTTTAGAATCTTCGCCGCGGCGGCGTCTACGTCGTAATCTACTCGCACGAATTCCAGCCGGGCGTCGCTCGCGTCGTATACCACGTAACACGCCCGGTGGTCGCCGTCGCGCGGTTGGCCGACGCTGCCCGCGTTAACCAACCACCTGCCGTCGGCCCCGAATTCGTCGCGGGGCGCCGCGGCGGAGCGGCCCTCCCGATCGGAAACGACTACCGGCTGATGGTTGTGGCCGTAAAAAATAACGCGCGCCTCGGTCGCGGCGAAAGCTTCCCTCGCGTCGGCGACGGAAGTTACGTAATGGAATTCCTCCGGCCTCACGGGCGTAGCGTGAACGAGCAGCGCGTCGCCCTCGGTTGCCGTCAAGGGCAGGTTTTGTAGAAAGTGGGAAGCCGGCGGCGAAATCGCCGCCGCCGTCCAAAGGGCCGCGGCCCGCGCCGCTTCGTTAAAATAATTTATTATGGCGTGGCCGAAAGCCGCGGCGTCGTGATTGCCCAGAACTACGTACCGCAGCTTTCCCGCCAGCTCTCCTATCGCTCCCGCGAGCTCTTCGTCGACCGCGGGCGGCGGTCCGGAACCGGCCAACGCAAGCGTAATCTGGACGCAAATTTCCGGGTCCGCGCCGTAGCCCACGACGTCCCCCAAACACCATAACTCGCCGACGTCGCCGCGCCGCGCGATATCCAATATAGCGGCCCGGTATGCCTCTAAATTACTATGAACGTCGGAAAATACGGCTATATTCAAAGAGGTATTCGCCCGACCGGAAAGCGTTGGTCAGTTAACCTTTAATTACGTAGCGCCGATAGACGTTGTTCAGGACGCCGTTAACGAATTGGAATGAGCGCTTAGTAGAGCCGTACATCTTGGCGATCTCTATAGCCTCGTTTATCGAGGCTTTCGGGGGCACGTCGTCCAAGTACAACATTTCGGCCGTCGCCAAGCGGAGCAAATTACGTTCGACGCGAGCGATGCGGTTTAACTCCCAATTGTCCACCGATTCCTTTATGATTTCGTCTATCTTCGGCTGGTGGTCAATTACCTTCTTGACTAAAAGAGACGCGAAGAGCTCAACGTCGGTATCCGCCGGATGGTCCTCCCAAAACGTCCGAATCGTCGCCTCGTGCGCTTCGGGGCGAACGAGCTCGAGTTGGTAAAGGAGCTTCAAACCCAGCTCGCGTGCTATGCGCCGTTTACCCAATCTACTTCCCCTTACCTCCCAACTTGCCATAGAGGTCGACCAACTCGAGCGTCGCGAGCGCGGCCTCTCTCCCTTTGTTCCCGGCCTTCGAACCCGCGCGCTCCACGGCCTGTTCCAACGTGTCCGTCGTCAAGACGCCGAAGACGACGGGTACCCGGGCCTCGAGCGCCACGGCGGCGACGCCTTTTGCCACTTCCGCGGCAATGTACTGGAAATGCGGGGTATCGCCGCGTATGACGGCGCCAAGGCATATTACGCCGTCGAACCCTCCGGCCTCGGCCAAACGCTTCGCTACCGTCGGGAGCTCGAACGACCCGGGGCATGAAACCACCGTTACGTCGTCCTCGGCTACCTCGTGACGTTTAAGCGTGTCGAGCGCGCCGTCCAAAAGACGCTTGGTTACAAACTCATTCGTTCGGCTGAGGGCAATTGCGAACTTCCTACCTCGGCCCGATATTATGCCTTCGACGACCTTTGCCATTCCGGAACCTCCGCCGTTTGTAAGTCGAAAACCTTCGAAAGCTCGCGTAATTAACGCCGTTCGATAAATCTAAAAAGCAGGCCCTTATTTACCGCGATTATCTTCCTTATCCGAATCCAGCTCGAGAATGTGGCCCATCTTGTCTTTCTTGGTTTTAAGGTAGTCGTAGTTACGTTCGTGCGGCTTCGCTTGGAGGGGAATCCTCTCGACTATTTTCAAGCCGTAGGCCTCCAGCCCCACCATCTTCGTCGGATTGTTAGTCATTAAACGGATGGTAGTCAGGCCGAGGTCGGCCAGGATCTGAGCGCCGATGCCGTAGTGGCGCTCGTCCGCTTTGTACCCCAAGAGGAGGTTGGCGTCCACGGTATCGACACCTTCGTCTTGTAAAATATAAGTCTTGATTTTATTTAAAAGGCCGATGCCGCGGCCTTCCTGCCGCATATAAAGGAGTACTCCCTCGCTCTCGGCGGCTATTTTTTCCAGCGCCCGTTGGACCTGGTCGCCGCAGTCGCACCTCAGCGAATGGAAAACGTCGCCCGTGAGGCATTGCGAGTGGACCCGAACCAGAACGTTCTCTTTGCCTGCGACGTCGCCCATCACCAGCGCCAGGTGGTGTTCGTCGGGCGTGGTGAGCGAATCGTAAACGTGCATGGTAAATTCGCCGTATACCGTGGGCAGCGGCGCCGTAAGGATATTGCGGACGAGTTTCTCGTGACGACGCCGGTATTCGATGATGTCGCGGATGGTGACGATGCCGATGCCGTGCCGCCCCGCCACCTCGGCCAGCGCCGGCAGCCGCGCCATCGCGCCGTCCTCGTCCATTATCTCGCACAAAACGCCCACCGGCGAAAGGCCCGCAAGCCGCGCCATGTCCACGACGGCCTCGGTATGGCCGGCGCGCTCCAACACGCCACCCGGCTTCGCGCGCAACGGGAAAACGTGGCCCGGGCGGGCGAGGTGCTGCGGCCTCGTCGCCGGGTCGGCAAGTATCTTCACGGTCGTCGCGCGGTCGGCGGCGGAAATGCCGGTGGTCGTACCCTCGACGGCATCTACGGAAACTGTGAACGGCGTGCCCATAAGGCCCGTATTCTCGGACGTCATGGGCGGCAAGCCGAGCTCGTTGGCGCGCTCCGCGGACATCGGCGCACAGATTAAACCTCGGCCGTGGGTCGCCATGAAATTTATCACGTCCGGCGTGATCGCTTCGGCAGCCGTTATAAAGTCGCCCTCGTTCTCGCGGTCCTCGTCGTCGGTGCAGATAAGCACGCCGCCGCGCTTGAATATCGCGATCGCCTCGTCAACAGCGAGAATCGGATTGCCGCGATCCCGTTTATCTTCTTCTGACTTCATATACTCGGTCTTACTAATCGCCGTAACCCAGCTCGGCCAACCGCTCGAGCGTCAGGCCGCGGCCCGAGCTCGAGCTCAAAAAACGCTCCACGTACTTCGCTATCAAGTCGACTTCCACGTTAATTCGGTCGCCCGGGCGCCTGTGCTTAAACGTTGTATTTTCGTACGTATAAGGGATAATCGCCGCGCCGAACGCGCCGTCGCCGACGCCCACAGCGGTTAGGCTTATCCCGGCGACGGCAACGGAACCTTTTTCCACGACGTAGCGGCTTATTTCAGGCGGAACCGCGAGCTTAAGCAAGTACCCGTCGCCCGACGGCGTCATCGCCGCAACCGCACCGACGCCGTCGACGTGCCCCTGGACGAGGTGGCCGCCGAGCCTGCCGCCGGCGGGCGTCGCCAACTCAAGGTTGACGGCCGCCCCGGCCCTAAGTTCGCCCAACGTCGTCGTCGTCGCCGTCTCCGCCGAGACGTCGGCTTCGAAGAAATCGGCGCCTACCTCGGCCGCGGTCAAACATACCCCCTCGACGGCGACGCTGTCGCCCGGGGAAAGCGCTCTGGCCGTTTCGCGGCCTTTGATTCTAATCCGCCCCCCGGCGGCGCTCACGGCGGCGCGCGCGACTTCGCCCACCTCTGATATTATACCGGTAAACATCGGCCTTTTACAACTCGCCCCTCGCGTCTCAGCGAGTAATCCCGGTCACGCGCGGTACGCCGGCGAATAAGTCGTCCACGTTCGTTAAATACCCCTCGAGCATCACGTCGTCGCCTAACGCACGGCGCTTTACCTCGACGAGGTTCTTAGCTTCTCCCGGACCCGCAACGCCCCGACCGCCCACCGGCGACTTCGCCCGGGCACCGCCGACTATCTTCGGCGCGACGAACGCCACGACGCGGTCCACAAAGCTCGCGTCGAAATAAGCGCCCAATAATCTTTCCCCGCCCTCGACGAGCACGCTGGTAATCCCCCTCGCGGCGAGCTCGCGAAGCAAGTGGCCCAGCGAAACGCGGCCGCCGTCTTCTTCGCACATTATAATCTCTACGCCCAGCCGGGTCAACCGCGCTATGTTTCGCTCGCCGGCGCGCTCGGTGCAAGCCAACCAAATCGGCGGCCGGGGCGAATCTTCGAAGAGCCGCGCGCCCGCCGGGATAGCAGCGCGGGAAGAAATTACCAGCCGCACCGGCCCGTCCGAAACGTCGCGCCCGCGGAGGCGCACCGTCAACCGGGGGTCGTCGGCCCTCACGGTCCCGGCGCCGACGGCCACCGCGCCGTGTTCCCACCGAAGTCGGTGAGCGCGCCGGCGCGCGGCCGCTCCCGTTATCCACGCCGCTTCGCCCGTGCGCGTGGCGATCTTGCCGTCCAGCGAAGCCGCGAACTTAGCCGTAACCCAGGGCACGCCCGTCGTCACGAACTTCGCGAAATCCTCGACGAGATGCCGGCACTCGCGCTCGCGAACGCCGACCTCCACCCGCAGCCCCTCTTTGGCCAAAACGGCGACGCCCTCGCCAGCGACGCGGGGATGGGGGTCGAGCGTACCTACGACAACCCTCCTCACGCCGGCCCTAACAACCGCCGGCGCGCACGGCGGCGTCTTACCCTCGAAGGAGCACGGCTCGAGCGTCACGTAGAGCGTCGCACCCCGCGCGGCCTCCCCCGCCTCCTTCAACGCGACGACCTCGGCGTGGGGCGCGCCCGCGCGTTCGTGAAAACCTTTCCCCAAAACCCTGTCGCCCGCCGCCACTACGGCGCCGACCGCCGGGTTAGGCGCGGTTCTACCCTTACGTAAGCGGCCGAGCTTAACAGCCTCGGCCATCAATCGCTCGTCGCGCGTTGCTACCAATTGGCTAGCCCCGCCGTTAAAAATCGGGTCGCGGCTCCTCGGCCTTCCCCCCTCCCGAAGCGGCCTCAACGTCTTTTAGGGCCCAGTCGGCCGGCTCGTGCATATCGCAAAATTTCGTAGGTACGGTGCCTCTTAAAAAAGACTCCGATATAACGCGGGTGCATTTACTCGTAGCCAGCAGCCCGGATTCCTCGCAGATGCGGGCGCCTGCTATGTCGGGGGAATTCTCGAACTTTGCGTCGCCGCGCTCGCCGAGGGCCTCGCTCATAAATTTCGACCATATAGGGACGGCGAACGTCTCGCCGGTCGCCGTGTGCCCCAGCGTTTCGTGGTCGTCGCGCCCCACCCAAACGCCCGCGACCAAACCCTCCGGTACGAAACCTATGAACCAGGTGTCCGCCGCGCCGTCGGTCGTCCCGGTCTTCCCGGCGCCGCGCCCCTTGAAGCCGTAACGCCTTGCCAGCGACGCGGTCCCCCGGTCGATGACGCCCTCCAACAAATTTACCATGATGGTGCAGGTATCCTCCCCCACCACCACCTCGCGGCGGACGGGAAACTCCTCCAGCGCGTTTCCGTAGCGGTCCTCGACCCGCGTTATGACGCGCGGCTCGACGTGTACGCCCATATTGGCGAGCGTGGCGAACCCGTCCACCATATCCATCAGCGTTACGTCGCTGGAGCCCAGCGCCAGCGAGTATACCGGGACCAGTTCGCTCTTTACGCCCATGCGGTGAGCGTAGTCTACTACGGTCTCGATGCCCACCTCGTCTATGATGCGGGCCGCGACGATATTTATGGATTGCTCGATGGCGCGCCGTATGGTCATGGGGCCCGACGTCGAACGACTATAATTGTGCGGCTGCCACACTACGCCGTCGGCCTCGATCCGAAACGGCACATCCAGCACAACGTCCGCGGGGGTGAAGCCGTTGTCGATGGCCGCCGTGTACAGGAACGCCTTGAAGGCCGACCCCGGCTGCCGCTTCGCCTGGACCGAACGGTTGAACTTCGACTCGTCGAAGTCGGCGCCGCCGATCATCGCGAGGACGTCGCCGGTCGGGGCGTCCATGACCAACATCGAACATTGTAAGAATGGCTCTTCCTCGTAGGCCAGCATCACTTTCTTCTTCTTGGTGTATACGCCCACCACCTTGGCGGATATCTCCTGGCCCACTTTGACGACGTCGGACGGCTCGAACGGGAAAGACCACACCGCCGGCGAGATGTCCATGGTGCCGGTTATGCCGCCGCCGAGGTCGCATATCGCGACCGCTTTGGTCATATCAGTTACCTTGACGTACCGGACCTGGCCCGTCTCCAACTTCTTGAACGTCAAGTTAGCGTCGTAACGGGCGAACCTTTTGCCGTGGTTCTTCTCAAGGCGCGTCAAGCCCCAGGCCATCGTCTTGTCCGCGATCCGTTGGTATTTCAGGTCCAACGTCGTGTAAACGCGCAAGCCCGCCCGGAATACCTGTTCCGAGCCGTACCGCCGAACCAAAATCCGACGCACGTACTCCGTGAAGTACGGC
This sequence comes from Candidatus Zixiibacteriota bacterium, assembly GCA_030613505.1. Taxonomy (GTDB): domain Bacteria; phylum RBG-13-66-14; class B26-G2; order WVWN01; family WVWN01; genus WVWN01. Next base: position 13,715 of record JAUWLW010000054.1, read on the forward strand.
GCCCGGTCCGGGTCGCGCTTCACCGGCGCGACGGTTACGGGTGTAGCCCGGGCCTTTTCGTAGCGTCCTCGGTCGACATAGCCCAGCTCGTACATTTTGTCCAGTACGGTGTTGCGCCGTTTAAGGGCCTCGTCCGGGTCGACGTACGGCGAAAATCTGCCCGGCGACCTCGGCAACCCCACCAGCGTAGCGCATTCGGCTAGAGTTAAATCCTCGACGTGTTTGTCGAAATATACGCGCGCCGCGGCCTCGGCGCCGTACGCGTTGTGGCCGTAATAAATCTGGTTCAAGTAGAAATATAAAATTTCGTCCTTGGTATAAGCCTCTTCGATCTTGCCGGCGAGCAGGACTTCCCGGATCTTCCGTTCCCACGTCCGCTCCATCGTGAGGAACAAGTTGCGGGCCAGCTGTTGCGTGATGGTCGAACCGCCCTGGACGATGCGTCCGGCTTTGACGTTGGCCCAAGCCGCCCGCAATATCCCGATATAGTCGACGCCGTGGTGTTTGTAGAACCGTTCATCTTCGATGGCTAGCGACCCGTTAATGAGGTCTTGCGGAAACGCGTTGTAGGGCTTGAGGTAACGCCTTTCTACCTGGAACGACGTTATTAAGCCGCCGTTGCGATCGTATATCCTGGTAGGCAGTGCCGGCTCGTACGTCTCCAATCCCGATATGGGCGGCAACCCTCGCGAGAGCACCGTCATAAGGCCGAACCCGACGCCTACGGCGACGAGCCCGCTCCAATAAAAGGCCCAAAACAACGCTCGCGTTACGCGCGAGACGCGGGGTTTCTTCTTGACGCGTCGCGTGCGCCGGCGATTCAATTCCGGGAAATATTCTTTTACCATACGAACTCCGATTTTAGAGAAATTCTACCATAAATGGACGTAGTTATCAACGGCGGCGGCTTGACCGGGGCCACCGTAGGCCGTAATCGCTTGACGAGCCGCCCTCGTTGCGATAATATCGCCGCGACGATGCGACGCGCCGTTATAATAATGTGTGCGCTGGCGACCGGCGCCGCCGCGGTAGACATCAACGTCGCCGAAGACGAAGCCAAAAAGGCGGAGGCGGCGATGTTGGCGCCGCTCGAAGGAGAGGGTTACTACGACTCGGTAGCGCTGGCCGAGCTCGCGCTGGCCCGTAAAAAGCGCTCGCCTACGGGCGCGTTGTGGCGGTCGTTCGCGGTCCCCGGGTGGGGTCAGATCTACAACGGCCAGTACTGGAAGGCGGGCGGGATAATAGCCGCCCAGGCGGGGACTCTCTACATGGCAGTCGACAACTATCTAGTCGCGAGGAGTTACAAACGCGAAGCCCGCGAAGCACCCACCAAGGAATTGAAACGCGAAAAACTCGCCAGGCACAACGAATACATCGTGGAAACGGAGTTCTGGGGATGGCTCTTCGTCGGCATCCTCACGTTCTCGATGATGGACGCGTACGTCGACGCTCACCTTGCCGACTGGGACGTCTCGGACCTGCCGGCCGACGAGGAGGCGCAGTCGCGCGTTAAAGTCGAACCTACCGCCACCGGCCTTACGGTCACCATCGGCCTGCTCTGAACGACGCGCTGCAGACGACGTTACGGAAATTGAAAAGACCCGGCCCACGGCCGGGTCGTAAATTTTCTATCGAACCTACGCCGGTTTAAGCGCCGCGGCGAAGTCCAGGCCGAAAGCGCGGCATCGCTGGAATACCTCCTCGTCGGGTGCGAAGTCTACCGCCAACGCCGGCTTGGTTAACTTCGCTCCTGCTTCCCTCAAACGGGTCTCCACCCGCTGAACCGGCTCGCCCGTCGTACCGAACGGCCCGAACGCCGCCGCCGGTTTCCCGGCGACGACGTCCGCCGCCTCCGCCAAAATCCTCTCCACCGGCTCGAGCGCGTCGTCCGCGAACGCGGGCACGCCTACCAATAGGCCGGCGGCGCCACCGAGCACCGCCGAAACTTCCTCACTTTTTATTGTAGCTACGTCCCGCAACGTCGGCTCGACGCCCGCGGCGATCAAACCCCGCGCGATTTGGTCGGCCATCTGAGCGACGTTGCCGTAGCCACCGGAATAGAATACGGCTACAACTGGTTTAACGCTTCCCTCGGCCGGCTCCTCGCTCCACGCACGGTAGAGCTCGACGTATTTACGGGGATCCGTCCTTAAAATCGGGCCGTGGCCTGTACAAATTACGTCCACGTCGAGGGCGGCAATTTTATCAACCGCCGCGCGTACTTTGTCGCTGAACGGCCGCATAATATTGTCGAAGTAGTATCTGTACGGACCGGCGAAGTCGCCGGCCTCGTCGTCAAAGACCGCATTCTCGTCGCAGTAATGGACGCCGAAGGCGTCGCAGGTAAACAAGACGCGGTCCCGCGGCGAATAGGTGAACATCGTGTCGGGCCAATGGAGGAACGGCGCGCTGATAAACGTAAGCTCGCGGTCGCCCAGCTCCAGACTGTCGCCGTCGCCCACACCCAACGGTTCCCGCTCGAGGTGGAAGAGCTGGTGTATCTGGCGGCTCGCGGCCTTCGACGTCACGACCCGGGCGTTGGGCGCTACTTCCACGACCCAGGGAACGGCGCCGGAATGGTCAGCCTCGGTATGATTCAATATGAGATATTCTATCTTAAGGGGGTCGATCAAGGATTTCAATTTCTCGAGGTACTCGTCGCGAAACGTGACCTTTACGGCCTCTACCAAAGTAGGCTTTCCCGCCATAATTAGATAAGAGTTGTACGTCGTCCCCCACGGCGTCGGCAATACCACCTCGAACGCGTCGAGTTGCGGGTCGTGTACGCCGAGCCAATAGATATCGTTTTTAACTAATACGGGATCCATCTTGTCCCCTCTATTACTTACCGTTTGGGTAAGTATACCGTCTGCGTCGGGTACGCGAAGTCAATTTTACGCCTGGCGAACTCGTCGAACATAGCGACGTTTATCTGCTGTTGTATGTCCATATACTTCTTGTAGTCGTTGTCCCGGACGAAGTAAATTATGTCGTAGATTAGGCTAAAATCGCCGTAGGAGTGGAAGTGGGCGCGGTCGAAATCGGCGTCTTCGACGTCGGCTATAATCTTCTCGACTATACCGGGGATCTCTCTCAATTTCTTCCCCGGCGTTTCGTACGTTACGCCGATATTGAACGCCACCCGGCGCTGCTCCATACGCTTGTAATTTTGGACGCGCGAGTCGGTGAGGTCGGCGTTGGAGAAAACGAGCTGTTCGCCGCTAATGCTCCGCAGCCGAGTCGTCTTGACGCCGATGTGCTCCACCGTCCCCTTCTTATCGCCCACGGCGATAAAATCGCCTATCTCGAAAGGCCGGTCGAACAATATGGCGAAATAGCTGAAGAGGTCTTTTAGTATCGCCTGGCCCGCGAGCGCTACCGCGACGCCGCCGATGCCGAGGCCCGCGACGACGGTCGTCACCTTGAAGCCGAGATTGTCGAGCAGGAAGATTAGGGCCACTATCCATACCGTTATCTTGATAATGGGCATCAGCGCCCTAAACGTCCGCTCCCGCGTCTCGTCATCCCTCTTGGTTACCCAATAATATTTTACGGTATTT
>JAUWLW010000059.1 GCA_030613505.1 Candidatus Zixiibacteriota bacterium
CTACCCACCCGTCACGACGCGTTCGGCGGTCTCAAGCTTGATGAAGCCCTCTTTCATTAGCAATTGCGTCTCCGCACGGGCTTTGCGGATCACGTCCTCGGCCTGGCGAAGGAGCTCCTCCTTCGACGCCTTGACGCGCGCGATGCCCTGCTCGATGGCCTTGAGGCCCACGGCCACGGCCTCCCGCGGGAAAACCTCCCACTCGTCCATCGTCGGGATGAGGTACTCCTCGTGGAGCCCCTTGTCGTTGGCGATGTCGGCCAGCTCCTGCGCCGCGGCGATGGCCATCTCGTCGGTGATGGTCTTGGCCTGGACGTCCAGCGTGCCGCGGAAGATGCCGGGGAAGCCGAGCGAGTTGTTTACCTGGTTGGGGAAGTCGGAGCGGCCGGTGGCGACGATGCGCGCGCCGGCCGCGTGCGCTTTCCAAGGCCAGATCTCGGGGACCGGGTTGGCGCATACGAAGACGACGGCGTCTTTCGCCATGCTCGCGATCCACTCCGGCTTGACGGTGTCCGGGCCCGGGCGCGAGAGCGCGATCATAACGTCGGCGCCCTTGGCGGCCTCCGCCGGGCCGCCGGTCACGTTCTTCTCGTTCGTGATTTCGCAGAAGTGCCACTTCATCTTCCAGGCCGGGTCGTTCTTCAAGTCGTCGCGGCCGGCGTGGAGCGTGTCCTTGGAGTCGCACATTATTATGTGCTTGGGGTTAACGCCGAACTTGATGAGGACGCGCGCGATGGCGATGTTGGAGGCGCCGGCGCCGATCATGACGACGTTGACGTCCTCCTTCTTCTTGCCGACGATGCGGAGGGCGTTGATGACGCCGGCCGTCGTGACGGACGCCGTCCCCTGCTGGTCGTCGTGCCACACCGGGATGTGGGCCTTCTCCCGCAGCGTATCGAGTATATGGAAGCACTTGGGCTGGGCGATGTCCTCCAGGTTTATGCCGCCGAAGCACGGCTGCAGCTTGAGGGCGAAGTCGATGAGCTCGTCCGGGTCCTTGGTATCGACGCAGATGGGAAAGGCGTCCACGCCGCCCAGGTACTTGAACAGCAGCGCCTTGCCCTCCATCACCGGCATCGCGGCCTCCGGGCCGATGTCCCCCAGGCCCAGGACCCGCGTCCCGTCCGAGACGACGGCGACGAAGTTGGCCTTGTTGGTGTGGACGAACACCCTTTCCGGGTGCTTGGCGATGTCCTTGCACGGCTCGGCCACGCCCGGCGTATACCAGATGGCGAAGTCGTCGAACGACGCGACGCGGCACTTGGGCGTAATCTCCACCTTGCCGCGGTAGAACGGGTGCAGCTTCATCGCGTCCTGGCCCGGCTTCTCGGCCTTGGCTATGAGTTCTTTTTCGTTCTTCAATTCATCCTCCTTCGAGGGAACTTGACGCGGCCTTCGCTCGAAGCAGGCGCCGCGTCGAAAGAACGCTCGTGAAAGCAATCACGATATATCTATTAACAAAAAACCGCGGCGGGCCGGGGGGCTGGCCCGTCTCGCGGAACGCGTTATATAATAACACAAAAGCGGCGCCGCTGCAAAGGGAAAGGACCGAGGGTGTCAATATATAAGCCGCCGCCGACAGCGTTATAATCGCTTAACTTTCAAGGGCTAAAAATAAGACCCGAACGCCGTAAAATTCAACGTCGGGCCGACGAATACGGCCCAACAAAGCGCCGGCGGGTAGCCGATTTCCGCGAATCGTTCGTTATCCTTTGGTTCGCCCGGGCCGTCGACGTATAACGACGTGCGCACCCCTACGCCCAAGAAATCCCACAACCAATAACTGGCGTTCAGGTGTGAAGCCCACGTATCCGAGAGCACGTACCACGTTTGGATAGGGTCGCCGGTCCTACGCGTCGGCTTAACCCTACGCGTAAAACCGAATTGAAAAGACGTCCTCAACCGCTCGAGAGCCCGGAGGTCACAACCTACGTAAAACCCCGGTTGGAACGAGCCGTACCACCGTGATACGTCATGAAACGGGGAAGGGGGGTTATATATTCCGGTAATTTCGAGGCATCCGGCCACCGAAAAAGCGGCCGGGGGGCGGACGAAGAAAAACCAACGCAGGTAAAAATCATGGTGGTACGCGGTGACCAGGGGGATTGGGTCTAAGGGGCTTCTGGGGTCTTTATAGACGTAACTGGGTTCGACCGTTAAATCGTACGCTACGCCTATTCGCTTTACGCGCAAATCGAACCCGGCGGTCCAGGTCAATTCAGGCGTGTCGTCTCTCGGTATATCGCCTTTTACATCCTGTAAAAAATAGCCCACGCCACCCCCGAAAACCAGCTCGGCGCCTTCGCCGGGGGGTGTGGCCTCGACAGCAGACCCCGCGGCGAGTAGGCAACCCAAGGTCCATAATCTGATTATATCGTTTCCCAAAACGCGGGCTTTAATAAAAGACGGGGGCGTAGTAATGCGGAACCAGCGATATAATAACACAAAAGCGGCGCCGCTGCGAACGGAAAGGCGGTCCTCGCGGCGGGGACGGCGGAGCGCGTCGGCCGGGCGGCTTTTTTTATTGAAAATTAACCGCAGTTAGCTATAATAAAGGAAAAGGCCGCTACGTTCGGAAGACGTCGGCGTCGACGTCTTTCATTTTTGCGCCGCGCCCGGGTTCCTATTATGCGCCTCCTCGTCATAACCAATATGTACCCCCGCGACGAAGACCCCTCCTTCGGGTCCTTCGTCCACGAGCAGGTGGAGTCGCTCAAGGCCGCGGGCCTCGCCGTCGACGTCTACTTCATCCAGGGATACCGCGACCGGCTGGCCTACCCCCGCGCCGTCCGCGAGCTGCGCGCCCGGCGCCGCGATTACGACCTCTTCCACGCCCACCACGCGTACTCGGCGGCGGCGGCCCTAGTCGCCCGCGCCCGGCCGCTGGTCATGACCATCCACGACAACCCGGTGGTCACGAGCCCGCTGTATCGCCGCTTCGCCCGGGCCGTGGCCCGCCGCGCGGACCGCTTCGTCGCCGTGACGCCCGCGGCCGTCCGCGCCATGGCCACCGTGGAATGCGTCGCCATCCCGATGGGGACGGACCTGGAGCTCTTCTACCCGCGCGACAAGCAGCAGTGCCGGCGCGAGCTGGGCCTGGACGCCGACAAGAAGTACGTCCTCTTCCCCGCCAACCCGGCTCGCGCGTCGAAGCGCCACGACCTGGCGCAGGAGGCGGTGGCGCTCGCGCGCCAGGTGGAGCCCGCGCTCGAGCTCTTGACGTTTCACCCGGCGCCGCGCGAGCAGGTGCCTCTCTACTTCGGCGCCGCGGACGTTATAGTCGTCACCTCCGACGTGGAGCTGGGGCCGCTGACCGTCAAGGAGGCGGTGGCGTCGGCTCGCCCGGTCGTTAGCCGCCGCGTGGGCGACGTCGACTTCCTCGACCGCTGCGGCGCCTGCATCGCGGTGGGCGACGACGCGCGGGACGTCGCCGACGGCATCGTCGAGGCGTTGTCGCTGGCGCCGGCGGACCCTTCGGCCGTGGAGCCGTACGGAATGAAAGCCGTGGCGCGGCAACTGATTTCGTTGTATAATGAGCTCGTCGGCGGCCCGGCGCCGGAAGCCGACGCGAAATAGGGGAGCCGCGGCAAAGGCCGCGATACGTACAGGCCGTTGGAAACGATAACTTGTCGCCCCGACGGTAACAGCCGCGCCGAAACTGCGGCGGCGGTTTTTTATTTATGGCCGAATTCACCGTAGCGGTAGACGCGCGCCACCTCGCCGGCGAGGCCAAGGGGATAGGGCGCTACCTCCATACGCTGCTGGCCGGCATGTCGGCGCTGCCGGACCCGCCCGCCTTCGTGCTCGTCTCGGACCGGGAGCTCGACGCAGCTTACCCGGCGTTGACGATCGAGACGGTCGTCGCGACGGCCCGCCCCGTCTACGTGTGGGAACAGTTCGTCTTACCGCGGAAGTTGCGCCGGGCGGGCGCCGACGTCTTCCACGCGCCGGGCAACGCGCTCCCCCTCGGGCCGCCGTCGCCCACCGTCCTCACCCTCCACGATACGATGATGTTCGAGCGGGGCTTCCACACCTTCGCCGCCAACCGCTACTACGTCTACCAGTCGTGGGTGCTCAAGCGCGCCGCGCCGCGCTGCGCCGCCATAATCACCGTATCGCGGACGTCGGCCGAGGACATAGCGCGTCGCCTCGGGCGGCGGGCGGCGAGCCGCGTTACCGTCATCGAGGAGGCGGTGGACCCCGTCTTCTTCGGGGAGAGGTCGGCGGCGGACCTGGCGGCCTTCCGCGAGCGCCTCGGCCTGCCGGCGCGTTACATGCTGCACCTGGGCGCCGCCTTCCCGCGCAAGAACACGCGGCTGGTGGTCGAGGCGTTCCGGCGCGTCGCGGCCGACGCGGGCATGCCGGACCTGGTCATCGGCGGCGTCGCCGGCGACGACGAGGCGACGGTACGCGGCTGGGTGCGCCAGGCCGGCGTCGCCGAGCGCGTTCGCGTCCAGCCCTATCTGCCGCGCGAGGACCACGCGCTACTGGCGGCGGCGGCGGAGATGCTCGTCTCCCCGTCGGCGTACGAGGGCTTCGGCCTACCGGCGCTGGAGGCCATGGCGGTAGGGGTGCCGGTGGTGGCGTCGCGGCGAGGCGCGCTTCCGGAGACCTGCGGCGACGCGGCCTACTACGTCGAGCCGGAAGTCGACGACGTGGTCGCGGCGATGCGGCTCATTGGTACGGACGAGGGCGAGAGGAGCAGGCTGGCCGCGGCGGGCGGAAAACACGTCAAAAAATTCTCGCCGCGGCGGATGGCGTCGCGGACGCTGGAGGTCTATCGGGCGGTGCGGGCGGCCACAAAAAGTTAACACCTCCGCGACAATTTATGCTAAATTCCGCGCTCGTAAGGCCGTCCACCCCTAAGGCTTGGATTTGAAAGTACTGCTCATAGCGTCCGAGATCCCGTACCCGCCCACCGATTCCAACCGGGCGTGTTACTATCACCTCTTGTCCCGGCTCGCCGGCAAGCACGAGTTCACGGTGCTGGCGATGTCGTCGGGCGGCAAGGCCGAGGACGCCGCGCAACTCAAGCCGTACGTCAAAGAGCTAATCGTCGTTCCCCACGAGATCAAGACGACGTTATGGCGGCGCTTGGCGGCGTCGTTTTCGCCGCTGCCGTTCGGCGTGCACGTCTTTCGGAACAAGGAATACGCCCGGGCGCTGGGGGAACTCCTGGCGCGCGAGAGCTTCGACGTCATCGTCGCCGGCAACGTGAACATGGCGCAGTACACCGTCGGCCTGGAGGGCACGCCCAAGGTCCTCTTCCCCCAGGACGCGTGGTCGCTATATTACCGGCGCCAGATGAAGCACGCGGCCAACCCGGCGGCCTTTTTATACAGCCTACTCCAGCATTTAAAGTTGCGGCGCTACGAGCGGCGCACGTACGGCCGCTACGACGGCTGCATAATGGTGGCGCAGCGAGACGCCGACATCGTGCGCGGGGCGTGCCCGGGGCTGCCGATATACCTCGCCCGCTCGGGCGTTAATATGCCGCCGCTGAAAGACGCGGCCAAAGAGCCCCACTCCGTCGTCTTCTCGGGCGTCATGGACTACCCGCCCAATAAGGATTGCGTCTTCTACTTCGCGAACGAGATATTCCCGCTGGTGCGGGAGAAGGTCCCGGAGGCCACGTTCCACGTCGTCGGGAAGAATACCGGCCCGGAGGTCCGCGCGCTGGCCGAGAGGCCGGGCGTGGTCGTTACGGGGACGGTCCCGGACCTGATAGCGTACATCCGGCGGATGGAGATCTACGTCTGCCCGATGCGGCTGGGCTCCGGGATGAAGATGAAGATCGTGGAGGCGTTGAGCGCGGGGCTGCCGGTGGTGAGCACCTCGGTGGGCGCCGACGGGATGGACCTGTTGGTGGCGGGGCGCGACTTCGTCGTCGCGGACGGGCCGGCGCCCTTCGCCGCGGCGGTGGTCGAGCTGTTGAAGGAAGAGGCCGCGCGGCGCCGCTTCGGCCGCTCCGGCCGCTCCGCCGTCAAGAAGGCCTATACCTGGGACGCCTACGCCAAGGCGTGGGGGAAAATTCTCAAGGCCGTCGCGGCCGGCGGAAAAGATTAAGATAAGTTAAAGTAAAAAGCCGCCCCCCGGGGCGGCTTTTTTTTAGCGCGGCCGACCCTTCATTTTTTTCTTGACAACTGTAGTTTATAATGTTATTATAAACAGTGATGGTAGGGAATGACGAACGTACTGAGCTGGACGAAAAGGAGCGCATCTACCCCATCGGCATCGCGGCGGAGCTTTTGGGCGTGCACCCGCGGACGCTGCGGATATACGAGGACGCGGGTTTGCTCAAGCCCGCGCGCCGGCGGGGTCGGCGCTACTACACCGAGGCGGACCTGAGCTGGCTGGAGTGCATCCGTCACCTCATCCACGACGATAAGATAAGCGTGGAGGGCCTAAGGCGGTTAGTCCAGCTTCAGGATTGTTGGGAGATCCGCGGTTGCGGCCGGGGGCACCGCGCCCGGTGCGGCCGGCGGGGAAAGGGCGGCGCCCACGGGGGCCGCGGAAGAACATCCGAAGACGTTAAACGCGAAATAAACGAAGATGGAAAGGAGGCATAGATATGCCAAGAGGAGATAGAACGGGACCGGCCGGCCAGGGGCCGCGCACGGGTCGCGGCATGGGCTACTGCTCCGGTTACGCGACGCCCGGTTACATGAATATCGGCCCGGGCCTCGGCATGGGCCTCGGCATGGGCCGCGGTATGGGCGGCGGCCGGGGCGGCGGGGGCCGCGGTTGGCGCAATATGTATTACGCCACCGGCCTCCCGGGATGGGCCCGGGCAGGTTGGGAGCCGGCGTACAGCCAGCCGCCGGTTGCGCCGTACGGCGTCGCGCCGTACGGCCCGGCGCCTACGGCCGGCGACGAAGCCGAGCTCTTGAACGCGCAGGCCGAGTACTTCGAGCGGGGGCTCGAGGATATAAAAACGCGCCTCGCCGAGCTCGAGCGCAAGGCCAAGGAAGAGAAGTAAGGTAACGGGGGCCGGCTCGCGCCGGCCCCGCTTTATATGTTCGCGGTACAACGGAGGCTATATGCCCAAAGACGAAGTAACCGGCAACAAGTCTTCGCCCAAGGAGAAAGTAGCGCGTGAGCGCTCCGAGCAACAAGCTCAACTCGAAAGGCATATTGGCGCCCGGATGGCTCGGATACGTCACAAGGTATTGATTGCCTCCGGCAAAGGAGGCGTGGGTAAAACGACGGCTGCGGTAAACCTAGCGGTAGGCCTGGCGGAGGCGGGCGACACAGTCGCACTACTCGACGCCGATATGCACGGGCCGACCGTACCGAGGATGCTCGGCCTTGGCGATATCCGACCCGCCGGCGGCGAGGACGGGATCAATCCAGTAACCTACAACGAAAGAATCGTCGTAATGAGTATTGCGTTTCTACTCCCGCACGACTCGGATGCCGTGATTTGGCGCGGCCCCCTCAAGGGAAAGATGGTGGATAACTTCCTCGCCGATATCGACTGGGGCGAGCGCGACTGGCTCGTTGTCGACACGCCTCCCGGTACGGGTGACGAGATTCTTTCGGTCGCTCAAAGGATTAAAGACCTCGACGGCCTGATTATGGTTACAACGCCTCAGGAAACGGCCGTTGCCTCTGCGTGTAAAAGCCTCACCTTTGCTATCAAGACCAAGACCCCGATCCTGGGCGTAATCGAGAACATGGGCCCGTTTACGTGCCCAAAGTGCGGTTACAAGATGAGTCCCTTCGGGGAGGGAGGAGGGGAACGCATCGCCGCTGAATTCGGCGTGCCGTTTCTCGGCTCGGTTCCGTTCGACCCGGAGGTCGTTACGGAGTCCGACAAGGGGCGGCCGCTTCTATTGAGTCAGCGAAACAGCTCGGCCGCGGTGGCTTGGCGCAATATTGTAGGGGAAGTCCGCGGCTTAGTGACCGGCCGGGCCGGGCCCGACCATGACCCCCCGAAAGCGGAAAACAAAACGGCGATGAGCGGGGAGTTACAGCCCCGGAGCAAATAAGGAGGCGGCCGGCGGCGAACCAACCTTCGATATTAACCTGGGCAAGGGAATCGAATCGCTTAAGTCGTTGGGGAGCGAAGTTGCGGTTATCTCGAATTAGTCTCTCGTATAGCGAGCCGACGTACGGTACGATTTACATAAGGTCCGTTGGGTATCTTTAAAAATCGATACGCCCGATCCAGAAATACGGCTTCGGGTCAACAGGTCGCATGGGGCGTTAGTAAATAATCAAATTTTCTGGCGTATTTCGCGTTTCGCAGGGACGCACCGCGGGGGATTAGTAACGGAAACGATGCCGGTTCGAGGTATTAACGACGACGGGAGAGTATTAAGGTAAGTTGCAGCGTTTATTACCGGTTTAAACTCTAGGAGGAGTTATATATCGATACCGACGCGACCTCCGGCGGAGAAAGAAGTTGACCCGCCTACGTAGCATAAGCTACACTCAGCCTACCAGGTTTTTAGCGAGGCGGGAATAAAAACGGAATACTCAATCGGATACGAGGGCAACGCGTTCGGTTTCACCGGGAACGCCGAGAGCGACCTTATTAGTATTGCCGCCGTACGTCCGGTGAAGAAAGATAGCGTCGTCGAGTTGCTTGAGAAGGCCGGCGCGAAGTGGGCTGTCTTAGATAAATTAATAAGATCAAGGTGTACTGTTACGGTCGGAATATCGTGGAAACGTTTTTTACTTAAAGAAATCGAATAAGAAGTCGCGTAAATCGGGCTAGTGCGCCCGGATCACACGATCGTTGTAAGGAGGTTTTTCATGAAAGTAGTCGTTACCGCCGCGGGCGGCGACCTCGACGCTGAGGTAGACCCGCGTTTCGGCCGGGCCCCGTATTTCCTGGTAGTGGAGACGGACGATATGTCGTTCGAAGCCGTCGAAAACGCCGCGGCGGACGCCTCGGGCGGCGCCGGCATCCAGGCGGCGCAGACGGTGGCCGGCGCAAGCGCGAAGGCGGTTCTCACCGGTAACTGCGGCCCGAATGCCCACCGGACCCTTCAAGCGGCCGGTATTGCGGTAGTGGTCGGCGTCGCGGGGACGGTGCGCGAGGCGGTGGAACGGTACTTGAAGGACGAATACGCCGAGGCGGAGGGGCCCAACGTCGAGGGCGGCTTCGGCTCAAGATAGGTCAAAACGAAAGGAGACATCGATGCCAAGAGGACAAGGACAGGGTGGCGGCGGCGGGGGCTCCGGTCAAGGCGGCGGCTCCGGGCAAGGCCGGGGCGGCGGCCGCGGCTTGGGCGGCGGCTCCGGCCTCGGGCCCGGCGGCAACTGCGTCTGCCCGAGCTGCGGGGCCACCGCACCCCACAAGCAGGGCGTTCCCTGCTACCAGGAGAAGTGCCCCAAGTGCAACGCGCCGATGACGCGCGAGCGGTAGGGGCGCAAATAAATGCTCGTCACGATCGCCAGCGGCAAAGGCGGAACCGGCAAGACGACGATCGCGGTCAACCTCGCGGTGGCGGCCGCGGCCGCCGGCCTACCCGTCACGCTGCTCGACTGCGACGCCGAGGACCCGGACTGCCACATCTTCCTGCGGCCAGAGGGCCTTACGCTCGAGCCCTTCGCGGTCGAGGTGCCGGCCTTCGCGCGCGACCTGTGCGACTTCTGCGGCCGCTGCGGCGAGGTGTGCCGCTTCAACGCCATCGCGGCGTTGAAGGACGACGTGCTCATTTTCCCGGAGGTTTGCCACAGCTGCGGCGGCTGTTGGGAGGTCTGCCCGCGCGGCGCGCTGAAGCCGGCGCCGCGGGTCGTGGGCGAGATCCGCCGGGGGAGCGCGCGCGGCGTGGCGTTCGTGGAGGGGCGCCTCACGGTGGGCGAGCGCACGCCGGTCCCCATAATCCGCGAGGTGAAGCGGCGGGCGGCGAAAGACGGCCTTACGATCGCGGACGCGCCCCCCGGTACCGCCTGCCCCATGGTGGCCGCGGCCCGCGGCAGCGACGTCGTCCTCCTTGTGACCGAGCCGACCCCCTTCGGCCTGTACGACCTGAAGCTCGCGGCCGCGGTCGCGCGCGAGCTCGGCCTCCGCCGCGCCGTCTTCGTAAACCGCGCCGGCGAGGGCGAGGAAGAGCTGCGGGCGTACTGCGCGGCCGAAGGGCTGGAGATATGGGGGACGCTACCCGACGACCGGCGCGCGGCCGAGGTCTACGCCGGCGCCGGCCTTATCGTCGACGAGCTGCCCCACTACCGCCGCGTTTTCGAGGACCTCCTCGCGCGGCTCGACGGCAGGCCGGAATGAAAGAACTCGTCATATTGAGCGGCAAGGGCGGCACCGGTAAGACGAGTTTTGTCGCGGCGTTCGCGACGCTTGCCGCACCCGTGGTCGTCGCCGACGCCGACGTCGACGCGCCGGACTTGCACATCCTGCTGGGGCCCGAGCTGCGCTCGCGGCGGGAGTTCCGCGCCAGCTCCGAGGCGCAAATAAGGCCGGAGGATTGCACGGCGTGCGGCCGGTGCCTCGAGCTGTGCCGCTTCGACGCCATAAGCGAAGACTACGTCGTCGACGCCACGGCCTGCGAGGGCTGCGGCGTGTGCGTGGACTTGTGCCCGGAGGAGGCGATCGACTTCGTCGAGAAGGTCGCCGGCGAGTGGTACCTGTCGCGGACGCGCTTCGGGCCTATGGCGCACGCGCTCCTCAAGCCGGGCGGGGAGAACTCCGGCAAGCTCGTGGCCGTGGTCCGGAAAGCGGCCCAGGCCCTCGCCGCGGAGGAGAAGCTGCCGCTTATCCTGGTGGACGGGCCGCCCGGCGTCGGCTGCCCCGTCATATCGTCGGTGACGGGGGCGACCGCGACGTTAATAGTCGCGGAGCCGACGTTGACCGGCATCCAGGGTTTCACCCGGGCGGCGGACCTGGCCGCGCACTTCGGCGTCCCGGCGGCGGTAGCCATAAATAAGTTCGATATCCACGAGGAGAACGCGGCGGCGCTGGCGCGCGAGGCCGAACGCCGCGACATTCCCGTCGTGGGCCGCGTCCCCTACGACGACGCCTTCACCGCGGCGCAGCGCGAGCGAAAAACGGTGGTCGAGTTCGGGGGGGCGGCGGCGGAGGCGGTCGAGGGGATATGGCATCGGTTGGGTGCCTTCCCGTAATATCGGTCCGTTAAAGCCCCAAACCTGAGATAAACTGAAAACGCCGTCTAAATAAGTCGAAAACGGCTGAGCGGAAAAAAACCTTCCGGTGGTTCCGGTTGTCGTAGCGTTAGTCCGTAAAGACAATATAATAATTCCTTAAAGGACTAAAAGATTAGGAGAGGTGGATAAGATGAGGGTAGAACTAGTGAGGGGCAAACACGGCGAAACCGGGTTTACAATGACCCCCGAGAACGAAGCTGATAAAAGCGCTTTCGAGGAGTGGTGTCATCTCTTGGCCCGCCCCTGGGACGTAACGGTTTACGAGTATGACGAAAAGGGAGAGCATCTTATCAGCTTAACGTATTTCGCGAAATAGTCGCGGTAGTTAGTTTTGTTAACTCTATTAAACCGGTTTCCCTTTCGCAGGGGTCGCGATTAACAAGTCGGATTTAGGCGCCGAAAATACCTCGGCTATTGAGCGGGAGGCCCCGCGCCAGGGCGTTCCCCTCGTCGGCCGTTTTCCCCACGACCCCTCGTCCACCGCGGCCCAGCGCGAGCGAAAAACGGTGGTCGAGACGGGGGGCGGCGCGGCGGCCGAGGCGCTGGCCGAAAATATGGACGGCGTTGGCGGGTTTCTTGGACGAATGCGCCTGAGCCAACGACGGCCGCCCCCCGGGGCGGCTTTTTTACTATTAACCCGCTCCCCTCCGTCTCTTTTAGATTGACGCAACTCGAGCCAAGATTTACGATAAGGACCTGTGGCGTCGGAAATAACAAACGCACCCCAAAGGCGCGAGACGCTGTGGCGCAACGTCGGCCTGGCCGCGGCCTTCGCCGTCCCCTTAGTCGCCTACCTCTACACCCTCGCGCCGTCGCTCAACTTCGAGGATTCGGTAGAGTTCGCGCTCGGGTGCGCCGTTCTGGGCGTCAACCACCCCGCGGGCTACCCCCTCCAGACCCTCGCCGGCCACCTCTTCACGTACTTGCCGTTCGGCGAGGTGGCGTGGCGCGTCAACGTCGCCTCGGCCACTTTCGGCGCGCTGGCCTCGGCCTTCATCTTCCTGCTGACGTGGGAACTCCTCGCGCCGGTCATAAAAAACCGCGGCCTGCTGGCGGCCGGCTCGTGGGCGGCGGGAGGCCTCTTCGCCTTCTCGGCGACGTTCTGGCCGCAGGCCGTAATCACGGAGGTGTACGCGCTGAACGCCGCGGCGCTGGCGGCCACGCTGTGGTGCGGCGCGCGGTGCAACGCCCGGCGCGACGCCCGGTGGTTCTACGCCACCGCCTTCGCCGCGGCTTTGGCCGCCGCCAACCACCCGCTGTCCTTCGTCGCGACGGGGCCGCTCCTGGCCTACCTGTGGTTCAAACTGCGCGCGACGGCAGGCGGCGGCCGCCTGCTCGCCAACGCCGCGACGCTGTTGGTGCTGGGCGTCTCGGTTTACCTGTACCTGGCGCTGCGGGCCTCCCGCGAGCCGC
Organism: Candidatus Zixiibacteriota bacterium; assembly: GCA_030613505.1. Classification (GTDB taxonomy): domain Bacteria; phylum RBG-13-66-14; class B26-G2; order WVWN01; family WVWN01; genus WVWN01. Next base: position 12,541 of record JAUWLW010000059.1, read on the forward strand.
CGCTCAACTGGGGCGTCCCGGCGGACCTGCCGCGTTTTTGGGACCACGTCCGGCGGCGCGAGTTCGGGACGATATTCTGGCCCCGGTACCGCTACCTCGGCTATCACGCGTGGGAGCTCGGCAAGCTGCTGCTGCTGCAATTCGGCCCGGGCGCGGGCGCGCTGGCCGCCGTCGGCCTGGTGTGGCTGCTCAAGTTACGGACGCCGTACGCGGGGATGCTGGCCGTCCTGGCCGCCGTCGTCGGGCCGGCGACGATGCTGCCGCTGGTGGGACTTTTGACGCCCATTCAAGTCTTCGAAATAGAGGTGTGGTATTTATCGTTCTTTTTGATATGCGCGCCGTTCGCGGCCGGCGCGGCGCTTATTTTGATAAGCAAAATACGACGCCGACGGTTCGCCGCGGCGGCGACGGCCTTGCTCGTGCTGCTCCCGGCCTATCCGTGCCTGGCCAACTTGTCGAAGGCGGACCTGCGCGGCTTCACCTTTCCCGCGGAGCACGGTCGCAACCGCCTCCGCACCTTAGGTTACCGCGGCATCGTCGCCTTTCCCTTCTACGGCCGCCAGGGGCTCTTCGGGCAATCGTACTTCCACTTTGTCCACGGCCGGCGCCCGGACGTGGTCGTCGCCGACCCTCGCAACGTCATACGAAGCGAATTTACGGCCATGGGGCGCGCCCCCCGCTTCATCGTCGACCCCGGCGCCGCGGAAAATTGGTGGCTCGCGTTCAGGAAAGACCTCTTGTCGGGGAACGCGAACCGGCCCTTCTACTACAACGTCCCCGAAGGAAACTCCCGCGGCTGGGGCGCCGAGCTCGTTCCGTACGGCCTCTTTTACCGCGCGCGACGCCTCGGCTCAACAGAGGCCGCGCCCGGGCCGCCGTGGGAGCGATACGAGTACCGCGGCTTTCGCCTCGTCGGCGAAAGCTTGGGCGAAAAACGAACGGCCTACTGCCCGACGACGTATCGCATCTGGATGAATTACTTCGTTATGGCGGCCGATTACTGTTTTAATACGTGGCGGAACGACGTGGCGCTCCGCAACCTCGGCGCCGCCGAGCGCGCCAACGTAAAAGACGCCAACATCGCGCTGCTGATAGCTTCGATATACAACGCCAACGGGTACCCCGAAAAGGCCATCCCGCTCTACCTCGAGTTCCTGCCCGCCATGGAACGACACCGCCACGACTCGCTATTGTTCCGTCGCGAGTACTCGGGCATACTGAACGACGTAGGGGCGGCGTACGTTAAGCTGGGCGACGCCGAAAGGGCGAGGCGATTTTGGGAGGAATCGCTGGCCGTTACGCCGGAACAAACCGGCCTTGCCGGTTACTTATACCCGGAGAGACCAACGCCGGGAACCTCCCGGCCCGGCGACGCCGGGCGTTGACGCCGTTAACCGCCGTACGCGTGGGGCGAAATATTTCGGGACGGGTCCGGCGCTTGACTTTTACGCGGCTATACGATATGCTCAACGAGTAAGCGTAGCGCTGACTATTTAGGAATTACAGGGGGCGCGCCCCCGTGCGCGAAACAATCCGGATCGTCTTTGCAATAGGCGTACTATACGCGACGGCCGCTTTCGCCGGCGACTCGGGCGACGGCCGTTTGCAAATTATCAAGCTCGAGCTGGACGAGCTGGGGAAGTACCGCGCGTGCGCGTGGGGCGACACGCGGTACGGCGGATATCCCAAATACCATTACGATACGCCCACCGGCAACCTTCGCGTTTGGTACGTACTGGAGGGGCCGAACGCTCTCCAAGACCAGCGAGACCGCGACCGCAACGGCTTCCCGGACGTCGTGGAATGGATCGGGACCAACTTCGAGTGGTCGCTCTACAATACAGAGGCCGACAACTGGTTCTACCATCCGGACCCGCGCGAGGGGCAGTATTTGCCCATCCGCGATTACTACCCGGCGCTGAACTGGCCCGGCGAAGACGAGGACTACGGCGGCAGCAACCGGTGGGACGCTTACTGCGGCAAGCTCACCGGCGGACTGGAAGGGATAACGTACGCCTTCGGCCCGTTCCCCGCCTCGGCCCGGAGTTGTTACTCCGCCTATTTCAACGTTAGCAACGCTTACGACGAATACGATTCGCCCCGCATAGCGGCGGGTCTGTGGGGTGTGGCGGTAACGTACATGTTCGACGCCGCCGAAACCAGCGAAACGGTTATACCACGGTGGTTGGCGGCCGGCACCAAGTCGTGGTTAATAGACCACGTCTATAAACCCAAATCGCCCGAAGTCCCGGGCGGCGCTTTCTTCGAGAACCTATTTAAAGACCCTCTCGCGCCGCTGACGCAACACGGCACCCCGTTCATATATTTTCTGGAGGATTGGAGCAACCGGTACTGGGTCGCTCCCGGGTGGAAGCCGCGCCCCGCCGGCGACGAACCGCTAATCCGCGGCGTCTGGCGCGCCACCAGCAAGGGCGACGCCTGGTACACCGGCGAGCCGGGACTCGACCGTTCCAGCGAAGGAGCCGTAACGTACGTTATCGATATCCACGACCGCTCGAGCGCCTTCGCCGAGGGGCGGGCGTTTAAAGAAGCTTTCGAATTGTTTACGGCGTGGAATTGGTTCACCGGCCAACGGGACGACGGCCGCCACTACCGATACGGCGCCAACTACCCCACCCTCCAACCTCAAAACGTGTGGACCGCCTACCCGGTCGTAAATTTCGAGCCGGGCCCGGGCGCGCTTATGAATTACCTCGGCGCCGGGTACTACCGCTTCGATTCGCCGCCCCCTTGGCGCGCCGCGGTGTTCAAGGTGAAAGCCGCGGCGTCGAATAAGCCGGCGTCGAAAGACTGGGGCGGCTGGGCCACGGTTACCAAAAACGGCTCGACCTGGACCGACCTCGACGGCTCCGCCGGCGCCGCGTCGCCCTTATTCAGCCCGGGCGATAAGTGCATAGTAAGAATAGAGGACCCCTCCCAATACCAATCCATAACGACCGTCGTCAATTGCCCCGCGTACGAGGGGACCGAATTGAGGTTCAAGTACAGCTTCCTCGCCACCAACGATTTCAGGCCGCCGGCGATCGCCGTCGCCGTAGCGCGCCCCCAGACTAACCCCGCCGCGCTGAAAATACTACTGGGGGCCGACGAGAAGCTCTTCGGCGCCGAGGCCGACGTCGTCTTCGCAAAGCGGGGGGAACCGGAAATATCCAGGAAAAAGGTCGAACTCGCCGTCGCCAAGCCCGGGTACGCGTTCGTCGGTACCTACGACATTAACGGCGGCGCGGCCGGCGAGGGTTTCGTAGATTGGCGGGGCGCGGATGACGCCGGCAACGTCGTATCGGGCCAAAAGCACTTCGCCGCCGGCTTCCTGACGGCGCGCGGCGGCACGGTGGGCGGCGAACGGGCGTCCCTCAAGTTGCCCGCCGGCGCTTTGATCGGGCCGACGTTGTTCTCGATCGTCCCGGTATCCGAGGAGCCGACCGTCGCCACGGCGGCCGC
>JAUWLW010000085.1 GCA_030613505.1 Candidatus Zixiibacteriota bacterium
CGACGACGCCACGCATACGGTATACCGGGACGGGAAGTCTATCCTAACGGGAATCACCTCGCCCCTCGGCCTCGAAGTGGTGCACACATGGTACGACGCCGCGTACCTATACGTCGTCGACGACGCTACCGACCATCTATATATGTACGAGTCGGGCATGCCGGTGGAACCCGCCTCCCTCGGCCGCGTGAAGGCGTTGTTCAGGTAGGAGGTTAAGAGATGAAGAGGGTTTTAATTATCGCAGTTGCTGCGGCGCTGGCGGCTACCACGGCTTTCGCGGCGTGGGTCTACGAGGGCCAGTGGGGCACGGAAGGGTCCGGCAACGGCCAATTTGATTGGCTCAAGGGAGTCGCCATCGCCTCGAGCGGTAACGTATACGTCGCCGACGCCGGCAACATCCGCGTTAAATACTTCACCTCGACGGGTTGCTTCCTGGGCAAGTGGGGCTCGCTCGGGACGGGCAACGGCCAATTTATATGGCCCTTAGGCGTCGCCGTCGCGCCGAACGGCATCGTCTACGTAACCGATCCGGGCATGGGCAACGAACGCGTCCAGTATTTTACGTTGACCGGCTCTTTTCTCGGCAAATGGGGCTCGCTCGGGAGGGGCAACGGCCAATTCTACGACCCCTCAGGCGTCGCCGTCGCCCCCAACGGGAACGTATACGTAAGTGATGAACTGCTCCACCGCATCCAGTACTTCACCGCTAACGGTTCGTTCCTCGGGAAGTGGGGCTCGCGAGGTACCGGCAACGGGCAATTCCACGAACCTTGTGGCGTCGCCGTCGCGCCGGGCGGTAACGTTTACGTCGCGGACGACAGCAACGATCGCATCCAGTACTTCACCGCCAACGGTTCGTTCCTCGGGAAGTGGGGCTCGCGCGGCACGGGCAACGGCCAATTTCGATATCCCGAAGGCGTCGCCGTAGCGCCGACTACCGGCAACGTATACGTAGCCGATACTTTCAACGACCGCGTCCAGTATTTCACGCGGACCGGGAGTTACCTTGGCGAGTGGGGCACGGCGGGCGAAGGGCCGGGAGAGTTTAATAACCCCATAGGTATCGCGGTAGCGCCTGATACGGGGTACGTCTTCGTCGTCGATAATCGAAACCACCGTATCCAATACTTTACGGCGGCGGGAGCGTACCTCGGCGGACGGGGTTCGGAGGGTCAGGGCAAAGGACAATTTTACCGGCCTACCGGCGTAGCTCTAAAAAATACGGGTACGCGGTTTTACGTCGCCGACTATTACAACTCGCGCGTGCAATACTTCAAACGCAAAGAACCCGCCGTCGCGCCCGCTTCGCTGGGTCGGGTGAAGGCGTTGTTCCGGTAGGGGCGACTGGCTAGTCGCCCCCGACAAGGGCCTCAAGGCCCTTGCTCCATAGTAACGCCCGGCGTTTCGCCGGGCTTTTTGTATTAATAAGGGGAAATGTTTATCGTCATTCGGCGGGCCCCGCCTCGCGCGCCGGCGTCGCTTCTTCTTCCTCCGCGCTGGCGGCTTCCTCCAGCGCCCGGGCCGCGGCCTCCATCTCCGCCCGGGCCGAAGCCTTTATCGCCTCCCGGGCGTACCCGGCCACCAACCCCTCCCCGTTCCGCTTCAAGTACTCGAAGAGGTGGTGGCGGCCGGCGGGATACCGGCCCGCTTTTACCTCCACCTCGCCCAGGACGTAGCGGGCGTAGAGGAAGTCGGGCCGCGCGGCGGCGAGCTCTTCCAGCGCCGCGATCGCGCCGTCGGCGTCGCCGGCCTCCGCCGTCGCCAGCGCGTACGTCAGCGTCACTTCCTCGTCGTCCGGCGCGAGTGAGCGGGCCGTGGCGAGGGAGGCCGCGGCTCGAGCGTAGTCGCCGGCCTCGTAATACGTCGCGCCCAGCTCGAAGGCTATGGCCGGGTCGTCCGGCGCCGCGGCGGAGGCGGCCTTCAGCGCCTCTAGCGCGCCGGCGTAGTTGCCCCGCGCCCGGGCGCCGCGCGCCCGGTGGACCCGCGCGAAGGTCTCGAGTATCTCGCGATGCTTTTTAAGGCTCTCGAACGGGAAGGCGACGCGTTCGCTGGCGTCGAAAGGCGCCGCGGCGTCGCGGCCGGCCTCGCGGGCCAGCGTCTTCGTCAGGCGCTCGTCGCCGCCGAAGCGCGCGCTCAGCGCCGCCACCGAGTCGCCCCGCCGGCCTTCGTATATAAAATAACCGGCGGGCCTTTTGGGCCCGCACGCGACCATACATAACGTCGCCGACAAGGCGATGGCTGTCGCCCGCTTCACCGCGGCGCCTCGACTACCTCGCCCTCCTGCACCGTCAGAATGGCGACCTCTTTGCGCAGCATGCCGTCGGCGCCCCGCAGCGTCGTGCGTCCCGTTACGCCGCGGTAGTCCGCCACCGCGTCGAGGCGAGCCTTTATTTCGGCGCCGTTCTCCGCCGGCGGGTAGAGGACGGTGCATATGATTTTCGCGGCGTCGTAGGAGGCGGCGGCCAGGTAGTCGGGGAACTCGGCCGTCTGGCGCCGGTAGCTCGAGACGAACGCCCGGACGTCGGCGTCGGGCGAGTCGCCGTAGAAGCCCGCGGTGAAGTACGTGCCCTCCACGTACTTGCCCCCCATGTGAATAACGCGGTTCTCGTTCCAGCCGTTGGCGCCGAGGACGTACGCCGATACGTCCGAGAACGTGAGCTGCGGCAGGAGCCGGATGATCTCGTCGTAGTGGCCGGGGATGTAGACGGCGTCGGCGCGGAGCCATTTCAGCTTCTTGGTAAAGGGGAAGTAGTTGATCTCGCGCTTATCCGGCTCGAGGCTCGGGTCTAAGAGCGGGTATTCCACCGAGCCGACGACCTCGCCGCCCGCCCGGGCGACGGCCTCCGCGAAGGCGTCCCGCAGGTCCGTGCCGTACGCGTTCGCGGGATAGAGGACCGCGAAGCGTTTAAGGCCGAGGTGACCTACGGCGTACGCGGCCATGTTGGCGGTCTCCACCTCGTGGGTCAGGCCGTTGGCGAAGATGAAACCGTTCAACTGCGCCACCTTGCCGTCGGTCGCCGCGGGACATAATACCGGGACCTGGTTGACGTGGCACAGCGACGCCAGCGCGCGCACGTTGTTGGTGAGCGCGGGCCCCACTATGGCTATGACGCGCTCGCCGTAGATGAGCCGCCGCGCGCCCTCCAGGGCGCCCTCTTCGGTCCCGGCCGTATCCTCGAATACGAAGGTCACCGGCTCGCCCGGGCGCGAGCGGTTGTGCTCCGCCGCGGCCAACTCGACGGCGGCCCGCATCTCCTTGCCGTATACGTCGTATTCCCCCGAGAGCGGCAAGAGCACGCCCACCGCCAGCGGCTCCCGCCCCAGCTTATCGCGCACCGAGGCCAGCAGTTTCCGGGCCTCGCGGCCCTCGTCCAGCTCGGCGTACTGCTCCGCGACGACGTCGAGGATGACCACCGCCTTTTCGTAGTCCCGCCGCTCCACCTGGTGCTGGGCGAGCTTCAATAATACCTCGGCCGCTTCCGGCGACGGGTAGTAATCCTCCAGCCTCTTGCGTAGTTGGGCGGCGGTGAGCGCCTCGTCGGCGATGTTGCCGATGCCGCGCACCGCCCGCTTGTAGTAGCGGCTCTTTTTGCCGAAGGATACGACGCGCAAAAGCCGCTCGAGCGCGCGATGGTATTCCCCCATCCGGAAGGACGCCTGCGCGGCCAGGAACGTCGCGTCGTCGAGATAGGGAGAGGTCGGGAACCCCTCCCCGAACTTTTCGAGGGCGAGGGCCGCGGGGGCGTACTCCCCCAGCGCGAAGTTGCACATGCCGACGCGGAGGCCGGCGGCGGCGGCGTAGGGCCCGCCCGGGTCGCGCTCCAACACGTCCCGGTACAGCCGGAGCGCGCTTACGTAATCTTTGCCGTCGTAATAACGCTCGGCCCGTTTGAAATCGTCGGTCAGCGCGGCGTCGGCCGCGGCTGCGGCCGCCGCGGCGACGCACGCCAGGATCAAGCTGATGGCTAGTTTGTTTTTCACGTTTGCACCTACCTACGTCCGTGGATTTTATCACCGCCGGCGAGCGGTGTCAACAACGACGGCGCCGGGGGGCGGCTCGGCGGTCGAACGCCGACGCGACGGCGCCTCGAGTTGGAGCCGTCGTCCTCGACGCCGAGGGAGCGTACGTTTCGGCGAAATATTTGGAGAACTCCGGTACAAATAGGGGGGGGACGCTACCGGACCGGTTGGCGGCGTCAAGTCGGAAAAGGGGCTTTTATGACGGGGCGGCGGGCCGCGCCGGAAACGTAAAAAAATGGTTGACTTGCAAGGGATTTTTTGTTATAAATAGCTGCTTACGATATCGCTGCAACGCTGGGGGTCTAACCCCCGGAAAACAAAGTCAAAACTACACGCGCCCCTGTCCGAATTCGAGGAAATTTGGGCGGGATAGGGGTAATACGTAGGTTTTTATCCCTTTACCGTTAAGCCGCGCTGGCGGCGGAGGGTACTAACATGGCCAAGGCGAAGTTTGAGCGGACTAAGCCGCACGTTAACGTGGGGACGATAGGGCACGTGGACCACGGGAAGACTACGTTGACGAGCGCCATAACGCGCGTGCTGGCGCACAAGGGGATGGCGGAGTACCAGGATTT
>JAUWLW010000016.1 GCA_030613505.1 Candidatus Zixiibacteriota bacterium
CCGCTGGTCTACCTCTCGTTCGGCGTCGACGACGCGCTCGAGGGCGCGCCGCACTACCTCACCTTCAACTTCGCCTCGCCGCTGCAAGTAGCAGGCGAGGAGGTCCGGCGGGCGTCGCTCCGGGTGTACAACTTCGACCCCACCCTCGCGCCGCCGGGCAAGATCGTCGTAACCGTCATGTTCGAATCGAACTACGATTACTGGAAGGGGCTTCGCGACCAAGACCGCGACCGCTACCGGGCGCAGAAGGACCACGTCGCCGCGACGGTCCTGGAAGAGCTCGAGCGGCGCTTCCCCGGCGTCAAGGGCAAGGTGGAGGCGCGCGACGTCGCTACGCCGGCCACGTTCGAGCGCTATACCGGCAACTGGCAGGGAACGTACGAGGGCTGGCGGATATCGCCCCGGACGCTCACGCTGCGGATGAAGAAGACGCTGCCCGGCCTGGCGAACTTCTGGATGGCGGGCCAGTGGGTAATGCCGGGGGGAGGTTTGCCGACCGCGCTGCTCGCGGGGCGGCAGGTAATCCAACTTATATGCCACGGCGACGGCCGCGAGTTCGTCGCGACGGAGGCGTAGCGGCCGGGAGCTACCGGACGCCGACGCCGTCTTGGAGTATGAAGGGAAGAGCAAGGGCGGCGGGGAGATGAAGGTAAAATGAGCGAGAAGACGTTCACGCAACGCGTCGTCGAGGTTATAAAGAACATCCCGCGCGGGAAGGTGGCGACCTACGGCCAACTCGCGGCGATGGCCGGCAACCCGCGCGGCGCGCGCCAGGTGGTGCGGGTGCTGGTCGCGAAGTCCGGAAAAGAGGGCCTCCCCTGGCACCGCGTCATCAACGGCAAGGGAACGATATCGCTCACCGGCGCCGGCTTCGACGAGCAGAAGGCGCTGCTCACGGCGGAGGGCGTAGCGGCGGACGAGCGGGGCGCGATCGACTTAGAGAAGTATCAGTGGCGGCCGGCGGAAAACGTTTCCCCTTGATTTCGGCGGCGGAAATTTTTAATATAACGCGAAGGGAAAACTCGTCGGGGCTTTTAAGCTCTGACGCGGAGGCATTCACCGGAGGTTTTATCCAGAGGAGGTTGGATGATGAGGACGGGTACGTTAATAACGATCGTCGGGCTAGTAACTTTACTGCTCATAAGCGGTACGCTCCAAGCCGCCGAACTAAACTACGACAAGAAGAAAGTAAAATTAAAGGACCTAGCAGCTTACCCCGACGACCCGGAAAAAGCGGGAGAAATCGGTAACAAAGAAATGAAAAAGGCGAGAGGCCGCGTTAAAATTGAACACAAGGCGTTAATGGGCGGAGCGGCGGGTTGGTTTCAAGATTGGGCCGCGGAAACCTCGGGTAAAGGGACCGGCCGCTCCGCAGAGTACAAAATTACGGTCGTCTATAATACCTGGGATCTTACGATCACCTCCGCATATCGTAATATTAATTCAAAAATGCTCATGGACGCCCAGGCCCAAGAGCTAATTAAGACGGCCAAAGAAGAATTCCCTCTTGCCGAGCGCTTCTTCATAACGATGAAATATACCGATGAATTCGGCGCAGACGCCGACCTGGACAATTGGAACGTACTCATGTTCGACCAAGAAGGCCGGCGGTACGAACCGACCGACGTAATTAAAATCGGTTCCGAGGCTACGGAAAGTCTGGGCGCCACTTACTACGACGCGACCGGCAAGGAAAAAGCGGCCGAGGTCGTCATAAACAACTACGTAGTTACCTTCGAAAAACTACCCGAAGGGAAAGAGAAAATCGAACTCGTCATGGCCGGAGGCGCAACCGAGGATAAAAAACTAGGTTTCCGGTGGGAGTTTAAACGGTAGGCTAACTCGAAAAAAACGCAAGGGGCCATTAGCTCAATTGGCAGAGCAACTGACTCTTAATCAGTAGGTTACAGGTTCGATTCCTGTATGGCCCTTAGCAAAAGGCGCCCTCGCGAGGGGGCGCCGATTTTATTGCAAAAAAGCCCCGCCTTCTAAGAGGCGGGGCTTCGTCTTTTAGGCCGTTACCCTACTAGCGTAACGTTTTCGGCCTGCGGTCCTTTATCGCCTGATACGACCTCGAACTCGACTTCCTGGCCTTCCTTGAGGGTCCTGAAACCCTCGCCGACTATGGCCGTGAAATGGACGAAGACGTCTTCGCCTTCCTCCCGCTCGATGAAGCCGTAACCCTTGGCGTCACTGAACCACTTGATCTTGCCTTTTTCGGGCATAAATAACGCGAACTCCCGGTACTACCCCGCCGCCCGGGCGGCCTGCGGGCCTACTTGCAACGGCCCGCCTGCACTTACTATTACTTCCGTCTTTCGCCTAAAGAGCCGCCCGCGCAGAAACACGCGGAAGCAGCCGGGTCGTGCGGCTGGTGTTATACCGAGGTTCTCGACGTACACCTCCTCTGAAATATAAATGCGAGCACTCTTTATGCAAACATTATAATACATACATGCTTAAAAGTCAATAACAATGACGCATTTTTCTCGGCGAGGCCGCGGCCCTATCAAGGTTCGCCCCGAGAAGCTCCCGCCCGCGCCGAGCCGTTTTTATATAAAAAAAAAGCCCCGCCCACTCGGAGAGGGCGGGGCCTTCGCGCTTAAGGCCGTCACGCTACCAAGGTAACGTTCTCGGCTTGTGGTCCCTTCGTGCCCTGTACGACTTCGAACTCAACCTCTTGCCCTTCGGCGAGGGTCTTGAACCCCTCCATCTGGATCGAGTTGTAGTGCACGAAGACATCGTCGCCCTCTTCGCGCTCGATGAAGCCGTACCCTTTGGCCTCGCTGAACCACTTGATCTTGCCTTTTTCGGGCATGCATTCGCGCCAACCTGATACTCCCCGCTCCCGGACGTCCAGCGGGCGTCTCGACCTCCGCCCGCCTGCGCTTGCCAACACCACGTCTTAGCCCTCGTAATCTTGCGGCCCCGCCGTCGCGGCCGGGGAAAGAGCCGGGCCCGGTGCTCAGGGAAATACCGAGGTTCTTAGCTCCGACCTCCTTGGACCTTTTGGACCTTTAAAAGATTAGTGCCGTTCGTTGACGCGCCATTTTAGTAGAAGAAGGTGTCAATGTCAAGTGCTTACGTCAGTATTACGCGCGCCGCCGCCCGCTCGAGCGGTATTTCGAACGGGTTATTTTTTATCTTGATATTGAGCGGAGGCGGTGTTACAGTTTATATCGGTTTAAAGGGCGGCAGAAAGCTCGGCGGCGCCGGAGGCCTTAAAACCGGCTTGAGGCGGCGGTTCGTGGCCAAGCTTCGCCCCCTTCCTTAGGACGCGTCAAATCGCTATTCTACTAAGCGAGGGACAGTTATAACCATCCAACGTAATATCGTCGCTAACCAAGGAGGTTTAAAATGCGCAGCGTTTCTTTCTTGGCAATTCTCGCCATAATGACGAGCGCCGCGTTCGTAAACGCCGCAGAAGAAGTTCTCAACCCGGCTGCGGACTCGCCCTTATGGGAAGGGGCGGCAACCCGGAATTTCGGTAGCGCAACGTACGGCTACTGGGGCTGGTACAACGGTTGCCAACGTACGCTCGTCAGATACGATTGCACGAAAATTTCCGGGAAGGTAACCGGCGCCAAACTTAGTTTCCAGTTTATGCGGAACGACTACGGCACCGGCAAAATGTGGGCGTGCAAGGTTACCGAGACGTGGGTAGAGTCTGTCGTAACGTGGAATACCCAGCCGAAACACGACGACGCCGTCGCCAGCAGGCTCCTCGACATCGACTGGGTCTCCGGCCTCGGGCCGCACACCAAAGATTGCACCGCCGCGGCCGTAGCCATAATCCAGGGCTGGGTCGACACCCCGGCCACTAACTACGGCGTGATGTTGAAGAAAAACCCCGAGTCGGGCACCGTCCCGCGTTGCTACCCCTATATGAAGGAATCCTCCTCCCAGCCGGTGCGCCTTATCGTTACTTACACGCCTTCCGCGGTCGCGCCCGCCTCCCTCGGTAAAATCAAGACGCTGTTCAAATAACGGGAACCGCTAACCGGCGAGAAAAAGGGCCTTCGGGCCCTTTTTCATTTACGCGCCGCAGGCCGCTCGAGCGCACCCCTTTTTTTTATAACCTTGCCAAGGCACCCGGCTCGGTTTATAATACCCGACGACCGTTATGACTTCCGAAGCTAAAAGCGCCGGCGCCCCTCCTCTCCTCCTGGCCTCTACGTCGCCGCGGCGACGCTTCCTCTTGCGGGAAGCCGGCATCGCCTTCGACGCCGTCCCGCCCCGACTTTTATTCCCGCACGCCAAGAACAACCTTCTCCCTTAAAACAAATATTTTACGACGTCGCGACCCGTGCGCCACAGCCCAAGCGTACGGGGCGCTTTTAAACTGCACACACTATTTTATATTTTGTTTCGTACTTAAAGACTGACAGGTTCCGTCAGGGGTTTATGTTATGAATATAGCGTAAAAATAAAAAAGGGGGTATGAATGACCTAATAAACGGGGATAGCTAACGCGCGATAAAAGTAATGAAAACCGATACTAAACAAAGAGAGAAAAGAAATGTTACGAAAAACCCTAATTAGCTTAGCGGCTATAAGCTTCGGAATTGCGTTACTCGCGTGCCAGACTGACGTAACGGAACCGAATTTCGCCCCCTCTTACGAAACAACCGACGACTTGGGAGCTATAAGGGGCTACGTTAAGCAAACTGACGGCGTGTACATATCTGGTGCTACGGTTACTTGGTATGACGTAGTAAGCTTAGAGATCCTAGGAACCGACGATACCAACAACGGCGGTTTCTACATAATTAACGCAGAGCCATGGTGGGAAAATTACGACGGAAATTTAATCGAGGGTATAGCCACACACCCCGAGTACCAAGACGCTTATAATCAAATCGGAAACTTTAACCACGGGTCCTGGTATTGGCGCGGCTTCGAAATGGAAGAAGCTAAATAAATAGGGCCGTACGGAAGTCAAACCCCGTCTTACTTAGGCGGGGTTTATTTCGTCCTCGGTTATTAAAACTATCGAATTAAAAAATTGAGGAGCGTCAAAACCGACGTGTTAACTTGGGAGTTCAATAAACCTTATTAAAAACTTAATACTTTTCTAGAACCGCCTTGGGTGTCCGTTACAAGTAAACTAACCGGTCTTTTTATTTAGATACGCCGGTAAATTCAAGGACCGACAAAAGGGCCTTCGGGCCCTTTTGTTTTTACGCGCCGCAGCCCGCTCGAGCGCACCCCTTTTTTTATAACCTTGCCAAGGCACCCGGGCCGGTTTATAATACCCGACGACCGTTATGGTTTCCGAAGCTAAAAGCGCCGGCGCCCCTCCCCTCCTCCTGGCCTCCACGTCGCCGCGGCGCCGGTTCCTCTTGCGCGAGGCCGGCATCGCGTTCGCCGCCGTCGCGCCCCGCGACGTGGCCGAGGACTTCCCGCCGGGAGAGCCGGCCGAAGATCTCGTCGTCCGCCACGCGCTGGCGAAGGCGCGCTCCGTGGCGGCGGCCAACCGGGGCCGGCTGGTCCTGGGCGCCGACACCGTCGTCGTCCTCGACGAGCGCATCTTCGGCAAACCGGCCGACGAAGAGGAGGCGCGGGCGATGTTGGCCCAACTCGCCGGCCGAACCCACACCGTGTATACCGGCCTGGCTCTGGTCGACGGCCCGAGCGGGCGCGAGGCGGCCGAGGCCGAGGCCACCGCCGTCACGATGAGGCCGCTGGGCGACGAGGAGATAAAGTACTACGTCGCCACCGGCGAGCCGCTGGACAAGGCCGGCGCGTACGCCGTCCAGGGGCGGGGGGCGCTGCTGGTGAAGCGCGTGGACGGCGACTACTTCAACGTCGTCGGCCTGCCGCTCTACCGCCTCTCGAAGATGCTGGCGGCCTTAGGCTACGACGTGTTCCGGTGAACGAAAACGTCTCACAGATAATCGCGAAGATGCGACGGCCGACCGCGCTGGCGGTCGCTTTCGACTATTACGGCCTGGAGAAACTGCGCGGCGTCGAGCGTCGCATGCGGGAGTGGGCCGCGGAGGGTCGCGCGACCGCGGCTCGAGACGAGCACGTGCGGCGGCTCTTCGACCAACTCGCGTCGCTCTTCCCCGACGAACGACCGGACCTCCTGGCGGAGCGGCTGGAGCGCGCGTCGCGCCTGCTGGACGAAATGGAGCGGCCGCCCAAGCCGGCGGCGGTGCGCAAGAAAACGCTCGACGCCGACACCAACGTCCAATACCTCAAGGGCGTGGGCCCGGCGCGGGCGCGGGCGCTGGCCAACCTGGGCGTCACCACCGCCCGCGATTTGCTCCACCTCTTCCCCCGCGACTACGTCGACCGCTCGCGCGTCACGCCGCTGGGCGACGTCCGCGTCGGCGACGACGTCACGGTGGAGGGGACGGTGGGCGAAATAGTGCTGGAGCGCAAGCGCCGCGGCCGCACGCTGGTCACGGCGTTGTTGTCCGACGACACGGGCGACATCCTGCTGAAGTGGTTCAACGCGCCGTACGTGGCAGACAAGGTGAAGGCCGACGACCGCGTCGTCGCCAGCGGCAAACTAAAATTCTACCAGGCGCCGGAGCTGGTGAACCCGGAGTTCGACGTCATAGGCCGCGGCGCCGACGCGGAGTCCTTCGGCGGCGTCATCCCGGTATACCCGCTCTCGGCGGGGCTGACGCAGCGCGCCCTCCGGCGAGCCACGCTCCAGGCGCTGGACGGCCTGGCCGACGAGCTGCCCGAGCCGCTGCCGCCGGCGGTACTGGCCCGCACCTCTTTCCCGCCGCTGGGCGAGGCGCTGCGACAAATCCACTACCCCGACGGCATGGACGAGCAGCGGCGCGCGCGAAGGCGCCTCAGCTTCGAGCACCTCTACCTCATGGAGTGCGGCCTGCTCCTCAAGAAGCGCCAGGGCCTCGCGCAAGCCGGCGTCCGCGTGCAGGGCGACGGCTCGCTCCGCGGCCGCCTCGAGCTGCCGTTCGAGCTCACCGGCGCCCAGCGAAAGGCGCTGGCCGCCATCGACGACGACCTCGCCGCGAGCTGGCCCATGCGCCGGCTGCTGCAGGGCGACGTAGGCTCCGGCAAGACGGTGGTGGCGCTGGAGGCGATGTTGGCCGCGGCGGAGGCCGGCTTCCAGGCCGCGCTCATGGCGCCCACCGAGATACTGGCGCGGCAGCACTGGTACACCGCCTCGGCGTTCCTGGCGCCCGCCGGCATCGCGTGCGAGCTGCTGGCGGCCACGACGCCGGCGGCGGACCGCGAACGCATCCTCGCCGGCCTGGCCGACGGGACGCTGCAGCTCGTCGTGGGGACGCACGCGCTGTTGGAGGACGACGTGCGCTTCAAGAGTCTCGGCCTGGCCGTCGTCGACGAGCAGCACCGCTTCGGCGTCGGCCAGCGCCAGCGCCTCGCCGCCAAGGGTGCAAACCCCAACGTCCTCGTGATGACGGCCACGCCCATACCGCGGACGCTCGCGCTCTGCGTCTACGGCGACCTGGAGCTAACCGTGATCGACGAGATGCCGGCCGGCCGCCCGGGCACGACGACGACGGTGCTCGCCGAGAAACGCGTGAGCGAGGCGTTCGAGCTTTTGGGCCGGGAGGTGGCCGCCGGCCGCCAGGGCTTCGTCGTCTATCCGGTCATTGAGGAGTCGGAGGCGAACGCGCTCAAGGCCGCGACGGCGATGGCCGAAAAACTCGCCGACGAAGTATTCCCGGATTACCGGATAGGGCTGGTCCACGGCCGCCTGCCGGCGGACGAGCGCGAGGCCACGATGACGGCCTTCTGCGGCGGCGACGTGGACGTCCTGGTGGCGACGACGGTGGTGGAGGTGGGCCTGGACGTGCCCAATGCCACCGTGATGGTGGTGGAGCACGCCGACCGCTACGGCCTGTCGCAACTGCACCAGCTCCGCGGCCGCGTCGGCCGGGGCGAGCACGCCTCCCACTTCGTCGCCGTCGCGCCGGGGAAGGTAACGGCGGAGGCGAAGGCCCGGCTGAAGACGCTGGCGCGCACGTCGGACGGCTTCGAGATCGCCGAGGCGGACCTGGCGATACGGGGCCCGGGCGAGCTGTTGGGGACGAGGCAGCACGGCCTGCCCGACTTCGCTTTACAGGCCCTGATTCACGACCGCGGTTTATTCGAGCTGGCGCGGGAGCTGGCGGCGGCCACGCTGGACGAGGACGAGCGGCTCGAGCGGCCGGAACATACAAACCTCCGCGAGCGCATCCGCGCCGACTTCGGCCGGCGGCTGCAGTTGGCGGGGGCGGTTTAATCCCCGGAAATATAAATATGAAACGGGCCGACCTGAAGGTCGGCCCGGCGCGGGGAACGGTAGGGGCGCAAGGCCTTGCGCCCCTACTTAAACAACGCCTTCACGCGGCCGAGGGACACGGGTTCTACCGCCCCCCAGGGCGCCGGGCAATGGAGCATCCAAATGTAGTGGCTGCCGGTGGTCGTTCCCAACCAGAGGTAAGACCCGGTATAAGCAAAGGCGCGGGGATTGTCGGCCTGTATCCGGAACGAGCCGGCGACCGAGCCGTTGGTCCTAAAGGCGTAGACGTAGTCGCCCGTGCTCCCGGTCCAGACATACCGGTTCTGCAAGTCCCACGCCAGGTCGTAAATCGCGGGGGAGGGGGCGAACGAGGCGTAGATAGAGCCGTTCGTTAAGCTCTGGCGGTAGACGTACCGGGGCGAGGTATCGCTAGAGAGCATGTGGGTTGGGGCCCGGCCGCCGGCGCCGGTCGCCATAACGGCCAGGCCGCCGTACATGTCGTGGTTGGCCGGAATCGAGGCGTAGGCGCTGCCGGTGTTGAAATTGCACCGATATATACGATCGGTGGAGTAATTGCCCATCCAGAGGTAGCTTCCGGTGGGCAGGCCGCCGCCTCCGCCGTAACTATACGTGAGGCCGCGCGTGTACCTCCCCTGCGGCGAGACGAAGGAGGCGTAAACGGCCCCGTTCATCCCCCCCATCCGATAGATGCGGTACGGCGAGGTATCGCAGAAAACCCAAAGGTAATGATTGTAGTCGGCCCCAACCGCCAACGCGATCGGGTAATTCGCCGGCGCGGGGAAGGAGGCGACGACGTCGCCCATCTTGGCGAATGCCGCGCCGGCCGCCAATAGGGCAACTCCTAAAATTATTAACCGTTTCATTTTATCCCTCCTACCGGAACAACGCTTTCACGCGGCTCCGCGACTTCGGCGCCGCGTCCGCCTAAACCTATTCGAACAGGAAGCCCTTTTCGCGGAATAATATAAGGCAGGCGTCGACGGCGTCGGCGTCGTACCGGATGCCCCGATACCGCGTTATCTCCTCGAAACCCTTTCCCTCGCCCAGGTGGGGGCGGTACGGCCGGTGCGAGGACATGGCCTCGACCACGTCCGCGACGCACAAAATCCGCGCCTCGAGTAGAATATCGTCGGCGCGCAGGCCGGCCGGATACCCGGAACCGTCCAGATGCTCGTGGTGCTGGAGGACGACCTCGGTCACGGGCCAGGGGAACTCGACGTTCTCCAGGATCTCGTAACCGACCCGGGCATGGGTCTTAATAATATCCAACTCCATCTCGGTAAGTTGGCCCGGCTTGCTGAGTATCTCCGCCGGGATGGAGATCTTGCCGATGTCGTGCGCGGAGGCGGCCACGAAGATTCCCTCCACCCGGTCCTCGGACAGGCCCATCTCCCCGGCGATGGCCCGAGCCAGCGCGGCGACGCGCGATTGGTGGCCGGAGGTATAGGGATCGCGTTCCTCGACGATTTTGGATATGGCCTTGATCGTGCCGTACAGGCTCTCCTGCAATCTTTCGTAAGCCCGCTTGCGCTCGGTAATGTCGCGGGGGATGCCCTGGATAACCTTCTTACCCGCTATCTCGAACAAACTCGACGATACCTCGGCCGGGAAAACCGAGCCGTCCTTCTTTCGGAAATCGACCTCGAACCGGACGAACCCCTCTCGCGATATCCGGCGGAACGCCTCGTGGGAGGCCGCGAGCGCCTCCGGCGGATGGAGGTCCCCGACGGTGAGGGAGGCCATCTCCTCCCTGGTATATCCGAACAGGTCCGAGGCCTGCTCGTTGGAATCCAGTACGGCCCCCTCCAAATCGTGGATTATAATGGCGTCCCTGGAACGGTGGAACAGGTTGCTGTATTTCTCCTCCGATTCCCGCAACGCCTCCTCGGCGCGCTTCCGCTCGGTGACGTCGAGGAACATCGCCGCCATCTTCCCCGGCGACGTTTGGAAGGCGGTGACGTCGAAAGCGCCCTTGATTTGCTCGTATTCGTATACGATCTGTTCGGTATGCCAGAGCTCGCCTTGGGCGGCGGCGAGCCGGTACCGCTCCGGTACCTCGGTCCCGGCGAGAGGAGGAAACGCCTCCTCGAGCGTCTTCCCGATGAATTGCGAATTGTCGACGCCGAGAATCTCATCGGCCGCGCGGTTGGCGCCGATAAAAATAAGCCGTCCGTCCGGGGCCAGTTCGTACATGTGGATGCCCATCGGCGACGACTCGACGACGTTGCGGAATTTCTCCTCCGATTCCCCCGGTCCCTCCCCCGCCCGCCTGGCCGCGTCCGCCAAGATCTCCAACTCGCGGAGCCGGCCGCGCGCCGCGGCGAGTTCCTCGACAAGCTCCGCCTTGGTCTTCTTATCGTTCTTCATCGCCCGGACTTCCTCGGCGCCCAAACATCGCGAGAGCTACTTTATCATATAATCGCCCCCGCGTAAACAAAACGCTCGTCGCGACCACGCCGGCGTCGGCGGCACCGGCCTTCCTACCTGAACAACGCCTTCACGCGGCGGACGCGGCGCCGCCTTACCGAACCACGACCATCCGCTTCGTCGCGGCGCACGCCTTAGCCGGGACCGTCTGGTATATACCGGTCCTCGTGGGGATGAACCCGCTCGACAAGGCCGCGTTCCTGCCCGTAACGCACGTCCTTAGCTTTCTCAGCCTGACGCTGAGGCGCCGAACGGGGTGCATCTGGCCCGGCAGCCGGGCACGTCCTCGCGAAGTTCTTGCTTACGTGGTGATTAAGGAAAAGCGGTAAAGGCGCGTATAAAGCGGGGGGGGCAGTAAAACTAGAAATGTATCGCGGGGCCCACCAGAAAGGTTAACGCGTCGGGGCCGTCAGGGTGCTTGGGGAGGCCTTTGAAATAAGATAAAGAAGCCGTAATACCTACGGCGTTAGAAATATCGAAATAGGACGTTATAAGGGGTTCCAAAAAATATTCTTTACCTTTTCCGTCAGAGGCGCCGGGATTAGCGCCTTCCCCCGCGGCCAAGTAATAAACAATAAACATACTTCTAATTATCAATTTATTACGGGCGTAGCCAATACCGAAAGTAGGGCCGACGTATAAACCATTCTCCCAGGAATAGGAATCCGGCGGTTCTTCGGGTACGTTTAACGGTACTTGTCTCTCGAGCTGTAACTTCAACGATATACCGGGGAACACGGATATAGCGGGGTTTAGCTGAAAATGAAAAACGAAGTTGTCTTCGGCGAGAACAAACACGTCGTTCGAACTAGGGTCACTCAAATAAGCCGAAAAAGCAGAATTAAAAAACCGGCCCCACGTAAATTCAGTCGCGGCGCCAGCACCGATAAACGAAGGATTAGCCGTTAAAACAAAAACCGGGGCCACTACCCGGCGGGCCCCCGAAAACGTAGGCGTCGCTAAAAACACGGCCAACGTTAAATAGGGGATCAATCGAAACAATTCGGCCTCCGAAGAAAAGTAATCGTGGAAAAGTATTACGGTTCCCCTACCGCGCCCGCCAAGATCTCCAACTCGCGGAGCCGGCCGCGCGCCGCGGCGAGTTCCTCTATTAGCTCCGCCTTGGTCCTCTTATCGTTCTTCATCGCCCGGACTTCCTCGGCGCCCAAATATCACAAGAGCTACTTTATCATACAATCGCCCCCGCGTAAAACAAAACGTTCGGCGCGACCACGCCGACGTCGGCGGCGCCGGCCTTCCTACCTGAACAACGCCTTCACGCGGCCGACCGAGGACGGTTCTATCGCATTCCACTGAAAAGGACAATGGATCATCCATATACGGTGACTACCGGTCGTAGTCCCTACCCAAAGGTATTGGCTCGTGTACGCGAACGCGCGGGGATTGTTGGCCGGTATCGGGAACGAGCCGACGACCGAGCCCGTGGTCCGGTGTAGGGCGTAAACGCGGTTGCCGGCGTTGCCGGTCCAGATTACGTAATTCCGCCAGTCCCACGCCAGGTCGTAAATCGCGGGGGAGGGGGCGAAGGAGGCGTAAATAGAACCGTTCGTCAAGCTCTGACGGTAGATGTACCGGGGCGAGGTGTCGCTGGAAAACATATACGACGGTTTACCGCCGCCGTCGATGAGCGCCATAACGGCCAGGCCACCGTACATGTCGTGGTTCGCGGGAATCGAGGCGTGGACGCTGCCGTTGTTGTAATGACACCGGTAAATGCGATCTGTGGAGTAATTACCCATCCAAAGGTAGCTCCCGGTCGGCAGGCCGCCGCCGCCGCCCCAGCTATATGTGAGGCCCCGCGTGTACCTCCCCTGCGGCGAGACGAAGGACGAGAAAACGGAACCCGTTCTCCCCGCCACCCTATAAACGCGGTAAGGGGAAGTATTGCAGAAAACCCAGAGGTAAGAAGCGTAATTACCGTGGACCGCCAAGGCTATAGGGTAATTCGCCGGCGCCGGGAACGAGGCTACGACGTCGCCGATCCGGGCGAAGGCCGCGCCGGCCGAAAGGACCAACAACGCAACTATAAAAATTATTAACCGTTTCATCTCTACCTCCTCGAACCCCTTTGAATATTACCTCTTACTCTCTATTATAGCAAACTATTTTATAAAATTCAAAAAAACGGGCCGACGCGAAGGCCGGCCCCTACGGGGAACAGTAGGGGCGACTGGCTCGTCGCCCCTACCAGACGGCACGAACGCCAAAGAACTTACATCCCCGCCTGTTCCTTCTCCGAGCCCTTGGTGCAGTAGTAGCCGTGCTTGAGGTCCATCTGCGCGTAGACCGGGCAGCCGCCGCAGATGCAGCCCTTCTCCTCGGTGATGCACGCGCTCTTGCCGATGGGCGCGAAGCAGTAGCCGCCCGCCTCGTCGCACTCCACCCAGCTGGGGCACGACTTGCAGGTGCACGTCGACAGCACCATCTGCTTCTTCTTTTCCATCTCCTCGGGCGTCATTTCGCCTTCCATAGCGAGGACCTCCATTAGTTGAAGTTAAGAATGCGGTTCGACCCCTATATACGGTCACGCCTAGACGTGCTCGACGTCGGTATAGTTGGATATCTCCGAATTGGCGGTGCACAGGTCCGCGACGGCAAGTTTGTGGACGTCGTCGTTGCCGGTCAGCCGCGCGAAGTCGCACAGCTCCGCCGCCGAGACCCGCAGGAAGTTCGCCAGCTTTACCGCGGAGACGTCCACCTTGAGCCGGGAGGTCAGCTCCGGGTCGTGCGTCGTCACGCCCACCGGACACTTGCCGGTGTCGCACAGGCGGTACTGTTGGCAGGCGCAGGCCATGAGCGCCGCGGTGCCGACGGCGACGGCGTCCGCGCCCAGCGCCAGCGCCTTGGCGAAGTCGGCCGACGTCCTCAGCCCTCCCGTAATGACCAGCGATACGCCCTCGGCCCCTTTCTTATCCAGGAACTTCCGGGCCCGGGCCAGCGCGAATATCGTCGGCACCGACGTGGCGTCCTTGACGAACTTGGGGGCCGCGGCCGTCGCGCCCGGCCTTCCGTCTATCGTTACGAAATCCGGCTCGGCGTGGAGCGCGACCTCCAGGTCGGCCTCGACGTTCCCGGCGGCCAATTTGACCCCTATGGGTTTGCCTCCCGACTTCTCGCGCAGCCAGGCGACTTTCATTTTGAGGTCATCTTTGTTCTCAATATCCCTGAACCGGGCCGGGCTGACGATGTCGGTGCCCTCCGGAAAGCCGCGCACCGCGGCTATTTCCTTGGTCACCTTCTCGGCCGGTAGGTGGGCGCCCATCCCCGGCTTGGCCGACTGGCCTATCTTGATCTCGACGGCGTCGACGGCCTTGAGGTTGTCGTCGGTGACGCTGTACTCGTTGGGAACGTACTCGAAGATGTACTTGTACGCCGCGGTCCGCGCTTCCTCCAGGATGCCTCCCTCGCCCGAGCACATGGCCGTCATGGCCGCGGCGCTCCCCCTGGCCAGCGCCACCTTGACCTCCCGCGACAGCGCGCCGAACGACATGTGCGTCACGTAGACCGGGATGTCTATCTCGAGCGGGTGCGCGGCGCCGGGGCCGATGACGGTGCGGGTGTTGACGGCCTCGTCGGCGTTCAACGGCAACTTGGCGAGCTGGGCCCCCTTTATCAAAATGTCGTCCCACGAGACGACGTCCTTTCGCGTCCGCATCGGCGCGAGGATGGGTTCGCCGGTGCGCGATATCAGGTGCACGTCGTCCATGTACCTCTCGGTCTCGTCGCCCTCGCGCCGCCACTCGCCGAGGTAGCTCTCCACGTCCGCCTTTTCGGGGGGGCGAGGCTCTTCCACCGGTTCCGGGACCGGCTTCAGGTGCGTCTTATCGGACCGGCAGATGGGGCACTGCCAATCGTCGGCGAAATCCTCGGTCTTCGTCCCCGGCTTGACGTTAGTGAGGGAGTTTCCCCGCCGCTCGTCGTACTCGAAGACGTTGCATACGTCGCACCTGTACGTGGCCATTAGATCCATACTCCCGTAATTAGACCCACCAACGACAACACCACGTGTACGAAGGCGAACAACGTCGCCAGCGACAACGTCAGGTTGTGGTACTTCTTCAAATAACGTGAAATAGGCCGGAGGCGGTAGGCCCAGTGTTCGTTGCAGGATGGCAGGTGCAGCAGAATAAATATGCCGGCGACGAACGCCGTCCAGAAGCCGATATCCTTTCCCAGGATATGTACCATTTTCTTTACCCCGTCAGGCCGTTAGTTGAACGACGCCAGACCCGGCATAAATTACTATTTCAGTAAGCTTATGTCAAATAAAAAAGGCGAGCCGGCTATTTAAAGGCCACGAGCTCCTCGAACCACGGCTCTTCGCGGTACCGGTCGAAGTCGGCGTCGATGGCGGCGGCGCTATTCAGGCCCGGGTCGAGCTCGAGGGCGCGCCGCAGCTCGCGCTCGCAATCGTCGCGCCTGCCCATATGCGCCCAGAAGCAGGCGTAGTTGAAGTGGACCAGCGCGTCGTCGGGGCCGAGCTTGGTCGCCAACTCGTAATCGGCGTTGGCGTCGTCCCGGCGGCCTAGGTTGCGGAAGACGGCGCCGCGCATAGTATAGATGACGGCGTAAGAGGGGTCGCGGCCTATGGCGTCGTCGCATACCTGCAGCGCCTCGTCGAAGCGCGCCAGAACCGTCAGCGCGTTGGCCTTGCCGGCGTATGGCCGGATGAAGGCCTCGTCGGCCGCAATCGCCTCCTCGAACGCGGCCAGCGCCTCCTCGTACTTGCGGACGTTGAAGAGCTGGCGGCCGCGCTCGAAGTGCATCTCCGCGTGGAGCCTATCTCCCGATTTTCCCTCTTGGCACGCGTCCATACGCTTTTCCCGGGTTATCCGCCGCTCGCCGCCACCTCCAATTATTCTCGGGCGGCGGCGCCCCTATTTAAACAACGCCTTTACGCGGCCCAGCGTCGTCGGGACGACCGGCGGGTCGGCCCAACGAAAATACTGAACCCGGTCGTTACCGGTGTCCGCGACGTAGGCCAGCGCGCCATCCGACGCGACGGCTACGCCCCCGGGCGATTTAAACTCGCCGTCGCGGCTCCCTCGCGAGCCCCATTTCCCTAAAAAGGACCCCGCGGCGCCGAAGTATTGGATGCGGCAGTTGCCGGCGTCGGCGACGTAGACCTGGTTCTTATCCCCCAGGAAATCTATGCCTAACGGTACTATAAACCGGCCGTCCTCGGAACCGTATCGACCCCATCCGCCGCGATACGCGCCGGTGGCCGTAAAGACCTGTACGCGGTGGTTTCCGCATTCGACGACGTAGACGTCGCCGCCCGGCGCCGTCGCCACGTCGACGGGGTTTTCGAATTCGCCGTTTCCCGATCCCAAGGAACCCCACGCGTCGAGGAACTCGCCGCGCGAGGTGAAGTATTGGACGCGATGGTTTCCGCAGTCAGCGACGTACACGTCGCCGTTCGGCGCGACGCCTACGCCCGTCGGGCCGTTGAAAAAGCCCTTGTCCTTGCCCCGCGAACCCCACTTGCGTAGAAACGACCCGGCGGCCGTAAAATATTGTACGCGGTGATTCTGCGTATCGGCGACGTACACCCTCCCGCCGCGACCGATAACTACGTCACCCGGCCACCGGAATTGGCCGTCGTCGGAACCGTACACGCCCCACCTGCCCAGGGTCGAGCCGGTGGGCGTGAAGTAATGGATGTAGTGGTTGTCGCGGTCGGCGACGTAAACGTTGCCGTTCGGCGCGACCGCCACGCCGACGGGGTAGTCGAAAAACGGCAGCGGCGGCCTGTGCACGCCTGGCGAGCCCCACGAACCTCCGTAGATCCATTCCGCCGAGACTCCGGCGGCCGCTAAGACGATTACGCCGACCGCGAATGTCGGTACACGTTTCGTCGCTTCTCCTCCGTTAACGCCCCCGCGTTATTTAAACAACGCCTTAACGCGGCCCAGCGAGGCGGGCGCGACCGCCGGGTCGGACCAGCGGAAATATTGTACGCGGTGGTTGCCGGTGTCGACGACGTACACCCGCTCGCCGCCCGGGCTGACGTCGACGTCGGCGGGGGACCGAAACTGCCCCCGGCGCGAGCCGCTCGAGCCCCACTTGCCGAGAAAAGAACCGCCCTTGGTGAAGTACTGGATGCGGTCGTTGCCGGAATCGGCCACGAACACCACCGCGCGGTTCTTGGGGAGGGCCACCCCCGTGGGATACCTGAATTGGCCGTCGCCCGAGCCGCGCGTCCCCCACTTGCCGACGAAGGTCCCGTCCGACTTGAAGTACTGGACGCGGTGGTTGGCCGAATCGGCGACGTAGACGTTGCCCAAGGGGGCCGCGGCTATGCCCTCCGGGCCGTTGAAGAAACCTTCGCCGGACCCGTACGAGCCCCACTTGCCGAGGAAGGAACCGGTCATAGTGAAATACTGAACCCTGCGGTTCAATCGGTCGATTACGAAAACGACGTAGTACCGCGATACGGCCACGTCGTAAGGGTAGCAGAATAGGCCGTTGCCGCGGCCGAACGAACCCCAAGAAAGACGGCCGCGGTAGCTCGAATATACTATGCGGTGATTTAACGTATCCGCTACGTATAAGTAGCCGTCGGGCGCTATGGCAATGCCCCTGGGGTTCTTTAAATCAAACCGAAACTTCCCGATAAAGGAGCCGTTCGCCTTAAAATGGCATACCCGGTCGTTACCGCTGTCGGCCACGTATACGTCGCCGTCGGGCGCGACGGCCACGCCGTACGGCGAATCGAATTGACGTTCGCCCGAGCCGTACGAGCCCCACCCGCCTTCGTAGACCCATTCGCCCCACGCCGCGCAGGCCGCGAGCGCCGCGAGTAAAAAAACGACCCGTTTCATTTAAACAACGCCTTTACGCGGCCCAGGGAGGCTGGCGCTACCGCCGGCGCCGACCACCGGAAATACTGGACGCGATAGTTACGCCGGTCTACGACGTAGACTCGAGCCGGCGGCAGCGACACGCCGACGCCGGAGGGGAGGTTGAATTGGCCGTTCCCGCCGCCGTACGAGCCCCACTTCCCGAGAAAGGAACCGCCTCGCGTGAAGTACTGAATGCGGTCGTTGCCGGCGTCGGCGACGAAGACGCACGAGCGGCTACTTTCGACGACTACGGCCGAAGGCAATTTGAACTCGCCGGCGCCCGCGCCGAACGAACCCCAAGCGCCGAGGAACGACCCGCCCGAGGTGAAGTACTGTACGCGGTGATTCCCGGCGTCGGCCACGTAAACGCGGCCGTCGGAAGCGACGGCGACGTCGAGCGGATTGTTGAATTGGCCTTCGCCCGACCCCAGGCCGCCCCAAGCGCCTAAAAACGAGCCGCCCAACGTAAAGCGCTGGATGCGGTGGTTCCCCGCGTCGGCGACGTAGACGCGGCGGCTTGGGCTCACGTCTATACCCGCGGGCCCGTTAAACTTCCCGGCCTCCGAACCCCGCGACCCCCACTTCCCGAGGAACGAGCCGACCAAGGTGAAGTATTGGACGCGGTGGTTGTAGTAATCGGTGACGTAGACGTTGAGGTTGGGGGCGGCGGCTAAGCCGCGGGGCCAGCGAAACCCGCCTTTACCCGTTCCAAACGTACCCCACTTACCGATGAAACTGCCGTAGCGAGAAAAATACTGTACGCGATGGCTGTCGCGGTCTACTACGTAAACGTAATCCTTAGGCGTTACGATTACCGAGACCGGGTCCCAGAACTCGCCCGGGCCCGAGCCGTAGGAGCCCCATTGGCCCTCGTACATGTGGCCCTCGTACATGTGGCCGGTTAAGGCGCCGACCGTTGACGCCGTCGAAGCCCCGATTACGGCGATAGCGATTAGCTTCATACGCCTATCCCCCGCCCTATGCGCCACTACTTAAACAACGCCTTTACGCGGCCCAGCGAGGCGGGCGCGACGGCGGGCTCCCCCTTGCCGAAATATTGTATGCGGTGGTTGCCGGTATCGGCGACGTAAACCCAGCGGCCCGCCCCGTCAACGGCTACCCCCGCGGGTAGATCGAATTGGCCGGCGCCTTTCCCGTACGAGCCGAACGCGCCCAGGAAAATGCCTGCGGGGCCGAAGTACTGCACCCGATCGTTGCCGGCGTCGGCGACGAAGACGCGGCGTTCGGCCGGCGAGACCGTCACGGCGGAGGGTACCTTGAAGTAACCCTCGCCCGCGCCGTACGAACCCCACTTGCCGAGAAACGAACCGCTCGAGGTGAAATATTGGATGCGGTGATTTCCGCCGTCGGCGACGTACACCGTCCCGCCGGTTACGGCCACGTCCATCGGGTTATTGAATTCGCCGTTTCCCGAGCCCGGGCCGCCCCATGCACGGCTAAAGGACCCGGAGGCGGTGAACTCCTGACAGCGATGGTTGTGGGAATCCGTAACGTAAACGCTATGGCCCGACGAGATTGCTACACCTACCGGGTATCGAAACTGCCCTTCCCCCGTGCCGAAAGTCCCCCATTTCCCGAGGAAAGAACCTGTCGAGGTGAAGTATTGGACGCGATGATTGAAGTGATCGACGACATAAACGTTGCCTCCCGGCGCTATCGTCAACCCGGTTGGCCACCTGAATTGACCGTCCCCCGTGCCGGGCTCCCCCCATGCGCCGAGTTGCCAACCGTCGAACGTGAAGTATTGTACGCGGTGGTTATCCCGGTCGGCAACGTATACGTCGCCCGTAGGGGCGACCGCTGCGCCCGCGGGGTGGTCGAAATAGCCGTCGCCGGTACCGCGCCTACCCCACTGCCCCTCATAGACGTACGTAGTCGCGGCTACGCTCGCCGCTACGGTTAGGTACGCCGTTATTACAATCCAGACCTTCATCTTGCCACCCGGCCTACTTAAATAGAGCTTTTATCCGCCCCACCGACGCCGGCGCCACGGCCGTATTGCCGCCGATATCGATCTGGTATACCCAAACCTCCCGCCAGAGGTGCCAAAAAGTGCACCACAGCGTAGTCCCGTACGAGGGCGGGTATCCCGGACCGCATACGTTACACATAGGCAATTCATAATGACCCGGCGCCGGGAAAGTGGCTACGAGGGAACCGGAAGGCGCGTATACGTGCACAGGTTTAAATTGCGGCTCGTAGGGAAACATCAAGACGAATTCACCTGACACGCCCTCGTACACAGGCGCTACCGCTATCGACTTGGGCCATTCGTCTGTCCACGTCTTAAACGAACTCACGAAACTTCCGTTCGTCGTATAACGATAAATATACTCCCTCTTACCCACGTAAAAGTAAGGACTTCCGGGCGAATGGCCGTACGCCGTAGTCAGGCCACCCGAGTGCCAAGACGCCGCGAGCGAACCTGTACTTACCGTATAATGGAGAATGTACTCCTCGCCGGCCCGGACGCCGAAATATCCCCCGCCCCGGGGCGAATGGTCAGCGTCGCACGCGTCCGCAAGACCATACAGCGGCCTCTTCCCGTACGGCGTCCCGGCAGGCGTGAAGCGGTACAAATAAAAAATAAGTCCCACGCGAAAGATCGTATAAACGTAATGCGCGTCGCGGTACACGCCGCCGCCATCCACGATCTGCGCCTCGAACGCGAGAAACGAATTTATTACCGACCCGGCGCCGCGGGCGCCGGCCGCGGCAAAGGCCGCACACACCGTTATCGTTACCGGTATACCCCTCCTCACGAATTACCTCCTATTTGAACAGCGCCTTCACGCGGCCCAGCGAAGCGGGCGCCACGCCGACCGTATTCGGACAATGGACCTGGTACACGTAATACGGAGAGGAGTTCGTCCCGACCCACAAATATTGGCCGTAGTAGCACATGCCCTGGGGGTTGACGGCCGGGGAGCGGAAGGACGCCGCAACCGCACCCCCGGTCGTGCATCCGTATACGTAGTTGACGTTCGCGTCCCCTCCCCACACGAGGTTGTTCCGCCAGTCCCAGGCGAGGTCGCCGTAGAGGGCGGGAGAATAGGTAAAGGAGGATATGATGCTGCCGTTGCTCGTCCGGTGGCGCCAGGTGGTCGTCGCGACGGCGTTTACTAATATGCCGTCCTGGTTTACGCCGCCGTCGCCGCGCGCCTTCAGCGCCAGGCCCGAGGTGCCGTGGTTCGCCGCCCAGGAGTACAGCACGCTCCCGCTGGCGGCCCGGCACCGGTATACGCGCCGGTTGTTGAAGTTGCCGACCCACAGGTAGCCCGGGTCCTCGTACGTTAATCCCCGCGTATATTCGCCGCAGTACGAGACGAACGAACTATACACGGAGCCGCTCGTGTGGTGGACCAGGAAGATCCGCCAGCCGCTCGTATTTTGGTTGCAGAACAGCCACATTTGCGTGGCGTTGTTGGCGTGGGCCAACGCGATCGGGGCGCGATAAGGCGAGGCGAAAGATGCGACGACGTCGCCCAAACCGGCGAACGCCGCGCCGGCCGTCACGACCCCGATAAAACCGGACAATAGTACTTTTTTCACGGTATTCCCTTCCTATAACGGGCTTGAACAATAACGGCCAAAGAAACCGGCGGCGTCGGGATGAACTTGTATAGTAACGGCCGGCGCCATGGGACGCCGCGCCGACGCGAAGGCCGGTCGCCGCCGCGCTAGCCGCTCTTCTGGCCTGCGCCCCTCTGGCCGGCGCCTTTCTGACCCGCGCCGCTTTGACCCGCGCCGCTCTGACCCGCGCCCTTTTGGCCCGCGCCCTTTTGGCCCGCGCCCTTGGCGCGCCGGTCGGCGAGCAACTCGCCCCCCACGCCCACGTTCTCGGCCTGGTTCTCCCGGATTAAAACGATAAAAGCTTCCGTCGGTATATCCTCGTACACGGCCATGGCCGCTTTGGTAAGCCCTTCCACGAGGTCGCGTTTCTTTTCGACCGGGACGGGCGGCCCTTCCACCGTTATCGTCGGCATACGCATAGCTCCTCTCTGTCGAATTACATTAAAACCTCAACCTTGGTTCGCACGTCAGCGCCGGTCGCGGGCGATGCGCTCCCGCAGCTCGGCTATACGCCGCTCGGTGCTCTCCTTGCCCCGGCGGGCGTAGCTGCGCTTCAGGAAGGCCAGCTTGACGAGGCGGTTGTACATCCGCCGAACTCGCAAGAAGCCGCCGAGGTCGAAGGCAAACAGGAACCTGAGCTCCCAACCCAGGCGGCCGAACCACTTCGAAACCTGGCGATATTCGCGTTCGCCGATGGTCCCCGAAAGGACCTCCGCGCGCAGTTCCTTCTTGATCCAGTGCCACTCCGTAAACCACACGACGACCACGACCAGAAACAGGCCCAACACGCCGCCCCAGTGCACCAGGAACGACACCACGACGCCGGCTTCGCCGCCTATGCTCACCAGCGTGTTGTGCAGGAAATGCGCCCCCACCGCGGCGCCGAAGAAGAAGAGCACCGCGATGCCGCCCAGCCAACAACTCCGAACCACTTTGGCGATGCCGAAGCCGAGGCCCGTCAGCGCGGTGAAGAAGGCGTGGTTGAGGCCGAAGACGAATACCCGCAGCACGAAGACGAAACTCATGGCCTCGACGCCCCCCTCCGCCCCGGCGCCGAAGAGGTATAATATATCCTCGACCCAGGCGAAGCCCACGCCCACCAGCGCGCCGTATATGATGCCGTCCAGGATGTCGTCGAAGTGGTGCCGCAACGCGGCGAAGACGAAGAGCAACGCCAGCGCTTTCGCGAACTCCTCCACTACCGGCGCCACGACGGTGCTCATTAAGACGTCCGCGGCCCAGGCGTCCACCAGGTGCGGGAGCGGCAGGCCGAAGACAATCTCGACTATCAACGAGATTATCACCGCCGGCACCGCGCCCCATAAAAAGACCAGCCCCAAAAGCCACACCGGGTCTTTCTCGAACCGGTCCAGGAACCATATCAATATCAAGCTGGCTACGGTCGTCACCGTTACCGCCAGCGTCGCCGCCAGGTACTCCAAGTCGCACTCTCCCGTTGAAAGGCTATCGCCGTCGCCGACCTTTACCGCTTCATAATAGGGTAACCGGGCGACGCAGACAAGGGAAATATCGGCCCCCCGACATTACCCTTGCGCCGCGCCGCCGGGGCGTTTATAATCCGGCGAGTGGGCCGTGAACGTTTATTCGGCGGGCTCGAGTATGAACGAATCCGTAATTATAATGGGGACGGGCGAGGAGGCCCGCCGCCTGGCCCGAGACGTCGAGAAAGGCGCCGCGCCGCCGCTTTCCTTGTGCGACTTCGCCGCCGACGCGCAGGCGCTGGCCGAGCTGCTGCCGCGCCTCGAGGACGTCGCCGTCGTGGTGGCCGAAGCGCCCTCCAAAGACGAGGCGTTGGAGGCGGTGGCCGCGGCGTGGGAGGCGGGCGCGCCGGCGTACGTCGCCGCGGACATCCTGGCCGAACTCGCGCCCGTCGCCGGCACGGTGGCCATAGCCGGACGAGAGTTCGTGCCGTTCCCCGGCGTCCGCCGGGGCCCGGTGCGCGGCCTTACGAAGTGGCTCATGGACAAGCTCGTGGCCGCGGCGTTCATTATAATCCTCACGCCCGTCTGGCTGCCGATGTTCGTCGCCGTCAAGCTCGACTCGCGGGGGCCGATAATATTCCGCCAGAAGCGCGTCACCCGAGGCCGCCGCGAGTTCAACATGTACAAGTTCCGGACGATGTTCGCCTCCGTTCCCAAGTACCAGCAGTCGCCCCCCGGGAGCGACGACATCCGCGTCACGCGCGCGGGTCGCCTGCTGCGCAAGCTCGGCCTGGACGAGACGGCCCAGCTCATCAACGTCATAAAGGGCCAGATGAGCCTGGTGGGGCCGCGGCCCGAGATGGCGCGCGAGGCCGCGGAATACGAGCCCTGGCAGAACTTCCGCCTGAGCGTCAAACCCGGCATCACCGGCCTGTGGCAAATAGCGGGCCGCGCCGACCGCGCCATCCGCGAGAGCCTGGAGTTCGACTTCTACTACATCGCCAACCAAACGCTCGCGATGGACGGGAGGATATTCCGCAAGACCGTCCCCATCCTCTTCGGCAAGGGGGGCAGCCACTGAGATGCGCGTAATTGCCGTAGGCACGCCGGCTTTCGCGCTGCCCACCTTCGACGCCCTCCACCAGGCGCCCGACGTCGAAATAGCGCAGGTCATAACCAAGGCCGAGCGACCCGGCGGCCGAGGCTTGAAGCCCATATACCCGCCGGTGTACGAGTGGGCCCGGGATAAGGGGCTGCCGGTGGTCCAACTGGAGAAACTCGCACGCGCCTACGACGCCGGCGCGAGCGAGGTAGACGTAAGCGTGGACGCCGTCGTAGTAGTTGCGTCGGCCTTCTTCGTCCCGGCGTGGCTGGGCGAGCCGCAACCGGAGGGCCTCGTAAAATACGGCGCCGTCAACCTCCATCCCTCGTTGTTGCCCGAGCTTCGCGGCCCGGCGCCCGTCAATTGGGCCATAATCGAAGGGTACGCCGAAACGGGCGTGACCACCATCAGCCTCGTCGACGAGCTCGACGCCGGCGACGTCCTGCTGCAAGAACGGCTGGCCGTCGACGCCGGCGAGACGGCCGGTTCGTTGGCCGAGAAGCTGGCGCAGCTCGGCGCGCGCGTCGTCCTGGACACCCTGCGCGGTTTGGCTCGAGGCGAAATACAACCCGCGCCGCAGGACCCGGGCCGGGCGAAAATTCTGTATAGGCCGAAGATAACCGCGGACATCCGGGCGGTCGACTGGTTCCAGGCCGCGGCGAAGCTCGATTGCCGAGTCCGCGGCCTCTACCCCGACGCGCCGGCGCGGGCGTCGCTGGCCGGCGAACTCGTGCAAATCCTGGAGGCGGAGCCGGCAGAAGGCCCGGCCGACGCGGCGCCGGGTACGATTACGGCGTTGGACGAGGCCGGCGTCGTCGCCGCCTGCGGCGAGGGCGCGCTCAAGCTCACGCGGGTGAAACCGGCCGGCCGCGGCGAGATGACGGCGCACGCCTTCGCCATCGGCCGGCGGCTGGCCCCGGGCGACCGCTTCGACTAGCCGTTAACCGCTGCACTCGTGAACCGAAAGAATTTTAAATTGTACTTATGGGGCGGCGCGTTCGTCGCCGTCTTCGCGCTCAGCCACACGGCGTACCTCTCCGACGTCTTCACCGTGTTCGACGGGGGGCGGGGCGCCGGCTTCATGCTGGGCGCGCCCGGGCAGACGCCGGCGCCGCCGTCGTGGGTATTCCGTTACGGGTGGCTTATGGCCGCGGCGCTGTGCTTCGCGCCGGCCGCCGCGCCGCTGGGCCGCGCGGCGCTACGGTTCGCCGCGTACTGCCGCCGCGAGCTGGGCGACTGGTGGGTGGCCGGGATATTGGGCGTGGCGGCGGCGGTGGCCGCGGCGTGCTTCGCGTACCTCTCGCTGGGGGGCGAGGGCCACACCTGGGAGGAACGCGAATACGAATTCCAGGCCCGGACCTTCGCCGCCGGCAGCGTCACGGTGCAGGCGCCGGCAACCGACGAGTACGTCGCCGACGAGGGCAACTCGGCGAACTTCCTGGTGGGACCCAACGAGGCCGTGCGCGACGGCAAGTGGTTCACTATCTTCGTCCCGGCGTGGCCGTTGCTGCTCGCCGCCGGGACGGCGCTCGGGAAGCCGTGGCTCGTTAACCCGATTATCGCGTTCTTCACCGCCCTCGCGTTGTACGGCTACGGCCGGCGCGTCGTGGGGGCGGACGCGGCGCTGGTAGGCATCTCGCTGTACGCCGTCTCGCCGTTCGCGGCCTTCAACAACGCGTCGCTCTTCGCCGAGCCCGCGTTCCTGTTGTTCTTGATACTTTTCCTGTGGGCCTTCGACGCGGCGCGCGAGCCGGGAAAGTCGCCTTGCATGGCCGTCGCCGGCGCGCTGCTGGTCGTCGCCTTCGCCGTCCGCGACTACGCCGCCCTGGCAGCGCTGCCCGCGGTAGCGCTGCTGTTTTATGACGTAGCGCGCAAGAAAACGAGCGGATACGCGCTCTCTTATTTCGTATTGGGCGTCGCCCTGGCCGCGGCGCCGCTGCTGTATTACAACTACGCCACGAGCGGCGCGCCGCTCACCTTCCCGCGCTCGTACGCGCTGCACACGCGCTTCGGCATCTCGCTGCCGTTCCTGTCGCCGTACCTGATATACTTCACGACGCGGCGGCTGTGGGTATTCGCGACGGACCTCATGGGCTGGCCGCTGATATCGTTCGTGCCGGCCTTGGTCCCCCTCTTGTTGAAAAAAATCCCGCCCCGCGCGCGGCTGGCGTACGTCGTAGGCGCGGCGACGCTGCTCCTCTACGTACTACCGTACGCCGAGGGTATACATTACGGCGCGCGCTTCTACTACGGCGCGCTCCCGGCGGCGGTCCTGGGCGGCGGCCTGGGCCTGACGCTCCTCCCGTCGTGGTTAAAAAGGAAATGGAATTTCGCCCGGGGCACGGCCGCGGCGGCTACCCTACTCGCCGTCGCCGTCGCGACGGTCCCGTACGTCGTCGCGCTCGAGCCCGGCTACCGCGACTCCTGGGCCTTCCGGGACGGAAAACGCCCCTGGGTCTCGCACCGGCTCGAGTGGGCGCTCGAGGAGTGGAACGTAAAAGAGGCGATAATCTTCGTCGCGCCCGAGGAACGCTGCGCCGGCCCGCCCCCCAACGACGCCGCGCTTAAGAACCGCATCATATACGCCCACGACCGCGGCCCGCGCAACGCCGTCTTCGCCGCGCTCTTCATGCCGCGTCCGTACCTGCTGTGCGACTACCGCGAATTCGAAGAGACCGGCGTCATCCGCGTGCTCGAGCTCGAGCCCGACCGCGACGCCGCCGAAAGGAGCACGGAATGATACTTCACCACGGTTGCGGCCCGGAGTTCACCGAGGCCACGGTTAAGGCCGCGGTCGACGCCTGCCGCGAACGTAAAATCAAGCATCTCGTCGTCGCCTCCACCACCGGCGCCACCGCCCGCGCGGCCCACGAGGCCGTAAAGGGCAGCGACGTCCAGCTCGTCGTCGTAACCCACAACACCGGCTTCGGCGAAGAAGGCCAACAGAAATTCCCCGCCGACCTTCGCGCCGAGTTGGAGGCGGAGGGTACGCGGGTCCTCACCGGAGCGATGGTCTTTCGGAGCCTGGGCCGCGCCATCCGCGACAAGACGGGCGGCGACCAGGAGACGCTGGTGGCCTCGGCCCTCCGCGTCCTGGGCGAGGGGACGAAGGTATGCGCCGAAATAGCGATGATGGCGGCGGACGCCGGCCTGGTTCCTCCCGAAGACGTGGTATGCGTCGCCGGGACCGGTCGCGGCGCCGACACCGCCGCCGTCGTCCGCGCCGTCCCGTCGAACAAATTCTTCGACCTCAAAATCCGCTCGTACGTCGCGAAACCGTACGAGTTCTAATCCTCCGCTTTTCGCCTGGAAGGGCGTTAGAAATAACCGGCCGTTTGAAATGTTCGGCCGATTAATGTATAATCAGCGAAATGGCCACGCCTCCTGACCAAAGACCCATCTTGATCGCCGGAGGCCACGTCGTCGACCCGGTCGGCGGTACGGCTGACGAGGATATACTCGTCGATGACGGCGTCGTCGCCGCGCGGGGCGCGGGTCTCGAAGCACCGCCCGGCGCCGTCGTCGTCGACGCCGCGGGCAAATACGTCTTCCCCGGCCTTATCGACATGCACGTCCACCTCCGCGAGCCCGGCCGGGAGGACAAGGAGACCATCGCCACCGGCACGCGGGCCGCGGTCATGGGCGGGTTCACGTCGGTGTGCGCCAAGGCCAACACCTTCCTGGTGATGGACAACCCGGCGGTGGTGGAGTTCGTCTGCTCGCGCGCGGAGGGCGCCGCGTACGCCCACGTCTTCCCGGTCGGCTCCGTCACCGAAGGGCTGCGGGGCTACGGCAGCCTTTCGGAGATAGGCAGCCTGAAGGAGGCGGGGGTCGTCGCGCTCTCCGACGACGGCGTGCCGGTGGTGCGGAGCGACGTCATGGTCGCGGCCTTGCGCTACGCCGCCGACTTCGGCCTCCCCCTCATCGCCCACTCCGAAGACTACGCGCTGTCGGCGGGCGGCGCCGTGACCGAGGGCCCGGTCTCGAGCCGGACCGGCCTGGTCGGCATCCCGCCGGAGGCCGAGGAGGCGATGGTCGCACGCGACATAACGCTGCTGCGCGAAGCGGGGGGCAAGCTCCACGTGGCGCACGTGAGCGCCGCGGCCTCGTTGGCGCACATCCGGCGCGCCAAGGCCGAGGGGCTGGACGTGACGTGCGAGACCGCCCCCCACTATCTGCTGCTCACCACGGAGGCCGTGACCGGGTTCGACGCCGACGCCAAGATGAACCCGCCGCTGCGGGACGAAGCGGACCGCCAGGCGATACTGGCCGCCGTCGCGGACGGGACCGTCGACTGCGTCGCCACCGACCACGCGCCCCACACGCCCGCGGAAAAGGACAAGGAGTTCGCCCGGGCGCCCTTCGGCGTCGCAGGCCTGGAGACGGCGCTCCGTTTGATATATACCTATCTGGTCCTTCCGGGTATAATTTCGCTCGAGCGTATGGTAGAATTGATGTCGGCCGGTCCGGCGCTGCGGCTGGGGCTCGAAGGCCGGGGTGCGCTGGCGGTCGGCGCTCGAGGCGACGTCACCGTTTTCGACCCGGCGGCCGAAGACGCGATTAGCGCGGCGTCGTTTTACTCCAAAGGCAAGAACACGCCCTTCGAGGGGTGGGCCGTGCGGGGCCGGGTGGATACGGTGCTGGTGGACGGCCGGCCCGTAGTGCGGGACGGCCGCCTTATTGAAGCCGCTGAGCTAGCGTAAGGGGATATGAAACACTTCGTCGATATGTCGCGCCTCTCCAAGCAGAGCCTGACGGCGCTGTTGGAGGTAGCCGAGGAGATGGTGCCGCTCGCGCGCGAGGGCACGGACGTAGCCGCGGGCAAGATCCTGGCCACCCTCTTCTACGAGCCGTCGACGCGGACGCGGCTCTCGTTCGAGTCGGCGATGCAGCGGTTGGGCGGCCGGGCGCTCGGCTTCGCCGACGCCGCGGCCTCCTCCGTCGCCAAGGGCGAGTCGCTGGCCGATACCATCCGAACGGTCGACAAGTACGCCGACGTCATCGCCATCCGCCACCCGACGGAGGGTGCGGCGCTGGCCTGCTCGTTCTACTCGGAAGTCCCCGTTATAAACGCGGGCGACGGCGGCCACCTCCACCCCACGCAGACGCTGCTCGACCTGTTGACGATAAAGCGCGAGCTGGGCCGCCTCGACAACCTGAGCGTGGTGCTGGCCGGCGACCTGCGCTACGGGCGGACGGCGAGCTCGCTGGCGCTGGCGCTGGCGCCGTTCAAGCCGCAGCTGGTGTGCGTCGCGCCGGAGGGGCTCGAGCTACCGCCGCACGTCGCGCGGCGGCTCCGGGCGGAGTTGGGAACGGCGGTGGAGGAGACGGACGACCTGGCCGCGGCGGCTCGAGGCGCCGACGTCCTCTACGTGACGCGCATCCAGCAGGAGCGCTTCTTCTCCTCGGACGACTACCTCAAGGTCAAGGGCTCGTACGTGGTGGACGAGAGTATCGTCGAGCGGATGCCCGAGGGTTCGCTGGTGCTGCACCCGCTGCCGCGGGTGGACGAGATCCCGCCGGAGGTGGACGACGACGTCCGGGCGCGCTACTTCGAACAGATGCGCTACGGCGTGCCGGCGCGGATGGCGCTCATCGCGGTGCTCTTGGGCCTGGTGGACAAGGATATCCCGTACAAAGAGGTCCGCGGCGAGGAGCTCGACCTTCCCTGCCCCAACCCGCGCTGCGTCACGGCCTCGGAGAAATATTTAAAAAACTTCTACACGCCGATACTGGATAAGACCGAGTCGCTCTTCGGCGAGCTGGGCGAGGGCAAGCGGTACCGGTGCCTGTATTGCGACTACGAGGTAGTGGTGTAATTACTCCATGGGCATCCTCTCCAAAATATTCGGGACCAAATACGACCGCGACATCAAGAAGATGATGCCGCTCGTGGACGAGATCAACGCTATCTGCGAGACGCTGCGCGACGTGCCGGAGGAGGAGTTTCTCGCCCGGACGGACCGCTTCCGCGAGGAGTTCCGCGCCGACCGCGAGGACTTCCTGCGCAAGAACCTGCCGAGTTACCTCGGCGAGGAGGAGGCCGAGGCGCACGTCGACGCGTTCCTCGACGTCTCCGTCCCGTTGTGGGAAGACATGATGGAGCGGCGGTTGTCCCGCGAGATGTCGCCCGAGGACCGCCGCATCAAAGCGGAGCAGTTCGGCAAGGACGCCTGGGCACGCCGCGAGGAGAAGTTGAACGAGATGCTCCCCGAGGCGTTCGCCACCGTCAAGGAGAGCGCGCGCCGGCTCTTGGGGCAAAAGTGGGAGGTCTCGGGCCACGAGACGGCGTGGGACATGGTCCACTTCGACGTCCAGCTCGTCGGCGGCATCCCGCTGCACCGGGGCCGCATCGCCGAGATGGCCACCGGCGAGGGCAAGACGCTGGTGGCGACGCTGCCGCTGTACCTCAACGCGCTGGCGGGCGACGGCTGCCACCTCATCACCGTCAACGACTACCTCGCGCGCCGCGACGCGGAGTGGGTGGGCCACCTGCTGGAGTACATAGGCGTCTCGGTGGGCTGCATCCAGTCCGGGATGTACCCCAAGGACCGCCGCGAGCAGTACAACAAGGACGTAACGTACGGGACCAACTCCGAGTTCGGCTTCGACTACCTGCGCGACAACGGCGTGGCGCTGCGCGCCGAGGAGCAGGTCCAGCGCGGCCACGCCTACGCCATCGTCGACGAGGTGGACAGCGCCCTCATCGACGAGGCGCGCACGCCCCTCATCATCTCCGGGCCCTCGCGTAGGGACTACGCCCACAAGTACAACGAGTTCAAGCCGCTGGTGGAGCGGTTGGTGCGCAAGCAGCTCGCGCTCTCGGCGGAACTGATGGACGAGGCCGCGCTGGAGAACGAAGACGCGCACTACGACCTCCTCAAGGTCATGAAGTCCACGCCCAAGAACCGCCGCCTCCTCAAGCTCTTCGAAGACCCCAAGCTTAAGAAAGCGGTCCAGCGCGTCGAGACGGAAATAATGCGCGATAAGAAGATGCACGAGGTCGCCGAGGAGCTCTACTTCGCGCTGGACGAGAAGGGCCACGCCGTCGAGCTGTCCGAGCAAGGCCGCGAGTTCCTGTCGCCGTCGGACCCGGCGCTGTTCGAGCTGCCGGACATCGAGACCCACCTCTCCGAGATAGAGGGCGACGAGGACACCTCCGAGGAAGAGAAGGAGGCGCTGCGCGAGGAGCTGCGCGTCGAGTACGAGGAGAAGAACGAAAAACTCCACAACATAAGCCAGCTCCTGCGGGCTTATCTATTATTCGAAAAGGACGTGGAATACGTCGTCAAGGACAACCGCGTCGTCATCGTCGACCAGTTCACCGGTCGCCTTATGCCGTCGCGCCGCTACTCCGACGGCCTGCATCAGGCGTTGGAGGCCAAGGAGGAAGTAGAGATCGAGCGCGAGACCATGACGCTCGCTTCCATAACCATCCAGAACTACTTCCGCATGTACAAGAAGCTGGCCGGCATGACCGGCACCGCGGAAACCGAAGCCCAGGAGTTCTTCGACATCTACAAGCTCGACGTCATGGTCATCCCCACCAACGAGCCGGTGCGCCGCGTCGACTACGAGGACGTCATCTTCCGCACCAAGCGCGAGAAGTACAACGCCATCCTCGACGAGATCGTGCGCATGCACGAGGCCGGCCGGCCGGTGCTGGTAGGCACGGTCTCGGTGGACGTCTCCGAGACCATCGCGCGCCTGCTCAAGCGGCGCAACATCCCCCACAACGTCCTCAACGCCAAGCAGCATCAGCGCGAGGCCGAGATCGTAATGGACGCGGGCCAAGCGGGCGCCGTCACCATCGCCACCAACATGGCGGGCCGCGGCACCGACATCAAGCTCGCCCGGGAAATCGTCCAGTGCGAAAATTGTGCCCTCCTATACGGCCCGGGCGACTACCAACCGGACCACCCGGAGTGGGCCAAGACCTGCAGGGAAGAAGTCCCCTGCGGCCTGCACATCGTCGGCACCGCGCGCCACGAGGCGCGGCGCAGCGACCGCCAGCTGCGGGGCCGCGCCGGCCGCCAGGGCGACCCGGGCTCGAGCCGATTTTTCCTTTCGTTGGAAGACGACCTCATGCGCCTCTTCGGCTCGGACCGCATCGCCGGCATCCTGACGCGGCTGGGCCTGGAGGAAGGCGAGCCCATCGAGCACGCGATGATCACCAAGAACATCGAACGCGCGCAGAAGCGCGTCGAGGAGCAGAACTTCTCCATTCGCAAGCGCGTCCTGGAGTACGACAACGTCATGAACCGCCAGCGCCAGATCGTGTACCAGCTCCGCAACCAGATCCTACACAACGACGACCTGCGCGACGACATATTCGAGCTCATCCGCTACCAGCTCGAGGACGTAGTCGCCGAGACCGCGCCCGCGGACCTGACGGCCGATAACTGGGACTACGGCACGATCGCGTCATGGGTGCGGGCGCGCTTCCCGGCCGAAATCCCCGTCGATAAACTGGCGGAGTCGGGCGAGCCGGAAGCCATAGTCGATTACGTCATGGAGGCCGTGGCCGAGGCGTACGACCGCCGCGAGGAGGCGTACGGCGCGGAGCTGCTGCGCCAACTCGAGCGCTTCGTCATGCTCACCACCCTCGACGAGAACTGGCAGTACCACCTCACCGAGATGGACGAGCTGCGCGAGGGCATCACGCTCCGCTCGTACGCCCAGCTCGACCCGCTGGTGGAGTATAAGCGCGAGGCGTACGAGATGTTCGAGGGGCTGCTGGCGCGCGTGGACGAGGAGACGGTCTCCAAGATCTTCCGGGTGCACATAGGCGGCGACAGGCCGACGCCGCAGCCGGCGGAGGTCCGCACCCTCCACCCGGAAATGGAGGCACTGGCGGCCCGTGCGCGCCAACCGCGCGAGGCCTACGCCAACGCGCCCGAGGGGCCCCAGCCGCGAACGATAATACGCAAGGGCCCGAAGATAGGCCGCAACGACCCGTGCCCGTGCGGCTCCGGCAAGAAATATAAAAAATGCTGCGGCGCCGGCGCCCAAGATTAACCGCCCCCTGAAGCCATCGAAAATCCCCCCGACAACCGCCCCACGTCTATTTTCGTAGCCGCCGCCTGGGCCGTCGCCGTCCTGGCGCTGGCGCTCCGGTTGGCGTACGCCTGGCACCTGGGAGTACCGGTCCCGTGGGCTCCGGTCGCCTCCAGCGCCGTCACGGCGTTCGCGCTGGCGGCGCTCGGCCTCCGGTTGGGCGGGCCGCTCGCCGGCGCGGCCGCGGCCTTCGTGTGGGCCGTACTGCCCGCCTCCATCGTCGCCGCGGTATTCCATCCGTCGGTAACGTACGCCGCGGGGGCCGCGGCTTTCTCGCTGTACCTCTTCGCCGAAGGCGAGGGTCGCAGCGGCCGCGTCTCGGACCTGCTCTGGGCGGGAGCGCTCGTGGGCGTCGCCGCGGCCTTGAGCGTCAGCGCGCTGGCGCTCGTCGCGTTCTACTTGTTATATTCCATATACAACGCCCTCCGTAGAAACGGCGCCGCCGCGCGAGCGTTCGCCTGGCTGGGGGGCTTCGCGCCGGTAGTCGCCGCGGCCGCGGCCCTGGAGTACTTCCGCACGGGGGAGCCCCTCGCCCACCTGCGAGGGACGCTGGCGACGCCGACGCAATTTTACGCCGAGGCGGCGTTGTTGATAAAAAGGCTCGTCGCGGCCGCCGCGGCCATGCTCTTCTGGGACCCGCTCGGCTTCGGCTTCGCCGTCGTCGTCGCTCTCGCTGCGGGGATTTATTTTATTAGGGAACGGTCGCGCGACGCGTTCTTCTACGCCGGCCTGCTCGTCTTCACGCTGGCGGCGTTCGACTTTATGCCGACGTCGCTCGGCGGCTACGCGCCGATGGCGCTCGAGCCTACGCGGTGGCTTATAGCGGCGCTGCCCGCGGCGGTCCTGGCGGGCGCCGCCGTCGGCGAGCTGTGGCGGTCGGAAGGGAAAAAAGCGCTGCGCCGTTGGACGGGGGCGTTGGGGGCGGCGGCGGTCCTGGCGACGCTGTTCATTAACGGCAACATGCCCTTCGCGCCCCTCAGCCTGCTTATGTTAGCGTTAGCCGTTATTATTACGATAACGCTCGCAGGCGCGGCCCGCCGGCGACCGGGGGCGTCGCGACGGCTTGGCCGGGGCGCGGCGGCGCTCATTGTCTTGATATCCCTCTATCCGGTTGTTATATTATACTTGTGAAATCAGAGGGGTGAAGGCCATCGCGGTAATCCCGGCGTACCGCGAGGAAGGCCGA
Source organism: Candidatus Zixiibacteriota bacterium (assembly GCA_030613505.1). GTDB lineage: Bacteria > RBG-13-66-14 > B26-G2 > WVWN01 > WVWN01 > WVWN01. Next base: position 33,926 of record JAUWLW010000016.1, read on the forward strand.
GTGGGAAAAGTCGTTGCCGCGGCGAGGGAGTACCTGGCGGACGTGCTCGTCGTCGATGACGGCGCGCCCGACGGGACGGGCGCGGAGGCGACACGAGCCGGTGCGTCGGTCTTGCGGCTCGAGCCCAATCGGGGTAAGGGCGCGGCGCTGCTCGCGGGCCTGCAGGAGGCGCGGCGGCGCGGCTTCGACGCCGCCGTAACGCTCGACGCCGACGGCCAACACGACGCCGCGGCTATCCCGGCAATGCTGGCGACGCTCGCGCGGGGCGCCGACATCGTCATCGGAACGCGAATGAAAGACGTGCGCGGCATGCCGCCGCAGCGAATATTCTCCAACACCTTCACCTCCGTAGTAATATCGGTGCTGGCGGGCCGGCTGGTGCGGGACAGCCAGACCGGCTACCGAGCGCTCCGACTGGCCGCGCTGGAGAGGCTCCCTCTCGTCCGCCGCGGGTTCGACCTCGAGTCGGAGATGCTGCTCAAGGCCGCGCGCGCGGGCGCCAGGATAGGCCACGTCCCCGTGCCCACCATCTACGGCGACGAGAAGAGCAAGATAAACGTGCTGGCGGACACGTACCGCTTTTTCCGCGTCGTCGTCGCGGACCTGGCCGAGAGGCTGGAGAGATAGTAAAACCGTGACAGTCGCGTTGGAGCTCGAGCGCTTCCCCATCATGGATACGGCGATCCACAACGTCTCCGTGGCCGAGACGTTGGACATCGTCGACGCCTTCGTCGCTGACGGTTCGCCCCGCGTGATCGTCACGGCCAACGTCGACCATTTGATGCTTCTGCGTAAGGACGCCCCGTTCCGGGAGGCGTACCGCCGGGCGGACCTCGTGACCTGCGACAGCGTGCCGCTGAAGTGGGCCTTGACCTTTTTGGGAACGCCGGTGAAGGAGCGCGTCGCCGGCGCGGACTTGTTCGGAGCGCTGGCGAAACGCGCGGCGACCGCGGGACATCGCTTCTTTTACCTGGGGGCGGCGCCGGGGGTGGCGGCGCAGGCTGCCCGCGTCCTCGCGGAACGCCACCCCGGCCTCAACGTCGTCGGGACGTACTCGCCGCCGGTGATGCCGTGGGATGAACTGGCGCACGACGAGGGTACGCTGGCGCGCATCCGCGAGGCGAAGCCGGACGTACTCTTCGTCGCTTTCGGCGCGCCCAAGCAGGAGCTGTGGCTCGCCGCCGTGCGCGACCGGCTGGGCGTCCCGGTGGGCATCGGCGTGGGCGCGGCCTTCGACTTCGCCGCCGGGACCGTAAAACGCGCGCCCCGTTGGATACAGCGCGCCGGCTTGGAGTGGTTCTTTCGACTGTCGCAGGAACCCCGCCGACTCTGGCGGCGGTACCTCTTCGTCGACTCGCGATTCGCCTGCTACGTATTGAGAGAAAAATTCCGCGGCCGAAAAGCCGCGGCCCCGCTTAAACCCGAATAACTTAAGTACGCTCCCGCCGCCCGGCGCTTAGGCCGCCGACGACAAACCCTGGTTATTCTCTTCTTCGAAATAGCGATACGCGACGCCGTAGCGTACCCCCTGCGAGGAGACGACGGCACTGTCGGCACCGAGCTTGTCCAGGAATTCCGCCAGCGCCAGCGCTCCCGCCGGGAAGACGTCCGCCCGACCCGCCGGCATGCCGATTAACCGTCGCCTTTTCGACAACGTCATGAAGAAGACGCCCTTGCCGACGGCTGCGATCGTAGCAGTCGACAGGACGTAGCCGTGTACTCGCGCCGCGTCGTATGCCGGGAGCGCCAACTTGAGCGTCGCCGTCGTCGCGGCCGTCCCGCCGGTTATGACGACGTCGCCCGCCGCGGCCGGGATGTCGACCAGCGTCCCCCGAACGAAGTTCCGCGCCGCGTCCCACGCCGCCGGCGTGCGCGCCGCGCCGAAGAACCTCTCCGTTACCAGAACGCAGCCGACGGCGTAACTCGCCACCGCCGCGGGCCCGCCGTCGCCCTCGCGCGCGAGCTGGGCGCTGCCGCCCCCCACGTCCACCGCCGTCGCCGGCCCCTCGCCCAGCGCCAGGCTCCGCCGCGCCGCCAATAACGTCAACTCCCCCTCCTCCTTCGGCGTGAGCACGTCGACCCGCAAGCCGAGGCGCTTCCAGAGGGCCTCCGCGAACTCGTCGCTCCACCGCCCCCGGCGAAGCACCTCGGTGCCGACCACCCGGAGCTCGGAAAGGCCCGCCCCCTCGGCCCGCTGCACGAACGACGCCAGCGCGCGCACCGTTCGCTCTACGGCGGTCGCCGACGGCTCCCCCGAGGCCAAGCCCCGGCCCAGCCGGGTGGGCGCGAACCCCTCGTCTTCGACGACGAATTCGCCGTCCGCGCCCCGCGTCATCAGCAAGTACAACACCGTATTGGTGCCGACGTCGAAGACCGCTATGGCGTCCCTTCGGTCCTTATTTGACAACCGCAACCTTCCCCGCGCGTTTTTCTCCGTCGCTTTCCAAAACGTACAGGTAAACCCCCGACGCAACGTCGGCGCCCCACGCCCACGCGCCGCTCGAGTCGGGCCTTCCTTCGGCCACGCGTTCACCGGCTAGGTTATAAACGTTTATCGCGGCCTCGGACGGCACGTTGTCGAACGTCACGCCCCGGGGGGCCGCCGATAAGGACGGCTTGTACGGGTTGGGGTAAACGCGGACCGCATCCAGCGACAGCGCCGGCCCCTCGTCCATCAAACCCGCCCATCCCGCTACGGTCGCGGCGGCAAGCCGCGCGTTCGCCGCGACGAACGGCAGGTCCAGGTGGTCCATCGTGTCGGTAGTCTTGTGGTAGTGGGGATACCCGCCGCCGCTCGGGTCCTCGTGGAGGTACGTCGCGGCGAAGCCCTGCTGCCAGAAGGAGTAGTGGTCGCTGTTGGCCCTGAAGGGGTTGTACTCGCCGGCGAGCGTCAGCTCCGGCACGTACAGTCGGCTCGCGCGCGCCCCGGCCTGGTACATCCACCTCGAGTCGTCCTTATAGTACAACTTCGCGTCGCGGGGGCCGTCGCCGACGTAGCCCACCATGTCCATGTTCCACACCGCGCGGATGTCGTCGCCGCGGGCCTTGGCGCGCCGGGCGTAGTCGCGGCTGCCCACCAGGCCCTGCTCCTCGCCGGCGAAGAGTATTATCCGAACCGTGCGCTCGAGGCGGGAGGTCGCCAACGCGCGCGCCACCGCGAGCGCCGCCACCACCCCCGAGCCGTTGTCGTCCGCACCGGGGGCGAGACGCCACGGCTCGTCCGAGATGCTGTCGTAATGGGCGACGACGAGGTATTGCTCGGCCGGCTCCCGGCGACCCGGGACGTCGCACACCACGTTCTTCCAGCCCAGCTCCTCCGGCAAGTTGTCCCGCAGGCTAACCCAGCTCGCGCCCCCGTCCGCGGTATAATTGACGCAGGAGCCGTAGCCGCAGGCCCAGCCCTCGGCCGCGGAACCGAAGGATACGGCCGTCAACGGGAAGTCGGCGGGTATGCCGGCCTTGCGCCAGCTCGAGCCGCCGTCCGTCGTCCGAAGTACGGCGCCCTTGTTACCGCCGCCCACCGCCACGCCCGTCTTGCCGTCGAAGAAATGGACCGCGCCCAGGTATCCGCCCTTCTCGACGTCGTACCGCTGCACTTCCCAGCTCGAGCCGCCGTCGTCGGTGTGCATTATGACGTCGTAGTGGTTGCCGACCACCCACCCCTCGTCCCGCGATATGAAGCTCAGGCCCGTCAGCTCGACGACCTCCGCCGGCGACTGCGGGTCCGAGAAGGGGGTCCGCCGCCGCACCCACGTCGCGCCCCCGTCGTCGGTCCGCCGGACCTCGCCGTGCCACCCCACGGCGTAACCATAACGGTCGTCGAGGAACTGGATCTCGAAGAGGGCGTCGGTGATGCCGCTCGGCTGGGACTCCCAGCTCGAGGCGCCGTCGTCGGTATGCAGTATGACGCCCCCCGTTCCGCACGCCCATCCCTCGAGCCGGCTCACGAAGTGGACGCCGGTGAGGTGACGGTCGGTCGGCTTGTGCATGCGGCGCCAGCTCGAGCCGCCGTCCGAGGTCTTGAGGACGGTCCCGTTCGCGCCCACTATCCAGCCGTAGGTTCGGTCGACGAAGAAGACGTCCACCAGTTCCTCCTCGGTCCCGCCCTTCTGCATAAGCCAGCTCGAGCCGCCATCGTCGGTACGTAAGATGAGCCCCGAAGCGCCCACCAGCCACCCCCGCTCCGTGCCGGGGAGGAAGAAGCAGGAGTCGAAGTCGTGCGCCGTAATGAAGACGTCGTAGCGCGGCGCCAAGCCGTAGGAGGAGAAGCTGTCGTGGAGCAGGGCCGCGGCCTTGTCGAGATAGGGCGAAAAGGAATACCGCGTGGGTAACGCCGTCAACGCGGCGAGGTCCTCTTCGACGTCTTCGGTTCTAATGCGGCTCAGCAGGTATTGAATGCGGCCGTCGGCCGCGGGGAGCGGCGGCGCCGGCGGCCGGGTCGCGGGCTCGGCCACGTGCGTCGGAACGAGGAGTCGCCACGGCGCCCGAAGCGACTTCATCGCCTTATCGTATACGAAGCCGTATTGCCGGCTCAATAGGATTTCGCCGGCGTCCTCGAGTAGTACCTCGCCGAACGGCGCGAGCGCCTCCGCCGGGACGCCCTCGACGCGGTAGTAGAAGCGGCCCCCGGCGAGCGGCAGCACCGCGTCGCCCAAGGCGCCGGCCGCCGCGCCGCAGAACAGGTGCACCCGGCCCACGCGGCCCAGATAATACACGTCGACCTCCGGGCCCAACAGAAAGGCCGACGGGTCCGCGGCCACGGCTACCAAGGGGCCGTTCGCCGCGCCGGCCGCCGCGGCCAGCACTAAAAGCGCTACCGCAACGCGCCTCATCGAATCGCCTCCGCCGGGCGGCGGCTTCGGAGCTCGTCGACGAGGGCGTAACCGTTATGGGTTATGTCACCCATCTTGACGTGGGGTTTGACCCGCGGGCCGTGGAAGTCCGAGCCGGCGGTGGCGACGAGGCCCAGGCGACGCGCCAGCTCGGCGAAGGCCCGACCCTGCTCGTCGTCGTGATACGAACAATAGGCCTCGATACCAGCCAGCCCGGCCGCAGCCAATTCCGCGAATACCGGTTCGTCCTCCGGCAGGCGGAACTTGTCGCCCGGGTGCGCGAAGACGGCGGCGCCGCCCGACGCCCGGACCACCTCGACCGCCTCGGCCGGCGACAATCGTTTCACCGGGAAATAGGCCGGCTTGCCGTGGGACAGCAGGTCGCGGTCGAAGTGGAAGTACGGCGCCGCGGCCTTGGGGGGCCGGCGCAGCGGCTCGAGCAACGGGTGGCCGTCGTTGGCGGGGTCGTTTAGCACCACGCGACCTATGACGGGCCCCACCGGCGGCTGGCCCCGCGCTTCCCGCGCCAGCTTTCCGTCGTCGACGACGATGCCCAGCTTTCGTAAATTCGCCAGTCGCCCCGCGGCTTGCCGCCGCCTGGCGGCCGTTAAAGCGGCTATGGCCCGCGTCATGGCGTCCGCCTCCCAATCGATGAAATAGCCGAGGGTGTGGACCCAGCGTTGGCCCAGGTCGCAGGTCAGCTCGACGCCCGGTATGGTCTCGACCTCGCTCGCGGCGCCGGCGGCCATGAACGCCGGCAGGCCGGCGACGTCGTCGTGGTCCGTCAGCGCCACCGCGGCCAATCCCTTCTCCTCGGCCAGCCGGACGAGCTCCGGCGGCGGGTATTGGCCGTCGCTGGAGTACGAGCTGTGCATATGCAGATCTACGAGTCGCTTTGCACCCATTTAACCGTTCCTGAGTTCGCCGGGCTTTACGAAGACCGCATCCGGCTTGACGCGGCCGCCCTCCGCGGCGACGCCGACGCCGACGAGCTCGCCGTTGGAGTCCAGCAGGCGAACAGCGTCACCCACGCTCACGCCCCCCGGCGCCGGTACGAAGCGGCCGTGTGCAACGTCTTCCACCTGGGCAGCGGAAAGCCGCGCCAGCGCCAGCTCCGGCAACAGCTCCGCCGCGGGCGTGAAGTGCGGCGCCGCCAGGACTTCGTCAATACCCGCATTCGCGAGGCGGTCCTGGGGAAGCGCGTCCGCGACGGCGAAAGGCCCCACGGCGAGACGCGTCAGATCGACGAGGTAACCGCCCACGCCCAGCTTGCGGCCTACGTCGCGGGCGAGCGCGCGGACGTAGGTGCCGCCGCCGCACTCGACGAAGGCGGTGAAAGTCGGCGGCTCTACGCTCTCGATTTCGAGGCGGTACACGGTAACCGTTCGCGTGGGCGCGGCCACGGCCTCGCCGCGGCGCGCCTTCTTATAGAGCGGCTCGCCGCCGCGCTTGACGGCGGAGAAGGTCGGCACCTCCTGCGCGATCTCACCCTCGAGCGAGCGCGCCACCGCGGCCAGGCCGTCGTACGCGCCGGCGGGAACTTCCCGCGTATAAAGGATTTCGCCCTCGTCGTCGCCGGTCGACGTCTCCGCCCCCAGCTTTACGACGGCGCGGTATTGCTTTCTATAATCGCCGAAGAAGCGCGCGAGCCGGGTAACGCGGCCAAAGAGGATTAGGAGGACGCCGTGCGCCGCCGGGTCAAGCGTACCGGCGTGGCCCACGCGCCTGGTGCCGAGCGCCCGCCGCGCCATGTCGACGACGTCGTGGGACGTCGGCCCTCGGCCCTTGTTCACGTTTACCAGGCCCCCTATCGTCGGCGCAGCCAATCCTCCACCTCGGCCAGTACGGCCTCCTGAACGTCCGCCAGCGAACCTTCGACGAAGCAGCCGGCCGCGGCGGCGTGGCCGCCGCCGCCCCGGGCGAGGGCGAGGCCGCTGACGTCTATATCCTCCGCGGCTCGGAACGATATCTTCACGCCGCCCTCCTCCTCGCGAAAGAGGATGCCCACCCGGCCGCCGTCGACGCGACGGGTATAGTCGACTATCCCCTCCGTGTTCTCGGCCGTCGCGCCCGCGCGGGCCAGCGCGTCCCGCGTTATCGCAGTGTACACTATGCCCCCCCGGCGCGTCATCCCGGCCAGCGCCGCGCCCAGGACGTTCATATAGGCCGCGGGGTACCGCCGGTGAAGCTCGCGCTCGACGTCAACGGGTAATACGCCGCGGGCCACGAGGTCCGCCGCCATTTCGAACGCCCAGGCGTTGGTGTTGGAGTAGGTGAAGTTGCCGGTGTCGGTGACCAGGCCGACGTACAGACACAGCGCCGCGGCGTCGGGCAGCTCCACCTTCAGCTCCCGCAATACGGCCCACACCTGCGCCGCGGCCGCGGGGGCCGCGGGTTCGACCCAGTTCACCGCGCCGAAGCCGGGGTTGGACGCGTGATGGTCTATATTGATAACGACGCCGCCGTCGCGGCCGAACGCCGCCACCGGCTCCGGCAGGCGGGTTACGTCGGCGCTGTCGAGCGCGACGACTACGTCGCCGTCGCGCCAGGCCGGCGGTTCCGCCGCGGTCAGCTCGTCGAATCCGGGGAGAAAGGAGTAGCGTCGGGGGGCGGCATCCAAGGGCCACAGGGCCGCGGCGCGCCCCAGCGAACGTAGGCCGTGGACAAACGCCAATACGCTTGCCACCGCGTCGCCGTCGGGCTCGGCGTGGGTGGCGAGCACGAGCCGCGGCGCGGCCTTAACCGCCGCCGCTATCTTCGCCGCCGCCGGGAAATTCATCGGCTTCCAATTCCTTGAGGATATCGAAGACGCGCGCCGCCGCCCGATACTCTTTATCGAGTCGGAAGCGGATGTGGGGGGTGCGCCGCAGCCGGACGCGGGCGCCGACCTGCTTCTGCACAAACGGGCGACACCGCGCCAGCGCCGCCAGGCCCCGCGCCACGTGCTCCTCGTCGCCGAAAACGCTGACGTAGACGTCGGCGAACTGTAGGTCTCGCGACACCCTGGCCCAAAGCACGGTCACGCCTCGAGCCGCGGGCTCCACGACCTCGGAGGCCAGGACGTCGGCGACCTCCTTCTTGATCAACCGCTCCACCCGAGCTATGCGAAATCCTTCTTTCACCGAAATCACCGCCCCGAGGCCCCTCGGGACCCCGCCTAGAGCTCTACCACTTGCCCCTCGAGCGTCAGGTCGAGGTCGCCGAACCGGCGTTCGAGGTGATTCTCGAAACTGGCGAGTAGCGCATCCGCGCGGCGCCGCGCCGTCGCCAGGCCGGCCAGCGCGACGACGGCCCGCGTTTTATCGTCCAGGCCGTCGACCTCGGCCACCGCGGCGCCGAAGCGCGAGCGCATCACGTCCTTCAGACTCCGGACGACCATCCGCTTATCCTTCAGGCTGCGCGCGCCCTCCAAACGGACGGTAACGGTCAACAACGCCAAATAAAGCCGCTTGGGCTCGCTCATTTACTTTCGAAGCGACGCGCCACTTTGCGCTCTCCCAGCACCTCGACGACGTCGCCCTCGGCCACCTCCGGGGAACCGCTCACCACGATGCCGCACTCCAACCCTTGCTGAACTTCCTTGACGTCGTCGCGGAAACGACGCAACGACGAGATGGTCCCCTCGTGGACGACCTCGCCCTCGCGCAATACGCGTGCGTGCGCGCCGCGGAGGACGCGGCCTCCGGTCACCATGCTGCCGGCGACGCGGGTCGAGCTCGAGACGTCGAACACCTGGCGCACCTCCGCCGTACCCACGACCTCGATAACAATTTCGGGTTCGAGCAAGCCCTCCAGCGCCGCCCGCACGTCCTCGATGGTCTCGTAGATGACGTCGTAATAGCGGATCTCAACGCCCTCGCGTTGGGCCAGCTTCCTCGCGTTCGACTCCACGCCGACGCGATACGCTACCAACACCGCTTGCGAAGCGCCCGCGAGCAGCACGTCGCTCTCGGTTACGGACCCCACGCCGGTGTGGAGGATCTTGGGGCTCACTTCCTCGTTCCCCAATTGGCCCAGGTGTTCCACCAGCGCCTCCGCCGAACCGGCCACGTCCGCCTTGACGACCAGGTTCAGCTCCGACTTCCCGCCTTCCTCGAGTTGGCGATACCACTCGTCGAGAGAGAACGCCGGCTCGGGCGCCTTTTCGGCCTCGCCCTCTACCGCCAAAAGCGCGGCCAGGCTGCGCGCCGTCTTGTCGTCCGGCATGCCGACCAGGATATCCCCCGCGTCCGGAAGGCCCTCCGCGCCGAGCACCAAAACCGGCGTGGAAGGACCGGCCTCCTTGACTTTCTTGCCGGCGTCGTCGAACATAGCCCGCACGCGGCCCGCCCGCCGGCCCGCTACGAACGCGTCGCCCACCTTGAGGACGCCTTGCTGTACCAGGACGGTGACAACTACGCCGCGGCCCCGGTCGAGCGTCGATTCGATGACTACGCCTCCCGTCCGGGCGTTGACGTCGGCCTTGAGCTCCATGATCTCCGATTGCAGCGAAATGGCCTCCAATAATTTTTCAAGGCCTTCACCCCGAAGCGCGGAGATCTCGGCCGAGAGCACTTCGCCTCCCCAGTCTTCGGTGGTAACGCCGTGCTCGGCCAGACCCCGCTTGACGCGAAGCGCGTCCGCCTCCGCCTTATCCATCTTGGTAATGGCGACGACGATCGGGACGTGGGCGGCTTTGGCGTGGCTCACGGACTCCAGCGTCTGGGGCATGACGCCGTCGTCGGCCGCAACCACCAGGACGACGACGTCCGTGACGTGGGCGCCGCGGGCCCGCATCTGGGTAAATACCTCGTGGCCCGGCGTGTCTATGAAGACGACGTCGCCGAACCGGCTATCCGCGACGGAGGCTCCGACGTGTTGAGTGATACCGCCCGATTCGGTGGCCACGACGTTGGTCTTCCGGATGGCGTCGAGGAGCGTCGTCTTGCCGTGGTCGACGTGGCCCAGGACGGCCACGACGGTCCGGCGGGGCTCGAACTTCGGCTCCACGGCCTGGACGTCAACGTCGAACTCCATCTCTCGGGCGGCCTCGGCCTGCTCGTCAACAGTCAGGATGGTCAACGGCGTGAGGTCGGAACGCCCCTTGCCGCGGAAGAACGCCTCGACTTTTTCGGTGGCGGCGTCGAGCGCGAACGCGAGCTCGCCCAACGTCTGCTCGCCCCGCAGGCGCACCTTCTTCTTGGGGGCGACCTTGGGCTCCGCGGTGGCCGCACTCCGGGCGGCCTTACGGCCGTACGCATGCGACCGTTCCGGTACGCCCCTCTTCCCCCGGGCGCCCTTCTCGCCGCGGCCTCGGCCGGCCCGGTGCCCGCGGGGGCGCGCCACCCGTTCCGGTTTCGTGAGCCGCCGCAACGCGTCCGGCGCCACCGTAGCGCCGCGGTCATCCAGGATCTCCTCCTGGGCAACGACCCGGGCGTCGGCCTTCTCCGGACGGGGAGCCTTCTTAACCTTGCCGGCCTTCGCTTTTTCGTCGACGCCGGCCTCACCCTCCGCGGCCGCCGGTTTCCCCTCTGCAGCTTCCTCGGCCGGCGGTTCCACGACTGCCTCCGCGGGTTCGGCTTTGGCCTCCTTCGGCGCCTTCTCGGAGGTTTCCGCCTTTTCGGCCGCTACGGCCGCCGACGCCCCCTCCGCCGCGGGCGCCTCCACCGGCGCCGGTTCTTCCTTCTGCTCTCGCGGCGCCTTTTTACGAAGGCGGACCTTGGCAGCCGCCGGCTTCGCCATTTCGGGAACGACGACCGGCTGCTCCTTGGCCTCGCTGTCTTTTATGCCGAATAAGTGCGCGCGCAGTTTCGCCTCGTCCTCGGGCGTGACGACGCTGTTGGCGGCCTTGGCGTCGACGCCGATCCGCCGCAGCACCTCTATAAGCTCTTTACTGTTTCGGCCCAACGACTTGGCTACTTCGTGGACCCTTCTTTTGCCGGCCAAAGCTTAACACCTCACTTAGTTTGCCTCGGTGACCCAAATCCCGCGCAGCCGTAAATCAGTCCTGCTTGGGAGCTTCCCCTTCCTCCTCCGATTGCGTCTCGTCGGCCGGCGCGCCACCGGCCGCGACCTCTTCGTCCTCTTCCGACGGCTCTTCTTCGGGCGGCGCGGCCTCGGGAGTTTCGCCTAATTCCTCGGCCGGAGCTTCCTCCCCTTCGACCGCTTCGGCGGGAGCCGCGGCGGCCTCCTCGGGCGGGGGCGCCTCCTCGGCTTCCGCTGCCGGTTCCTCGGCGACCTCGGTCACTTCATCCTCGGCGGGCGCTTCCCCTTCGGCGGCGGGTTCCTCCTCGCCGGCCTCCTCCTCGGCAGCCGCTTCGACGAATTCGGGTTCGAGGTAGTCGTCCGGCTTGGGAGGCTCGAGGCCCTGTTCGGCCAACTCCGCCAGGCGCGCCGTAACCTTCTGTTGTAACTCGACGGCGGTTTTAGGCCCGATACCCGGCGCGGTAGCGAGCTCCTTGGGCGTCGCGGCCAGTATTTCGTCGGCGGAGCCGAAGCCTTGTTCGTACAACGCGAGGGCGGTTTTCTCGCCCACGCCGGGAAGTGTAGTGAGGAAATCGTACGAGGCCGCGGCCTCGGCCTCTTCGCGCGCCGTCAGTTCCTCGCGCTCGCGCTCGCTTATAATGTCTACGTGCCAACCGATCAACTTCGCGGCCAACCGGACGTTCTGACCGCCGCGGCCTATGGCCAGCGAGAGCTGACTCTCCGGTACCACGACGACGACGTGATGGGCATCTTCGTCAACTTCGAGGCCGGTAATCTGCGCCGGCGCCAGCGCGTTGCGGGTGAACTCCTCCACCGTCGCCGCGAACCGCACGATGTCGACTTTCTCGCCCGAGAGCTCGCGTACGACGGCTTGCACGCGATAACCGCGCATGCCGACGCAAGTGCCCACCGGGTCAACGTTCTTATCGCGGCTCGAGACCGCTATTTTGGAGCGCGAGCCGGGCTCGCGAGCGACGGCATGTATCTTGACCAGTCCCTCGTAGACCTCGGGCACCTCGAGCTCGAACAATTTCCCCAAGAAGTCGGGGTTGGCACGCGAGACGACGATCTGGGCGCCCTTGGTGGTTTCGCGGACCTCGATGAGGTACGCCCGAACGCGATCGCCCACGCGGTACTCCTCGCCGGGGAGTCTTTCGCGGTACGGCATAACGGCCTCGGTCCGGCCGAGGTCTATGACGACGGTTCCCTTGGATTCGCGCTTGACGACGCCGCTCACTACCTCGCCAACGCGCTTCTGGTACTCGGCGAGGATGACGGTCCGCTCGGCCTCGCGCAGCCTTTGGATCACGACCTGCTTGGCTATCTGGGCGGCGTTGCGGCCGAAAATGGAGGGCGAGATCTCGACGTCCAACTCGTCGTCCAGCTCGGCCTCCGGGTCCATCGCCCGCGCCTCCGCCAGGTTTATCTCCATCCCCGGCTTGGTCACCTCGTCGACGACGGTACGGCGCGACACGATGATTATGTCGTCGTCCTCCTCCAGGAGGTGTATGTCCATCTCCGGAATGTTGAGGTGGCTGCGCCGCGACGCCGAGTTCAGCGCCGCCTCCAACGCCTCGATAACGATTTCGCGTTCGATGTCCTTAGCGCGCGCCAGCTGGTCCACCATCTCTTTTAATTGGATCTCGTCCGCCATGGGCAATCTCTCTCCTAGCGCCGCGGCCGCGCTCGGTCACGGCCCTTCTTACGGGTGGGCTCGCGCTTCTCAAAGCCCGGCAGCTCCGGCTCGAGCCTGGCTTCGGCCACCGAGCCGAATTCGAAAGTCCGGCGGCCCTCGTCGCTATCGAGCTCGAGACCGTCGGCGTCAATCCTCACGATGCGTCCCACGACCACTTCGGGCCGCGTGCCGCGTTTTACCTTCAAACGAACCAGCATGCCGCGGAAGCGTTCGAAATCACGCCAGCCCCGCAACCGTCGGTCCAACCCGGGCGACGATACCTCGAGGTCGAACACCCCGACCAGCGCGTTCTCTAGCTCGAGCCGGGCACGCAACCGAACGTTTACGTCGGCGCAATCGTCCACGCCCACGAAACCTTCGACCCGGTCGAGGATGACCTTCACCACCCAGCCTTTGGGACCGCGATTAAGCGAGACGTCCCACACGTCGACGCCCCGCGCCCGGGCCACCGCAGCAGCGAGTTCGACGACCTTCTCCCGCACGTCTTCCAGCAACATAAACCTACAACTCCAAACTATCCAATTCTTCGAGCAGCGCGGCCACGAGTTCGTCCTCGTCCGCCGAGCGCACGATCTCGCCCTTGCGGTATACGACGCCGCGGCCCTTGCCGCCGGCGCCGCCGCCATCGGCCTCGCTCGCCTCGCCCGGGCCGTTCACGGCGCAACCCATGACGGCCACCACGACGTCCCGCGCGTCGCCGTCCAGGCTCTCGGCCACGCGGCGGGCCAGAGACGCCACGTCCACCTGGGCGCGGCCGCAGCCGGGACAGGAGATGAGCGTGGGGCCCCGGCGCCTCAGCTCGAGCGCCCGTAAGACCTCGTAGCCGACGGCCACCTCGCGCTCCGGCTCGTCGGTGAGCGATACCCTGAGGGTATCGCCCAGTCCCGCGGCCAGTATGAGGGCGAGCCCCGCCACCGAACGCACGACGCCGGCGTCGCCCAAGCCGGCCTCGGTGACGCCGACGTGGAGCGGGTACGGGAGCTCCTCCGCTATTAAACGGTTGGCCTGGAGCGTAACCGCCGGCGACGTGGCTTTGGCCGAAACGATCACGTCTCCCAGGCCCGCGTCCTCCAAGCGCCGCACGCCCTCGACGGCGCTCGCCGCCATGGCCGCGGCGGTGCGGCCGCCGTATCGGGCGACGACGTCGCGTTCGAGCGAGCCGGCGTTCACGCCCACGCGAGCCGTCACGCCGCGGGCCGCCATCTCGCGGCCTAGCTCGAGCCAATGCTCGCGCCGCGTTATATTGCCCGGGTTGAGGCGGACGGCCGCGGCGCCGGCGTCGAGACAGGCCAGCGCCAGGCGGCGGTCGAAATGTATGTCCGCCATGAGCGGTACCGGCGACCGGCGCGCCAACTCGCCGAAAGCCGCCGCGGCGTCGACGTCGGGAACCGCCGCCCGCGCCAGCTCGCACCCCGCCGCGGCCAGCCGCTCGAGCTGCGCCAGCGTCGCCGCTACGTCCCGGGTGTCGGTCTTGGTCATGGACTCGACGCGCACCGGCTCGCCGCCGCCCACCGCGACCTCTCCGACCATAATTTTCTTCGTTTCGTCTCGCGTAAACATAGCGCCCCCCTAGCTCCCAAAGACCCTCGTGAAGGCGGCGACGAGCGCCAAAGCGATGATGCCGACCAGAAAGGCGAAGCCGACGGCGTTGACTAGCTCCCGGGCCCTAGCCGAAAGGTTCTTGCGCCGCGCGGTCTCGAAAACGCCGATTACGATGTGGCCGCCGTCCAAAACCGGCACCGGCAAGAGGTTCATCATCGCCAACATAACCGAAAGGAAACCTATGTACTCCACGTACGGCACGAAGCCCGCGCGCGCCGTCTCGCCGGCGAAGCGCGCGATCGTAATGGGGCCGCCCAGCGCCTTGGTAACTTTGACGCGGCCTTTGAACACCAGCACCATGCCGCGCGCGGTGCCGGTCACTATCTCCCACGTACGCTCCCAACCCGCCGGGACGGCGCCGAGCCAGCTCTCGGACTTCCGGACCTCGAGCAGGCCGCACACCACGCCGAGCTTCTCGACAAACTCCTCGGCGCCGCCTCCCTCGTATTCGACGGCCACCGCCACCGGCCCCGCGGCCGTCTCAAAACCGACGTCGTGGCGGCCCGGCGCGAGGCCCACGGTCAGCGACAGCAGTTCGTTGAACGTGGCCACCGGCCGTCCGTCCAACGACGCGACGCGGTCGCCCTTCGTCACGCCCGCCGCGGCCGCGTACGTCTCCTCGGCAACGGCGAAGACGTCGTTCGTCTGGTACGGCATTAACCCCACCAGGCCGCGACCGGTCTCGGCATCCAGCACCGGCACGGCCTCGAGCGTTACCTTACGGCCGCGGCGCCGGACGTCGAACGCGAGCTTGCGGTCGGCGTTGGCGTTCACGACGCGCTGGAGGTCGAACCAATAGATCGTGGGTCGGCCGTTCACGGCCACGATGACGTCGCCCTCCTCGAAGCCCGCCAGATTGGCGGGCGCCGGCACCCGGCCGCCGTCGACGGCTACCGTTTCCAATACGCCGCCGACCCGATTCGGGAAGGTGTAAAGCGTATACCCGGCCTTGGCCACTACCGCGAAGAGGACTATCGCCAGGACGAAATTCATCGCCGGGCCGGCGAAGGCCACCAGCATCCGCACCCACGGCGGTTTGGATAGGAACTCATCCGGCGCGCCCTCGCGCTCGCGCTCGTCGCCGCCCGCCATCTTGACGTAGCCACCCAGCGGCAAGAGCGATATGGCGTACTCGGTGCCGCGCCACGTAACGCTTAAGAGGACCTTGCCGAAACCGAACGAAAATCGTAAAACGCGGATGCGCGCCAGCTTGGCCACGGCGAAGTGGCCGGCCTCGTGTACGAAGACCAGGATTCCAAGAACGACTATGAATGCCAATATCGTGGTCACGCGTACCCGCCTAGTGGATGTAATCCTCGTCTAACTCGACGAAAAACAGGGTGGACGAGCCCTCGGCCCAATCCCACTCCGCCTGCGACAACGACTGGGCGAAGTCCTCCATCGCGTCCGAGAACTCCGCAGCGTCGGCCCGGTAGTCCGCAAGCGCGGCCTCGATCTCTTCCTTCAGGCCGGCGATGCTCTCGCTGAAGCAAACTATTCCGGCCGGGAAGATCCGAGCCATGAAGCCGCCGCCGTGCGGGTATATCAAAGCCACCAATCGCACCGGTTTATCCGTCGGCATCGCTACTCTCCGTAGACGTCCTTCTTCAGTTTGCGTACGTACGAGGCGAGGTCGTCACTGGTTCCGAAGACGCCTATTTCGCCCACGGCGGCGTACGCGCCCGTGCTGTAGTCCAAGACCTTCTCGTAACACGCCAGCGCGTCCCTTTTTCGCCCCACCTTCTCCAGCGCGCGCCCCAGAAACCACAGGCCGTTGAAATCGTAGGGAGAAGCCTCCGCGTATTTCCCGAGCGAAGCCACGGCCTCATCATACTTTTTCATACCGAAGTACGCGCGCCCCATTTGATAATGGGCCTTATTGAGGTTTTCGTCGAGGGCGACGGCCTTACGGTACTCGTCTATCGCCGGCTCGAGCTTGTCGACGGCGAAGTACACCTCCGCCAACCGGAAGTGGACGTCGGCGTCGTTAGGGACGAGCGCAAGCGCCATCAGGTACGCGTCCACGGCTTCCCGCCAATCATTCGCGTACTCGTACTCCATGGCGAGCTCGACGTACAGGTCGGCATTATCCGGGTCCGCGGCGATTTCGGCTTCGATCTCTTCGATGACGCCGCCGTACGCCGCGGCCGCGAAAACCGCCGCCGCCAAAAGGTACCTCGCGCGCGAAATATTATTTATAAACATCGACCGTCGTCTCCCGCCTACGCGCGACTCGCAACCGCCGCGGCGACCTCCTCCGCCCGGCGCCGCGCCCACCGGTCCGCCCGGGCGACGTCGTCGTAGCCGGCGGCGTCGCCGTCCGGGGCGTCGGCCAGCGTCGCCTCGATTACCTCCGGCAGCGCGCCGAAGGGGATTTCGCCGGCCAGGAATTTCTCGACCGCCACTTCGTCGGCGGCGTTCATGACCGCGGGCTTCAAGCCGCCGGCGCGCCCCGCGGCGAGGGCCAAACCGAAGCACGGGAACTGCGCCGGGTCCGGCCGCGCGAACTCGAGCCGGCCTATGGTCGCGAGCTCGAGCGCCGCGGTGGGAAAAAGGGCCGCGCGCCTTTCCGGGTACGTGAGCGCGTACTGGATGGGAAGGCGCATGTCCGCGGTGGCGAGCTGCGCCACGAACGAGCCGTCCGCCATCTCGACCAGAGAGTGGACCACCGACTGGGGATGTATCAAGACGTCGATGCGGTCCCACGGCATGTCGAAGAGCCAGTACGCTTCGATGACTTCCAAACCCTTGTTCATCAGCGTCGCGGAGTCCACCGAGATCTTGGCGCCCATGTCCCACACCGGGTGCGCCACGGCCTGCTCAGGCGTCGCGTCGGCCACTTCCTCCCGGCTTTTCTCCAGAAACGGGCCGCCGGAGGCCGTAATTATCAGCCGCCGGACGGCGTCGGGGCGGCACATTTCCAGGCACTGGGCCAAGGCCGCGTGCTCGCTGTCCACGGGGAAGATGCGCGCGCCCGCGGCCCGTTGCGCCTCCCGCACCAGCTTCCCGCCCGCGACGAGCGACTCCTTGTTGGCGAGCGCCACGTCCTTTCCCGCGTTCAGCGCGGCGAGGGTGGGCGCCAGGCCGGCGAAACCCGCGACCGCGACCAGCACCAGGTCCGCCGTCGGCGTCGTGGCGACGTTCGCCGCGGCGCCGTCGCCCGCGAATACCTCCACGCCCTCGGCGGCCAACGGCTCGAGCACGCGCGCTTGCCGCTCGTCGCTCACGCCTACGGCGGCGACGCGAAAGGCGCGTGCCTGGCGGACCAAAAGCTCCGCGTTGTGGCGCGCGGCGAGCCCCACCACCTCGACCTCGTCGCCCAGCGAGGCGACGACGTCGAGCGCGTTCCGGCCTATGGAACCGGTGGACCCCAGTATGCTCACCCGTTTCACCATATAGTCTTAGCCGGCCCGCCCCACCAGCACCAGTACGCCGAAGAAAAGCGGCGCGCAGAACAGCACGGAGTCGAAGCGGTCCAGGACGCCGCCGTGCCCCGCCAAGACGCGGCCGCTGTCCTTGACGCCGGCGTCGCGCTTGAGCACCGACTCGGCCAGGTCGCCGGCGAGGTCGCCCGCGGCGAGCACCGCGCCCGCCGCCAGCGCGCCGAGCCATCCCAAACCGGCGCCGGTAAAGAAGAGCTTGGCCAGCGCGAGCGGCATTACCAGGCCCACGACGACGCCGCCCACGGTCCCCGCCACGGTCTTGCCCGGGCTTATGTCGGGCGCGAGGCGACGGCGCCCCACCGTCCGGCCTACGGCGTACGCCGCTATGTCGACGGCCCATATCGTAATAAAGAATATCAACAACAGCTCCACGCCGGCGGGAAGGACCCGCACCAGCATCAAAAACGCGAGCAGCGCCGGCACGTACGCGAAGGCGAAGAGCGTCGCGCCGGCGTCGGTCAGCGCGCCCGCGGTGCTCCGCCGGAACACCGGGACCAAAAGCACCGCTATCACCAGCGCCGCCGCGGCCCAGAGCGATATCGCCGGCCGGTACGCCATCGCCGCCAGGTATACGACGCCGGCCGCGACCGCGACGAGGCGATGGGGCCGCCGGCCCGCGGCTTCCAGCAACTGGAACGTCTCGATAAGGGCGATCAGCGCTATCGCCTCCAAGTAAATCAAGAAGTGGTAAGGCCGACCCCAGATCAGGATTGCCAGGTGCACCGGTACCCATATCGCCGCCGTCAAGACGCGGATGGCCAACATTACCGGCCGCCGCCCTCGGCCGCCGATACCCTGCCGTACCTGCGTTCTCGATTCGCGTAATCGAGCAAGGCCGCGTACATGTGCCTGGCGCGGAAGTCGGGCCACAGAACGTTGGTGACGTAGATCTCGGCGTACGCTATTTCCCACAGCAGGAAGTTGGATACGCGCAATTCGCCGCTCGTCCGCACCAACAAGTCCGGGTCGGGGTGGTCCGGCGCGTAAAGGTACCGGCCAATCGTCCCCTCGTCGACGTCGCTCTCGCCGGCGGCGACGAGGGCGCGTACGGCGTCGGTCAGCTCGGCCCGGCCGCCGTAGGAGAGCGCGAGCGTGAGCGTCAGCTCGTCGTGGGGCGCCGTCAAGGCCATCGTCTTGTCCAGTTCGGCGCGGACGTCTTTGGGCAAACGGTCCAACCGGCCCATGGCCTCGAGCCGGATCTGCTTCTCGAGCAGCTCGTCGCGCTCGCCGACCAAGTAGTTCTTGAGCAGCTGCATCAGCGCCCGGACCTCGAGCGTGGGCCTCTCCCAGTTCTCGCTGGAGAACGCGTACAGCGTGAGATACTTGACGCCCACCTCGCGGCAAGCGGTCACGGCCTCGCGCACCGCCTTCACGCCCGCCTGGTGGCCGCGAATGCGAGCCAGGCTGCGGCTCCTCGCCCAACGGCCGTTGCCGTCCATAATTACGGCGACGTGGGTGGGCAGCGCGGCGCCCTCCAAGCGGGCGCGGAGCTCCTCCTCGTCAAGCTCTTCCAACGGGTTAATTATTTCCATACGCGGACGTCTTCGCTATTTCTCCGCTTCCCTTCCCGGGCCGTTCCGTTCGCGCACAGTCAAAAAGGGACGCGCGCCTACCCCAAACTGAACGGCGGGTCCCTCGCAAGAAGCTATTCAGTTGGAGAAGAGTTAGGCCATAACTATATCTCCAGTATCTCTTTCTCCTTCGCTTCCAAGAGGGCGTCAACCCGCTCGATATAATTATCGGTCAACTCCTGTATCTTATCCATAAGACGCTGCGCGTCGTCTTCGGATATGTCGCCTTCTTTCTGGGCGGCCTTTATGTTTTTGTTGGCGTCGCCGCGCACCCGCCGGACGGCGACCTTCCCCTCCTCGGCCAGCTTCTTCACGAGCTTAACCAACTCCTGGCGGCGCTCCTCGGTTAAGGATGGGATGTGGATACGGATTATGTTGCCGTCGTTGGTGGGGGTAAGGCCGAGGCCGGACTGGTATATCGCCCGCTCCACGTCCTTGATGATGGACTTGTCCCACGGCTGGACGACGATGGTACGGGCATCCGGGACCGATACCGTGGCCACATGCTTGAGCGGCATGCGCTGGCCGTACGACTCGACGAAGATGCGGTCGAGCAAAGCGACCGACGCGCGGCCGGTCCGGATGGACCCGAGCTCGCGCCCGGTAGCGGCCGCCGAGTTCCCCATCTTCCCTTCCGCCTTTTTAAGTATCTCGTCCGCTACCACGGTTCCTCACCCCACGTGGGTCCCGAGTTTCTCTCCTCTTATTATTTTACCAATATTGCCGGCGTCATACAAATAGAAAACGACGAGCGGTATGTTGTGGTCGCGGCACAGCGCCGCGGCCGCGGCGTCCATCACGGCCAGATTTTGCGCTATCACGTCGTCGTAGCTGAGGGACGCGACCAGTTTCGCTTCGCCGCCCTCCTTCGGGTCGCGGTCGTAGATGCCGGCCACGCCGGTGGCCTTCAACATCGCGTCCGCGTCCAGCTCGCAGGCGCGCAGCGCCGCGGCGGTGTCGGTCGAGAAGAACGGCCGGCCGGTCCCGCCCGCGAAAATCGTCGTCGCGCCCTCCTCCAACAGCTCGTGCGCGCGCTCCGGTCGGTAGCGCTCGCAGCACTCGCCGACGTCGAAGGCGTTCAGTACCGCCGCCGGGACGCCGAGCTGCGCCAACCCCTCCTTGAGGGCCAACGCGTTCACGACGGTGGCGAGCATACCCATATGGTCTACCGCGAGCTGCGGCCACCCCAGCGCCGCGGCCTCCCGCCCCCGCACGACGTTGCCGCCGCCCACCACGACCGCCACCTGGGCGCCCGCGGCCCGGGCGTCGGCCACCTCGCCCGCGACGAAGGACACCCGCGAGGGCTCGAGGCCCGCGTCCCCCTCGCCGGCGAACGCGGCGCCGGACAATTTCAATACAACTCGCTTATATCTCGGGGCCGCGCCCATTATGCCTACTCGCCCAACTTGAAGCGGGAGAACCTGGCGATAACGAGGTTCTCGCCGAACTTCGCCACGGCCTCCTCGACGTACTCCCGCACCGTCCTGTCGGCGTCCTTGACGAACGGCTGCTCGAGGAGCGTATTCTCGGTTATGAACTTCTTTAGGCGGCCCTCGACGATCTTCTCGATTATGTTATCCGGCTTGCCCTGCTCACGGGCTTGCTCGGCGGCTATCTTTCGCTCCCCCTCCAGTATTTCCGCGGGTAAGTCGTCGGACGTTACGCCTATGGGGTCGGCGGCGGCGATGTGCATCGCGATATCCTTGACGAAGGCGCGGAAGTCTTCGTTGCGGGCCACGAAGTCGGTCTCGCAGTTGACCTCCACCAGCACCCCCAACTTGTCGCCGGGGTGGATGTAGGAAACGACGACGCCTTCGCCGGTGGCCCGGCCGGCCTTCTTTTTAGCCGCCGCCAGGCCCTTGATGCGGAGGTACTCCACCGCCTTTTCGTGGTCGCTGCCGCACTCCTGCAAGGCCCGCTTGCAGTCCATCATACCGGCGCCGGTACGGTCGCGGAGTTTCTTTACTTCTTTCGAATCGATCGCCATAGGACGTCCTCTCGTCTACTTCTCCGGGCTCACGTACGCGCCGGTTCCGGGCGCTTCCTCCGCTATGACTTCCCCGCCCTTGGCGCCCTCCTCGCCCTCGGTGGCCTCGGCGCGGCCGTCGACGACGCCGGTGGCGATGGTGGAGGCCGTGACGCGTATGGAACGTATGGCGTCGTCGTTGCCGGGGATGATGTGGTCTACCGGGTCCGGGTCGCAGTTGGTATCTACCAGCGCCACCACCGGTATGCCGAGGCGGTTGGCCTCCCGCAACGCTATGGCCTCCCGCCGCGGGTCGACCAGGAAGACCATCTGCGGCAAACGCCTCATGTCGCGTATGCCGCGGTACAACCTGGTGAGGCGGTCCTTCTCCTTCTGGAACTGGAGGCGCTCCTTTTTGTTGTACTTGGCCAGCGAGCCGTCCTCCTCCATCTCCTCGATCGCCTTGAGGCGGTCGATGTTCATCTTGATGGTCTCGAAGTTGGTGAGGGTGCCGCCCAGCCAGCGGGTGGTCACGTAGAAGGCGCCGGCGCGCGTCGCCTCCTCCTCCACCGCGGCCTGCGCCTGCTTCTTCGTCCCCACGAACAGCACCCGGCCTCCGGCGCGCGAGGTATCGCGGGCGAAGTCGTACGCCACCTCCAAGAGGCGCAGCGTCTTCTGCAAGTCGATAATATAAATGCCGTTGCGCTCCGCGAAGATGTACTTACGCATCTTCGGGTTCCAACGGCGCGTTTGGTGGCCGAAATGGACGCCGGCCTCCAACAGTTGCTTCATAGAAACTTCAAACATGACTATCTAAACCTCCGTTACCCGCTTCGCTTCAGGCAAGGGGCGCGCCTGTCGCCGCCCCTTTGGAGCGATAGCCTTGGATTATGTGGGTCTCTAAAACGCGTCCTCCGCGGTTGCGACGTTATCGTTAGCGCTTCGAGAACTGGAACCGCTTACGGGCGCCCGGCTGGCCGTACTTCTTGCGCTCCTTCATGCGCGGGTCGCGGGTGAGCAGGCCCGCCTTCTTGAGCGCCGCACGGTACGAGCCGTCCACCTGCTGCAGCGCCCGGGCGATGCCGTGCCGCAGCGCGCCCCGCTGGCCGGTGATGCCGCCGCCCTTCACCGTCGAGAAGACGTCGAACTTGCCCGCGGTGGACGTGACCTCGAACGGCTTGGCGATGTCGGCCCGCCAGCTCTCCAGCGTGAAGTAATCCGCCATCGGCTGCCGGTTGACGACCACGTTGCCCTCGCCCGGCCATAGCCAGACGCGCGCCACCGACGTCTTGCGTCGGCCGGTGGCGTAATGTTTCTTCACTTCCAAGCGAAATCCTCCAAACCCAGCCTAGACCTCAAGCGGCTGCGGGTTCTGGGCGGCGTGGGGATGGCTCGGGCCGCGGTAGACCTTGACCTTCTTGAGAAGCTTGCGGCCCAACCGGTTCTTGGGGAGCATGCCGCGCACGGCGTGCATGATGACCCACTCCGGCTTGCGCGCCAGCATCCGCCAAAGGGGCGTCTCCTTGAGGTGGCCCACGTAGCCCGAGTGGCGGTAATAAATTTTGTCGCGCAGCTTGTTGCCCGTCACGCGGATCTTCTCCGCGTTCACCACGACGACGAAGTCGCCGGTGTCGAGATGGGGCGTGAAGTACGGCTTCTCCTTGCCGCGTACGATCTGCGCGATGCGCGTCGCCAGCCGCCCCAGGACCTTGCCGTCGGCGTCGACGACGTACCAGCGCCGCTCGATATCTTCTTCCTTCGGGATAAAGGTTCGTTCGTCCACTACTCGCAGCTCCGCAATTATCAAGCGCTCGCGGCTCGCGCCGCGAGGGGGGGAATGTAACACTTACGCCGCGTAAAGTCAAGGATTAATTGCACAAAACGGCCCATATATATTATATTTTGAGGTGAACACCCAACCCCGGAGGAAGCCGTGGAAAAATATCTGCTTGCGCTGGCGCTGCCCCTCGCCCTGGCCTCGTGCGCGGGGGGCCGCGGAGGCGAGGAGGCCGGAGAGGACGTCATGAAAAGCTGGGAGGAAATGGCAGAGGCGCTGGCCTCCGACGCCGCCGTCAGCAAGGCCGAGGCGCGGCTGGGCGCCTCGGACGTCATATTCGTGGAAGTGGAAATCGACCACAAGGCCGCCGTGGCGGGAAGCAGACAGGAACTCGCCACGGGGATAACGCCCGCGATGCTCGCGGAGGCGCCCCACCCGGTCCAATTCCGGGTCACCATCCCGGCGCTGGAAGGCCGCTACTGGTGGGGCGAGTACGACAAGGATACGGGGAAATGGGTCGGGATCGCCACGCACGCGAAAGCGCCCCACCCGGACCTCGAGCCCTATTTCAACGAGGCGGCGGGAACGTACGTCGTCGCGCTACCGGTAGAGGGGTAGCGACCGCGCCCCCCCCCCGCCGGGCCGGCCTGATTTTATTCTCTATTACCTCAGCTTATTTTAGTTGACAAGGAAGGCGTATTTAGCTAATATTATGAGGGTTGAACAAGGTGCCCGGAGGTAGCCTATGGA
>JAUWLW010000071.1 GCA_030613505.1 Candidatus Zixiibacteriota bacterium
CGCCAAAGGCGTTCCGCCGCTAAAGCGTCCTTAGCGGTCTCCACTTTCCGCACGGCTGCCTTGCCCGCTATCGCCGCCGTCGCCGCCAACTCGTCGGCGACGGCAGCGCCCGGACCGTCGAACTCGAACATCAACGCCGCGGCCGCGCCCTCGTCCAGCACCCCCGCCTCCTTGGCGTTAACGCACTCGATGCAGCGCCGGTCCAAAAACTCGAGTTTAGCGGGGAGGACACCGGCGCGCAATACGTCGCTCGCTACCGCCGCCGCCGTTCCGGCGTCGTCAAACGTAGCAACGGCCGCCCCGGTAACCTCCGGCGCCGATAATACGCGAAGCCAAATACGAAGGAACACCGCCAAAGTACCCTCCGACCCGACGAGGACGCTGAGCACGTCCGGCTCGGCCGGCTCGTCGCGGTAGAGCTCGCGGCCGCGCGAGGGGCTTAGGACTTCGACCGCGGCGACGTAATCGCGCGTCACGCCGTACTTAAGCGCGCGCGGGCCGCCGGCGTTCGTCGCAACGTGCCCCCCGAGCGTCGACGCTTCGGCGCTGGCCGGGTCTACTGGGTAAAACGTACCGTAGTTCTTCAAGTAACGGTTAAGGTCGTCGCCCACCACCCCCGGTTCAACAGCTACGACGCCGTCTTCGCCGCCCGCGACCCCTTTTAACCTATCGCATACGACGACGGCTCCCCCTCGAGCCGGGACGGCGCCCCCGGCGTAGCCCGTTCCCGCGCCGCGCGGCGTCGTCGGGACCCCCTCGGCCCACAGCATCTCGCAAGCCCAAGCTAGATCTTCCACCGTGCCTGGTACGACGACCGCGTCCGGTAAGTTCGGGTTCGCGGTCGCGTCGAAGGCGTGAACGTAGCGATCCGCGACACCGTCCAAAACCGCGGCGGCGCCCATACGCGATTTCAACCGCTTAGCTAATCTCCTAGGTAAGGCCAACGCCCTACTCCTTTTGCTCCAGTGGCGGTAAGGGCTCCGGCAGG
Source organism: Candidatus Zixiibacteriota bacterium (assembly GCA_030613505.1). Lineage (GTDB taxonomy): Bacteria > RBG-13-66-14 > B26-G2 > WVWN01 > WVWN01 > WVWN01. Next base: position 989 of record JAUWLW010000071.1, read on the forward strand.
TTACTCACAATATCGACCGCGACGTCGGCCAATCCGTCGAAACTCCCGTACAAGTCGCCGTACGGGAAGCGGCCGTCGCCGAAGGGGTCGAGGCCCGCGGCGCGAACGTCGCTTACCGCCATCACGGCGAGGGCGTGGGCGCCGGCTGCGCGGGCCAGTTGGTAAATTACGCTGGTCTCCATGTCTACCGCCGCGGCCCGCCGCCGCCATTCCCGGTGCATCTCGTCCGTCTGGTGGTGGAACGTATCCACCGTAGCTACGGCGACGTTGTGGTGCCGGTCCCCGGGGCGACGCGCCAAGACTTTTCCTGCCAATTCCAAAAGCAGCGGCGACGCGGAAACGTCGGCGTCGCCCGCGGTAAGCCGCGTGGTGTTGTCGAACGGGACCGCGCGCTCGGCGACGACGACGTCGCCCACCTTCATGCCCGGCTCGAGGCCGCCGCAGATATCAACCCTCAACAATACTCTGGCGCCGACGCCCAAGCAAGCGAAGACTTTTCCCTCCGCCGACGGCGCGCCGACGCCGGTATTCACGACCGAGACGTCGCGGCCTGCAACCGAGCCATAAAAAGTGTCGCCGCGTTTCTTAGGCCGCCGGAGCGCAGAAGCCAAACGCGACATCATATGCCGCGTCACCGGCAATAAGACGACCGGGGCGACGGCCGCGGTACCCAACTCGGCCCGGGCTACCTTTACGGCCCGGCTCCGCGAGCGAGCCGCGGCACCGTACAAATTGCCCAACAAACGGCTTTTAATGCTCATCGCGGCGCGGCGTCACTTGACAATCAACCCGGTTAAGTTTAATATCCGACGCATCCCAAATATGCGTCTACATTATACCATACCGGCTTTCCTACTAGCGCTGTCGTGCGCCCCCCCAGAACCCGCGGAGTGCTACGTCGACGTCGGTCGCCTGAACCTACCCAACGATTCGTGGGAGCCCGCGGCAATTGCCGTCGCCCCGGACGGAACGGTGTACGTCGGCGACTCGTCGCTCAATTGCGCGGTTCAGATATTCGACGCGGACGGCGTATACCTCGGCGCTATCGGCGGCCTGGGGAAAGGGCCCGGCGAGCTCTTCGTCCCGACCGACGTAGCCGTCGGCCCCGGCGGTAAAATATACGTCGCGGAATTCGGAACCCACCGCGTCTCGGTCTTCCGCGCCGACGGTACTTTCGTCAAGGCCGTAGGCGAGCGCGACCTCGTCGCGCCCTTCGGCGTAGCCGTGGGTATGGACGGAAAGATGTACGTCGCCGACGTCGAAGCCGGGGGCCTTTTAGTATTCTCGCCCGAAGGAGTACTCCTGGAGACTTGGGGAGAAGACCGCGACACGGGTAAAATACTGGACGTCGCCGTCGCTCCCGACGGCGGCGTAGCGTACGCGCCCGGGGCCGCGGGCGAAGTTTTATTATTTACGCCCGGCCGAGCCGACCCGCTTCGTTTAAAAACGGGGGAAGACGCCGCGTCGGCACCGGCTGAAGTCGCGTTCGGCCCTCGAGGGGAATTATTCATCCTCGGCCGACGTACGGATGCCGGCGGCACGTTGGAAAATTTCGTCGCGAAATTCTCGCCCAAAGGGGAATTGCTCGAGGAGGTCCCGCTTTCGCTGACCTCCCCTTCGGCCGTCGCGGTTGCGCCCGACGGCACTATGTACGTGGCCGACGGCCCCCGCCGCGAAGTACGGATATATCGGCCCCGGCAAAGCGACAACTAAAATAGACGCCGGGCGCCGTCGAAAAAAAGCCGGCTCGTCGAGCCGGCCTTATAATTCTGAACCGTTAGTGATACAACGCTTTAACCCGGCCGAAAGACGCCGGCGCAACCGCGGGATATCCGCCGAAGTCGGCCTTGTACACGTCGCCGGTACCGCCCTTGCTCGTTACCCACAAGTAATCGCCGTCGAAGCCGAGGCCCCAGGGTTCACCGGCCGGGAACGAGTATGACGCCACTAAGGAACCGGTGGTGGTGAGTCGGTATAGCGTGGGCTGGTTGTACTCGGCGGTCCACAGGTAGTAACCGTCGAAGGCGACGCCGGTAGGGCGCCAACTGGTGCCGAAAGACCCTACTAACGAGCCGGCTTTAGTGGCCCAACCCAAAACGCTTTGATAAGAGCTCAGCCACAGGTAAGAGCCGTCCCACCCTACGCCGACGGTCCGCGCGAGCGGCGACTTCCAAGACGATACAACGGAACCCGTTTCCGTAGCCTGATACAAATAGTATTCCAAAGCAGCGTCGAGCGCGTCGTACCACAAGTACGAGCCGTCGTACGCGCAACCGAATAAGCCGGTGGTATTGACCTTGAAGGAAGATAGGACGCTGCCGGAAGCGGGGTCGCACTTGAACATTATCTCTTTGCCGGTTTCGTTGCACGATACCCATATGTACGAGCCGTCGTACGTAACGCCGTACGGCTTCTGGGCCGGCGAAGGCCACGACGAAACGATGGATATATCGGCGAAAGCGGCGCCCGCTGCCGCGACGGCGGCGGCTAAAACCAAAGAACTTTTTAATATCATCTCGACCTCCTTAACGCTACTATGTACTTCTCCCAAAGTGAAAAACTATAAATAGCGCAGCCACTTTTAAATAGCTTCGACCGTCGAGGGTTAAACGTTGCGCGCGTTGGAACCCGTTTACGCTCCGCCGCGGGTAATCTTCAATAAATCCAAGAACGAGCGGAAGGTCTCGAGTTTTCGTTCGGAGAGGGCGTACAGTTTAGAAGAATAAAGGGCGGTCGCGGCGTGTCCGGCCAATAAGTCGAATAATTTGAAATCGATGGACGTGAAACTGTCCTTCTGGCGGAGCAACCTATATATCGATATTACGCCGATTAAGCGGTCCTGTATCTTAGCAGGTATGCAGGCTATCGGCTCGCCGTCCTTTTCGGCCCGGCGCTGCTTCGCTTCGTCCGTTATGTAGTAGGATTCGCTTAGGCCGGCAACCTTCCCTTGGAGCCCTTCGCCGATTATTATCGGGCGCCTTTCCTCTTTCGTAAGGCCTTCGTACGCTACGCACTCCAAACGCTCGGTCTCCTCGTCGAAGATGAACACGCCGAGCTTCTCCGCACCTATAAGGTTGATTACGATTTCAACGACTATACGCAGAACTTCGCCGAAGTCGAGGGTGGAATGGAGCTGGTAAGAGGCGACGTACAGGTTGGCCAGGCTAGTATTCTGCTCTTCGATCTCGACGTACTTCTTGGCGAAGTCAATGTTTTCCGTTTTTATGGCGTTCAATTCGCCGGCTAATTTCCGGTACCGGTCACGCAAGCCGTTATAGGCGGCCGCGAGCTCGTCGTACTTGTTCTTCGGCTCGGGGGCGTCGCCGCCCGCCGCCGTACCCAAGCCCGGCCCTTCGCCGACCTGCCTTTGCAGCCGGTTTATCGCGGCCCGGAGCTCCGAGTTCTCCTTGAGCAACTGCTCCGTGAACACTTTGCCCTGTTCAAAAACGTCGAGCAGGTATTCGCCCTGCGCCTTCTTATCCTTTGCCCCATCAGTCATAACGGTTTTGACCCGCTTCGCGGCGTTGCTTCGCCGTTAACTAAGCCTGAGTAATCGGTTTATTTTATCCAGCAATTCCAACTTCCTTACGGGCTTGAAGACGTAATCATCACACCCGGCGTCGAGACAACGCTCGACGTTTTCGGCTTCACTCCGCGCCGTAACGATGATTACCGGAATACTTTTGAGTTCCGGGTCCCCCTTCATAACGCGGCAAGCCTCAATACCGTCCATCACCGGCATGAAAACATCGAGCAAAACGAGATCCGGCCGCTCGCGACGGGCTTTTTCAACAGCCTCTGCCCCGTTTTTGGCCGTCAAGAAGTCGAAATTCTGACCGGCCAGAAGCGTCTTCAGAAATAACAGGATCGTATCCGTATCGTCAACCAGAAGTATCTTTTTTCGTTCTTTCATGCCGGGTGCGAGCTCCTCACTTCCCTACGACGTAAGAGAAACTATCTCGGCGGCCATATCCTGGAGCGGCAACACTTTGTCCACCACGCCCGCCGCCACCGCCTCCTTAGGCATCCCGTATATAACGGCGCTCGTCTCGTCCTGAGCGAACGCAAGGCCGCCCGCGCGCTTCACCTCTGCTAAGCCGGCCACGCCGTCCTTACCCATACCGGTCAGTAAAGCTCCGACGCAGCGGGAACCCCACGTTCTTGCCGCGGCCGTAAAGAGGCGGTCGATGGAGGGTTTATGACCCTTTTCGGGTGGGCCGTCGTCCAAAGCGATAAGGCCGTCTTGGTCAACGACCATATGGTACCCGTCGGGCGCGAAATAAACCGTGGCCGGTTGCGGTTCCTCGCCAGCCGCGGCGATTTTGACGTGTAGTCCCGACCCCTGGCCCAACCATTCGGCAAGGCCCGCCACGAAACCCGGCGCTATATGTTGTACTACCAACACCGGGGCCGGGAACTTTTCCGGTAGATGCGAGAATATCTTCTCAAGCGCGGCCGGGCCCCCGGTCGAACTGCCGATAAGCACCACCGGGCCTTTTTCGCCGCCCCGCAAAACGGCTTTCGGCAAGCGCGTACGACGGCGCAGCCTCGCCTCGGGCATTCGGCGAACGACCTTTACTTCGCTCATCGTCTTTACGGCCCTAATAAGCCTCCCCCGCATGGCCTCGTAATCTTTTTGGCCTATACCCTTCGGTTTTTCGATAATTTCGAGCGCGCCGGCACGTAACGACTCAAAGGTTATATCCAAATCTTTCACGTTAACGCTCGCGCTCACGACTACGATGGGCGTCGGCGTTTCCTCCATAATCCTGCGGGTAGCGACGAGGCCGTCCATCTTGGGCATCCGGACGTCCATCGTTATGAGGTCGGGCTTGAGCGACTTTGCCATCGCAACCGCCTCGACGCCGTCGTACGCCACCCCGACTACCTCGATATCGGGGTCCGTCGTTAGAACGTCGACTAAAACTCGCGCCACGACGGCGGAATCTTCCGCTACCAAAACCCGGATAGGCCGTATCTTCTCTTCCATCGGCGTGTTATCCCTTAGATAAATTGTTCGATAACCGACAACAACTCGCGTTGGTCGAAGTGGCTTTTCTTTATGTAAGCGTCGGCGCCCGCCTCCAGGCCCCGGGCCATATCCTTGTCCGTCTCGAGCGACGTTACGACTATTACCGGCAAATCGCGGTGCTCCGCGGAAGCCCGCAGGCGGCGCGTTAACTCGTACCCGTCCATCCGGGGCATCTGGAGGTCGACGATGGCAAGGTCACACGCTACTTCGGCCAGCACCTCCAGCGCTTCCCGGCCGTCGCTCGCCAAGGCAACGTCGTACCCCGCCGCTTCCAATATATTTTTCTCTAACGCGCGCGTCGTCAAGGAGTCGTCCACTACGAGTATGGTGCGCTTTCGCACTTCGGGCGTCGTCACCGGGGCGGTGCGGAGAGGCGCTTCGCCGCGTATTACCTCGCGGACCAAAACGTCGGCGTTGACGATTAAGATCACTTCGCCCTTCCCGGTAACGTGCGCGGCGCCGAAATACGGCGTCTGTGCTCCGACGGGGCCCAAATCTTTCGTTAAAAACTCCCCCTCCCCCATAACGCCGGAAACGACGAGCGCGGCTTCCCCCGACGGCGAAGACAAAATCAACACCGCGGAACCGGCCTCAAAACCCCCGCCGCCGGTGCCCAAAATCGTCGCCAGTTCGCCGGCCGCGATGGTCCGTCCGTCGTACTGCATTACCCGCTTGCCCTCCACGGTTTCGAAATCGCCGCCCGACGCTACGTCCACCCGCCTGATAGCGCTCGAAGGCACGATGAACCTGGCGTTCCCGGCTTCAACCAACATCCCACGCGCGGTCGCTATGGTAACCGGCAGTTGGATCGTGAACCGGGACCCCACTCCGGATACCGTCCAAAGGTCGACCGTCCCCCCCAAGGCGGCGACGTTAGCGACGACGACGTCCAGACCTACGCCGCGGCCCCCGAATTCGGAAACCTTCGTTTTGGTGGTAACGCCCGGCTCGAAAACCAATCGCGCGATTTCTTCCGGCCCCAAGCCCTCCGCCGCCTCGGCGCGCACGAGGCCAGCCTTTAACGCCACATCCTTAACTTTCTCCAAATCGATCCCGCGCCCGTCGTCTTCGACCTCGACGAGTAAACGAGAACCTACCCGCGCACTCGAGATAAGGACCCTACCCGCGGCCGGCTTACCCGCTGCGCGTCGGGTCTCCTCGTCTTCAATGCCGTGGTCGACGGCATTCCGCAGGATATGGTTGAGAGGGTCTTTAATGAGCTCAATAATAGCTTTATCGAGCTCGTTGTCCTCGCCTATTATGTCCAGTCGTACTTTCTTCCCCAGTCGAACGGCCAGGTCGCGCACGGGCCGCCGGAAACTCCGAAACAACTCGCGGAGCGGCGCCATCCGGAGCCGGCCCAACTCGTCTCCAAAACCGGCGAGGTCTAGCTCGAACCTCTTCGCCGCGCCGCCGTAGTCGAAATCGATAGTACGCATTTCGCGGTCGACCGAACCGAAAGACGCGGCCGCCTTTTCCACCTGGCGTAATAATTCCTCTCGGTCCCCCCGCCGCCGGTACGTTTCCAGGGCTTCGTTAAGCGTCTTGTTGGCGGCCCGTGCCGAAAGGGCTACCCCTTGAAAACGCGCGCCGAATTCGTCGTTTCTGAATTTCTCCTCCCACATCTCCGAAAACCCATCTAGCACAGCGTCCAGCTTCGTGACCGGCAGCCGCAGCGTTTCTTCTCGCATCCGCGGCGTTCCGTTATCGCGCCGCACCGCAGCCGCCATGGCTTGGGCCCCGGCCGCAGCGTCCTCTTTCATCGTTGCCCCGCCGGCTTCCTCGCGAGAGGGCGAACGCCCGGAGTTCGCGCCGGCCTCAAGCAAACGCCGCACGCGCTCGGCCTCCGCGCGTACGCCGGCATCCTCCGCCTGCTGCCCCGGCGCCGCTTCTTCTATTAAGGTGCTTATGGTATCCAGAGCCGTTAAGGTCTCGGTATTGGCCCTTTCATCGTAGTCGACCTCGCCGCGCCTGACCGCGCCGAAGACATCCTCCATCGCGTGCGCTATTTCGGCCACACCTTCAACGCCCAACGTACTAGCCGACCCTTTTAAGCTGTGCGCGGCGCGAAATAACTCCTCCAGCCCGGCGTCGCCGACGTCACCGCTTTCCAAAGCGAGTAGAAGCTCGGTTATGCGACTTACGTGCTCCCGGCCCTCCGCCCGGAACAGCGCGAATATTTCTTCCATCGGCTCCTGCGACGCGTCGCCCATGCTACGGGGTACTTACGCCTCCAACGTATACCGGCCGGTCGATTCCGCCAACCGCGCACCTAAGTCGCTAAGGCCGCGGGCGGCGTCCTCGATCTCCTTCGCGCTGGTTACGCTTTCGGCCGCGACCTGGTTTATGTTCTCCATAGCCAACGCTACCTGTTCCATCCCTATGCTCTGCTGATTGGCGGACGATGCAATCTGCTTCGCCGAACGTCCCACCGTAGCGACGGCCTCGGAGAGATTCTCCATCCTCTCGCGCAGGACGCCCACGATCTCCTTGCCGCGGTCGACCCTTTTCGACGCCTCTTCGGCTACCATCACCGAAGTATTGCCCGCGCTTTGGATTTCGTTCAATATTTCCTGGATCTGCGACGCCGCGGCCTTCGACTGGTCGGCAAGGTTTTTAACCTCGACCGCCACGACGCCGAAACCCTTGCCCGCCTCGCCCGCCCGGGCGGCCTCGATGGACGCGTTTAACGACAGGATGTTGGACCGTTCCGCAAGCTCCCGGACGGTGCGCAATATCTCGCTAATTTGCTGCGTCTTCTCGGACAACGTCAAAACGCTAACCGCGCTCTTCGCTACCTGGTCGGCAACGCGGTTGAATTCCTCCACCGTCTTTCCGACCGTCGCCTCGCCGTCGGCACAGAACTCGGCGGATTGTTCCGAGACGCCGACGATATCCTGGGCGCGACCGGCTGCCTGTTCGCTGGTCTGCTTGACCTCGGTGACGGTCGTGCTAGTCTGGCTTATCGACGACGCTTGCTCGCTCGCGCCCGCGCTTTGTTGGACGATAGAAGCTAATATTTCGCTAGTCCCCTTGTTGATGTCGAGGGCGGCTTGTTTAATCCCGACTAGTAATTCGCGAATGCCCTCGGCCATAGCGTCTATAGCGCGGTAAAGTTTTCCTATTTCGTCGTCGGTCCGAGGGCGCGGTTTCATTGTCAGGTCGCGGCGCGCTATTTTTTCCAGAACGGCCGTAGCACCACCTAGTGGTCGCATTAGACGCGTGTCGAACCACCAATATATTACCGCCGCGCCTAATACTATAAACGCGAGCATCGCCACCACGAAGCCCCAAGACCCGGTTATACGGGCCGCTACGGCCAATACGACTAATAACGCGATATATACCAATAATATCGCTAATAATTGAAACCTTAACGTCACCCGCGGCGAGCCCATAATGCTCCTTTTCGTTCGGTTTCGGGATGGTCAGCCCG
>JAUWLW010000090.1 GCA_030613505.1 Candidatus Zixiibacteriota bacterium
CGCGTTGTACTTCGCCGACGTCTTCCGGTAAGACCCCTCCCAGAACCGGAACTTCTCCACGTCGAAAGTCGCCTCCGGCTCGAAGAGCGCCCCCGCCGGCGGGTGCACGTACACGCGCAGGTTTTTGCGGCCTACGTTAACCGTCAAAAACGGCCGGCCCCGCGAGAGAAAGATGACGCCCTCGCCGCCTACCGTCTTCACCTCGTCGACGCGCCGCGCCCACCCGTCGACGACGTACGCGACGAGGTCGCGCAGGACCTCCGCCGCCTTCTCCGAGGGGAGCCGCTCCGAACTCTCACGCCAAAACTCGGCGCCTATAGCGCGCTTGAGCGATCTCTTATCCATCGGCCTCTCCACACATATATTTGACGAACCGCCGCGGCTTTTCTTCGTAACCCAAACGCGCGTCGAATCCGGGCGGGACGCCGACGCTCTAGGCCGCCTGCGCGCGGAGGCGCTTCCTTCGCCTCTTGGCCCGCGAGATGATGCGCGGCAGGCCGAAGACGAGGTGGGGGTAAAATTTCCACCCGGGGAAGCCGATACGCAGGCCCTTCCTGGCGACGGCCCAAATTTGACGGCCGTCGAAAAATCCGGAGCTAATCCGCTTCACGATCCGGTTAATATCCTTCGGGCCGTACCACTTCGAGAACACGCGGTTGCCCTCGCCGACGTAGTAATCGTCGCTCTCGTCCACGAGCCGAGCCAGGCCGGAATACTTCTCGTACCGCAGCCGGTTGGGGCTTATGAGGTCGATGCCTATCTCCCGGGCGAAGGGGACGATCTGGAGCATCTCCTCCTCCGTCTCGCCCATGAGACCTACGATAAAATAGCCGTTGGTCAACATGTTCGACTCTCGCAGGACCGCGAACGCTTTCCGCACGTCCGCCGTCTTGAAGCCCTTGTTCAGCTGCTTCAGGCTCTTGTCCTGGGCCGACTCCAGGCCGATCATCAGCAGGCGGAACCCGGCCCGGTACATCTTCTTCAGGATGTCGGGGCGGTCCGCGACCGAGATCCGCGCGTTGGCCAAAAAGAACTTATTCAGCTTCGCCTCGATTATGAGGTCGCATATTTCCTCCACCCTTTTTATGTCGGCGAAGAAGTTGTCGTCGACGAACGCCACGACCCTGGCGTCTATCTCCTTGAGCTCCGCGAGCACCGACGCCGGCGAACGCGCCGACCAGTCGCGCTCTTGGCCCAGCGGGTTCATTTTGAACGAACAGAACTTACAGTTGAACGGGCACCCCTGCGAGCTCACGAGCGAGTCGAAGCTGTACCCCAGGCCTACCTTCTGGAAGCTGATCTTATATTGGTAGCGCCGTCTCCTCCGGTTCGGGTACAGCGTGTCCGAAACGTCGGCCAGGCGGCGGTTGGCGTTGTGGACGACGCGGCCGTCGTCGCGATAGGACAGGCCGTCGACGTTCGCCGGCGAGCCCGCCAGGACGAACTCCCGGAGCGTCTCCTCGCCGTCGCCCCGCACGATCACGTCTACGTTGGGACACCGCGCGAACAGCTCCTCCACGTTCTCGGTGGCGAACTTGCCGCCGACCACCGTCGTCGCCTCCGCCGGCAGCGACCGGATAACCTCGCAAACCGAGTCGAACTCGTAAGGCCAGTTCACGCTCACGCAGAACAGGTCCGCGCCGCCGCCCACGACCCCCTCGAAATCCTCCTCGTAGCGCAAGTCGACCACGCACACGTCCTCGAGCAGGTCCTCCACCGCGGCGACGACGTACTCCAGGCCCAGCGGCGGGAAGAACTCGTATACCGGGACCTCGTAATAGTAAGGGTATATGGCTACGACGTTTTTAAAGTGCATCGTCTTCCTTTCGTACAAAACCGGGACGCGCCGCGGCCTTGGCCTGTGCCGCTACGGCAGCACCTCACCCGTCGCGAGGGCGACGCGAAGGTCGCGCGTCCGCGCCTTCCCCTCCTCGGTCATACCTCCCGCGATAACCTTTAATATGACGACGTCATTCGTCTCGTCGAGCTCGTGTTCGCCGCGCCACCACCGCGAGCTGGTGGAGTGGGGCACGAGCGCGATTTCCCCCTCCGTCAACAAGTCCTCCAGCGCGAACGTACAGACCAGCTCGCCCTCCGGGCCGTAGATAACGACGACGTTGGGGCCGTAGCCCACGCCTCCCCAGTCGTCGGAGGTGACGACGTACCGGCCGTCGCCCGAGACGAGGACCGTAACCGGCGCGACGGCGTTCTCGAGGTCGCGGCTCCACACCTCCTCCTCGCCTCCTCCCACGAAGAGGTGATATAGCGTCCCCCGGGCGTGCTTCGCGCCGTCGCCGGGGACGACGTGCAAATAGTACGCCTCGTTCACGGCGTAGTAGTCCTGCTCCGTGGGCGCGAGCCACGAGTCGGCAAAAGCGACGCCGGCCAACGCGACGGCCAAGGCGGCGCTTATATTTAAAACTCTATATACGCGGCACATCTCGGAACCTCCTCTTTTGACCAACCCCATAATTAACAGCGGCTCGAGCCGCCGTCAAGGTTATTTTTCGTTCGCGCTAGGAGGGAAAAGAAAAACCGGCCGCGGGGGCCGGGTGAACCTCGCCCAACGCCCCGGCGCCGACGTTACCCGCGTTCGGACCCGAGCGCGCGCCATTCCTCCTCGAATTTCGCCCGGAGGCCGCTCTTTTCGACCTCGGGTAAAAACGAGGCTTCCGCGCCGTTCATACTCAACGTCTTTAAATCCTCCGGCGTAAAGCCCAGGTCCCGAAGCAGGACGAGATATTCGTCGCTGAGCGTGGTATGGAACATGGTGGGGTCGTCGGAGTTAACGGTCACCGCTAAACCCTGCTCGAAAAGGCTTCTTATAGGATGGGCCGCCAGCGAAGGGTACACGCCGGTCATAACGTTGCTCGTAACGCAGACCTCCAACGGGAGGCGGCGTTCTTTTAATAATTCTACCAGGTCCGGGTCTTCACACGCCCTTACGCCGTGGCCTATCCGCTCGACGCCCAACTCGTCGACAACCGCCCATACGGAGGCGGGCCCCGCCGACTCACCCGCGTGGGCGACGGTATGGAGGCCGCGCTCCCGCGCCGCCTCGAAAACGGGCACGTACGGCGCCACCGGGTCGCCTTGGCGGCCGCCCCCTAAATCGATCCCCACTAAATCGCCCCCCACCCACGGCGCAAGGTCGTCCAGGATCCGCAAACATTCGGAGGGGCTGTCGGCCCGGCAGAAATCAATTTTGAGCCCCCACCGGATCCCGGTTTCGGCCCGGGCCTTCTCGCACCCGTCCCGAACGTACGCCGTCTTCTCTCGGGCCGACGACGGCCGCACTACGTAATCGCCCGGGGAATACGATAGTTCTGCGTAGGCGACGTTCTGCCGGGAGAGATCACGTAATACCTGATACGCGATTTCCTCGAAATCGCTCTCCTCGCCGAGGAATCGGTTCGTCCACTTCCACCTCTCGATGAAGTGCGCGAAATCGGCGTAATCGAGCCTTTCCCGCAAGTCGTCGACGGTCTGGATGCCCGGCTCGGTCCCGGC
>JAUWLW010000038.1 GCA_030613505.1 Candidatus Zixiibacteriota bacterium
TATCGCATCAGTTTCTTCATGCCCAGACCTCCTAAGCAATATTAAAACCGGAGGCATCCCCCGTCAAGCCCTTTCGATTCGCTCTTTCATAATTTCCCCTTGACTTGGGACGGGGCGCCGATTACACTCGGGCGAGGCGAAGGCCTATGGCGAAAAACGGTATTAAATTCCGCAACACGCTCGCGCTCAAGCTCACGCTGGTCATCGAGGCCGTGATAATCCTCGCCATCGTGACCGTTACCGGCGTTCACCTCCGGCGAGAGCTGGGCCGCATCGACGACGACGCCCAGGCGCGCATGAACCTCACCGTGGCCCTCATCCAACGCGCCTTCACCACGCTCGAGCGCGGCCAGTTCGAGGGGTGGCTCCGGGAGATATACCGCCTCCGCTTCAACACCGCGGCCTACGACCTCACGCCGGTGTACGTGCTCGTGCTGCGGGGGCAAGAAGAAGTCGTCCTCGCCTCCTCCAACCCGCGCGTACCGGTGGTGGACGCCTCCGGCCGCGAGCTCGAGCCACTGGAATACTACAAGATAAACGCCCCCAACCTCGGCCGCGTCAACGCCAACGTCACCGACCCGCGGACCGGCAAAGCCCGCTACATGATTAGCGTGGGCTACTCCGTCGCGGGCCTGAACTGGCTGGTGGAGCGCGAGATATTGACCGCGGCCGTCGTCGCCGGCGTCTTCATACTCGCCGGCCTGGCGGTCGCCGTCGCCGTCTCGGTCACCTGGACCAAGCCGGTCAAAGAGCTGGCCGCGGGGCTGGCGCGCGTCCGGGAGGGGGACTTCGACTACCGCCTCAAGCAGCGGCGGCGCGACGAGCTGGGCCGCCTGGCCCACGACTTCAACCTCATGGCCGAGGGCCTGCGCGACCGCGAGTTCGTCAAGAACACCTTCAAGCGGTACGTGACCAAACAGGTCGCCGAGAAAATTCTCTCCCAGAAGGACGCCATAAGCCTCGTCGGCGAGACGCGCGAGGTGACGGTCCTATTCTCGGACCTGGAGGGGTTTACGCCCTTCTCGGAGCGCCACGAGCCGCAAGAGGTGGTCGCACTCCTCAACGAGTACCTGGCCATAATGATCGACATAATCTTTATGTACGAGGGCGCGCTGGACAAGTTCCTGGGCGACGGCGTCATGGCCTACTGGAACGCCCCCCTCGACCAGGACCACGCGCCGCTCAAGGCCGCCCTGGCCGCGGCCGAGATGCAAAAAGCCATAGCCGAATTCAACAAAAAACGAGTCGCGGAGGGAAAAGAGCCCGTCTACGCCGGCATCGGCATCACCACCGGCGAGGTCGTCGCGGGTAACATCGGCTCCGAGAAGAAGATGGAGTACACCGTTATCGGCGACAAGGTCAACCTGGCGCAACGCATCGAGGGCCAAACCGACCGCGGCCAGATACTGATGGACAATACCACCTACCTCCACGTCAAGGACTACTGCTTCGCGACGCCGCTGCCCCCCAGCCGCGTCAAGGGCAAGAAGGACCCGGTCCAGATATACGTCATGCACGCCTTGAACCGCCGCGCCGAGCCGTTCGTAGCCGGCGGCGGCGCCGACCTCTTACTCGAGCCCTAAGGCTTCGGCGTCGGCAAAATTGGTATTGACTTCAGGCCGCCGGTCGACTATAATGTTGATTCGAAATCATTCTTATAAACCTTACGCTATATCGGAAAGGAGCGCCCGTAAATGAAAACCGCGAAATTGTTTTCGGTCGTGATTATCGTATTGGCGGTAAGTCTCGCGTTCTTCGGCTGCGATAAATTGAGAAAAGAAAAGCCGGCCGAAGCGCCCATCTCCGTCGAGGCACCTCCCGCCGAAGAACCGGCCCCACCCGCGGAAGAGCCGGTAACCGAAGCGCCGCCGGCGGCCCCGATGTACGTGCCGGCGAAGCTCGACATCCTTAAAATGCTGGACGACACGTTGGGCTCGAGCGAGGACAACCTGGGTTGGGATAACATCTACACCTCCATTTCGCTCGAGAAGAACGTGGAACTCTTCACCGTGCTCCAGGACCACTACGCCGCGGGCTCCAGCGACCGCACCTTCATCGACGACTCCACCGCCAAGCTGAACAACGTCAGGACCTTCCTCGACGAGAAGATAACTATGGCCGAAGGCGTGGACCCCACCGGCGCCGACGCCAAGGCCAAGAAGAAGATCATCCGCGACATCCGCGCCCGCGTGAGGGCCATGATCGGCGGCCCGGCCCCGGCCAAGAAGCCCATCCCCAAAGTGAAGGGCGATAAGATGAAGAAGAAGTGGAAAGAGGGCGGCGACATGAAGAAGAAGAAGTGGGCCGAGCGCGGCTAGTAGCAACCTCTTACGATATTTACAACCGGAAAAGGCGGCCTGCGGGCCGCCTTGACCGTTTAAACGGTGTCGGCCCGGGCGGCGTCAAACCATCGACCACGGCCGGCAGCTAAATTTTCCGTTGACTTAGGCCGAGAATTATCATATAAACAGGCCTTACTAACTAATAGCCATTTTCCTACTTCCATAGGGGAAAGGAGCAGTTCTCATGAGTAGTAAATATCTGTGGTGCGCGCTTGTTCTGGCTCTGGCGGCGACCCTGGTCGCGTTCGGCTGCAAGGGCAAAGCCGCCAAAGAGACGGGGAAATTCGAAGAGATCACGGTGGAAGAGACCACGGTGCCCACCGAAGAGGGCGTGGAAGAGGTGGCCATACCGGAACAGCCGGTCTACCACCCTACTAAGCTCGACGACCTGGTCATGCTCGACGACACCCTCGGCTCAGCGGAAGATACGCTGGGCTGGGACAATATCTTCTGTACCATCACCCTCGACAAGTCCATCGGCCTCTTCCAGGAACTCGCCCCGGCCTACAGCCCGGGTAAAGCCGACCGAAACTTCGTCGACGCCGCCGTTATCGACCTCGGCAACATCATGACGTGGCTCAACGAGAAGATCGACGCGAGCGAAGGCGTAGACCCCAAGAGCGCCGACGCCAAGGCCAAGAAGAAGAAGATTCGCGACATCCGCGCCCGCGTCCAGGCTATGATCGCCGGCCCCGCGCCCAAGAAGGAGCCCATCCCGGAATGGAAGGGCGACCTCATGAAGAAGAAATGGCACGAGCGCGGCGAGATGCTCAAGCGCAAGTGGGCGGAACGGTAAGTAACAGCTCTACGCAACCCGGATTGCTTTAACCGAAACGACGGGGCGGCTTACGCCGCCCCGTTCTTTTATATCCGGAAACGATATGACGCACGAAGCTTTAAAAAGGAATATCCCACTCCTCTACGCTGCACGCATCTGCGGGAACCTGATCTTCTTCGTCCCCGTCATCGTCATCTTCTTCCAGGCCCAAGGGCTCTCGATGACACAGGTGATGCTGCTGCAGACGGCGTTCGCAGCGGCGGTCGTAGCGTTGGAAGTACCGTCGGGATTCTTCGCCGACCGCGTGGGGCGCCGCCCGAGTATCTTCCTGGGCGCCGGCGCGGTGACGGCGGCGTGCGTCGTCTACGGGACCGGCTACGGCTTCAGCCAATTCCTGGTGGCGGAGATATTGTGGGCCGTCGGCGCGTCGCTCATCTCGGGCGCCGACGCCGCGGTCCTCTACGACACGCTGCTAGCGTTGGGCAGGGAAGAGAAGTACCAGAAGATAGAAGGCCACGCCTCGTTTCTGGCGCTTTCCGGGGCGGCGGCGGCGGCCGTCGTGGGCGGCTTCGCCGCGACCACATGGTTGCGGCTGACGTTCTATTTGACCGCGGCCGCGCTCGCCGTGGCCGTCGTGGCGGCGCTGTTCCTGCGCGAGCCGCCCCGCGGCAAGGGCGGCCACCCGCGCGGCGAGCTGTATTACTTATACAAAATAGGCCGGTTCGCGCTGTACAAAAACGTCGAGGTGCGGTGGCTCATCCTGCTCGCGGCCCTCGTCAACGGCCTGGGAACGGTCGGCTTCTGGCTGTACCAGCCCTACTTCGAATTGTGCCGGATCCCGCTGCCCTACTTCGGCCTGATATTCGCCCTCTTCAACATCTTCGCGGCCTTCTCGAGCAAAATTGCGTTCGTCGTAGAACGGGCCATAGGCAAGCGGCTCGCGCTCATATCGCTGCCGGTACTGCTGGGAGCATCCCTCGTAGCGATGGCGGCTTTCGTGACGCCGTTAGGCTTTTTATTCGTGTTGTTCGCGCAGTTCGTACGCGGCTTCTCGCACCCGGTCATACAGGATTACATAAACCGCCATACGTGGTCCGATAAGCGCGCGACCGTGATGTCGATAAAGAACTTAACGTCGCGGTTGATGTTTATCGTCACGGCGCCGGCGATAGGCGCCGCGGTGGACGCGGCCGACGTACGGCTGGGGTTGTTGCTGACCGCGGCCGTCGCCGTCGCGGGCGGCGGGGCGCTGGTCATCGCGCTCAGGCGGGACCGCGTAATATAGGGGGTAAAAACCGGCTATTCGGCCGGGGCGGAGGTCTCGGGCGGGAGCGCCGGCGGCGCCTCCGCCGGGGGAGTCGGTTGGGGCGCAGCTTCGGGCGAGGGGGCGGCGGGCGGCGGGGCCGGGCGGGCGGGCTCGGTCGGCGGCAGCGGCCCCCAAACGACGCGCCGGCGCCCCAGCCCTTCGTAGCGTCGAGCCACTTTTAAATAATAAGGTTCACCCAAAGGCCGGAGCTCGTCCGCGGCCGATAAAAGATCCCCGCGAATTCGCTCATACGTCACGTCCGGCAACGGCGGCGCGTAGTCGCCCACGCCGGCCAGGGCTTCAGCGGCGCCGTTCAGCCGCTCGAGCGCGCGGGCGAAAACGGCCCCCCGGTACGCGTCGGGCGCCCGCCGCACGGCCTCGCGGCCCTCGGCGCGGGCCTGCTCCACTACGGCCGCGGCCCGGGCGTTGTCCGTCCCCAGGTAAACCACGGCCAGCTCGCACATTTTCTGCAGCACCGCGGCTCGAGCCGCGAACTCGTCCTCGCCGTACGGAGCCACGGCCGCGGGTTCCGGTTTAGGCCGCGGCGCCGAACACGCCCCCGCCAGCGCGCACGCCGCCAAGAACAATTTCAATCCGTTCCCGTTCACGGCGAGCGACCCTTCACGACGTACGCGATGCCGAAGAACTTGGGCTCGGCTCGAACGTCGGCGAAGCCCGCCGCCGCCAGCCGGCCGGCGAGTTCCGCGGCCGAAAAACAATTCTGGATGGACGCCGACAAGTAGCGGTAGGCGACGCCTTCGCGAGCGATAAGCCGTCCCCACAACGGCACCATAACGTTGAGGTAAATTCTATACACCGCACCGGTCAAACCCTTGGGCGGCGCGAAGACGTCC
The DNA here is from genome assembly GCA_030613505.1 of Candidatus Zixiibacteriota bacterium. GTDB lineage: Bacteria > RBG-13-66-14 > B26-G2 > WVWN01 > WVWN01 > WVWN01. The sequence goes on from JAUWLW010000038.1 coordinate 5,281, forward strand.
GCCACCACGACCCGGCCGCCGGCCTTGAGGACGCGCCGCATCTCGCCCACCGCGGCGTCGGTCGCCGGTATATTCCGAAAGAGGAAGGCGCTGCCGACGTTGTCCACGGCGCCGTCCCGGAAGGGCATCCGCGCGACGTCGCCCAGTACGAAGCGAACCCGGCCGGCCCGTTCGTACGACGCGAGCTTGGCCCGGGCGACGCGGAACATCTCCGGGCTTCGGTCCAGGCATACGACGCGCGACGCCCCCGCGCCGAGGCAAACCGCGGCCAGGTCGCCGCTGCCGGCGCCGGCGTCGAGGACTACGCCGCGGCCGACGAACGCCGCCGCGTCGCGCCGCATAAGTCCCACCATGCCGAGGCTCTGGACGTAGTTGACCAGGTCGTAACGGCGTGCTATCCGGCCGTATAAGTCGTCCAGAAAACCTTGCTTAACCGAAGCTCGGGCAAAAGTTGACATAACTCGCCGCGGGTGGTAAAGTTCAGGCCGTGCCCCGCGCCATAGATTACCTTACACTCGCTTCCGCCGCAACGGCGTTTTTCATGTCGGCCTGCGGGCCGACGTGGGAAACGTATCGCGGCGGCCCGGGGCGCGCCGCTTCCCTCCACCCCGACTTCGCCGGCCCGCCGCGCGCCGCCGGGTGGAAGCTCGAGCTGAAGGCGCCGTCGTTCTCCTCGCCCGTTTTGGCGGACCGCTTCCTGCTCGTCGGTACGAACGACGACTTCCTCAACGTGATAGCATCCGCGGACGGCAAGGTCCTCTACCGCTTTCGCACCGGCGGCGACGTCGCCGGCGGCGCGGCCCTCGCCGGCAACACGGCCTACTTCGGCGCCGCCGACGGGTCCCTTTACGCGTTGGACGTACCGCGCGGCCGCTTGAAATGGAAATTCGGCGCCGGCGGCAAGATAGTCGCGGACCCGATAGTAGCCGACGGCAAGGTCTTCTTCGGCACGCTGGACGGCAAAGTATTCGCCCTCGGCGCGCGCGACGGTAAACTAAAATGGGTCGCCGAAGAGGTCGGGCCCGTGTGGGCGACGCCCTGCTTCGCGAACCGGAAGCTCTTCGTCGCCTCCCGGAACGGCCGGCTCCTGTGTTTCGACGCCGCCGACGGCCGCCCGAATTGGAGCTACGACGCCGGCGCGCCCCTCACGGCACCGCCCCTCGTCATGAACGGCAACGTCGTCGCGGCATCGGAGGAAGGCGAAATCTTCGCGGTGGACGCCGCGGAAGCGAGGCCCCGTTGGCGCTACCCCGCCGGCGCCGGCGTAAGCGGCCTGGCCGCCGAGGGTGGCACGGTCTTCGCGGGGACGTGGGACGGCAACCTCGTCGCGCTGCGTTCGGCCGACGGCGCGCGGCTTTGGCAGCGCGACCTGGACGGCGCGGTCGAGGGGAGCCCGGCCGTGGCCCGAGGTTTCGTATACGTCGGCACCGGCGCCGGTAAAATTTACGCCGTCCGCGCGGGGGACGGCGAAATAAGTTGGGAAGCGGGCGCGCCGGCGGGCGTTTCATCGAGCCCGGCGGTGGGGCCGGACGCCGTCTACGTCGTCGCCGACGACGGCACTACGCTCTCGTACCGATGACGGCCGCTTCGGTTGCGACGCCCCGCGGCGCGGGGCTTTTTTTTATTAACTCCGCCGCGCCCCGATCAACAGGAATATGAGCCAGGTCACGGCGGTCAGCGTCGCCGCGACGTACGTGAGCGCCGCGGCGTCGAGTACCTTCTTGGCGCCGGCCACTTCCTCGGGCGCGACGGCGCCGGTGCCGCGGAGCATGGCCAGCGCCCGCCGCGACGCGTCGAACTCGACGGGCAACGTCACGAACTGGAACACCACCGCGAACGCGTATAAGATTATCGCGATGTTAATTAGAAAACCCCACCGGAAGATAAACCCGCCGATAAGCAACGGGATAAACAGCTGCGAGCCGAAATTGGCGACCGGCAGTATCGCATTTCGAACCGTAAGGAAGGCGTACCCGTCGCGGCGCTGCGTAGCGTGACCCACCTCGTGGGCGGCGACGCCGTAGGCCGCGATGCTCCGGCCGCGCGCCACGCCCGCGGAGAGACGCAGCGTGTTCGAGCGCGGGTCGTAGTGGTCCGTCAGCGAGCCGCCTACTTCCTCGAGGCCGACGCCGCCGAGCTTCTCGCGCTGCAGCAGAAGCGCCGCCACTTTCGCGCCTGGCAGGCCCGCCGCCGCGGCCTCCCGGGCGTACTTCTTATAAGTCGACCGAACCTTCCACTGGGCGTAAAAGCCCAACAGAATCACCGGTATCAACATTAAGTGCGTCGGGTCGAGGTAAGCGTACAGTGGGTACCACATACGTTTTCACGTTGACGTCGTGGTGCTACGTCGCTACAAACGCCGCCAGGTTGCCGGTCCCGTCAACTAATCGCACGTTCGCGAAGACGTTGCCCGGGCCCTCGTAATCTTTCATCGGCACGCGTAAATAATTATCGGTTAAGGCGATCGCGGCGACGCGGCCGCCGCGCCTCTCTTCAACCAACGCGACCCGGACCGCGCCCGCGAACCGTTGCTCGTACGAGCGTCGCTTTGCCGCGGCGAGCTCGCGCAGCAGCGCGGCGCGCCGTTCGCGCTCGTCGGGAGGGGCCCGGTCGGCCATGGCCGCGCCGTCGGTCCCGGGCCGCGGCGAATACGGGAAGACGTGTAAGTACGCGAACGGGATCTCCTCCACCAGGGCGCAGGTCTTCTCGAACGCCGCCGCGTCCTCGCCGGGAAGGCCCGCGATTACGTCCGCGCCGATGGCTACGTCGCCGACCCGCTCGAGCAGCTCGAGGCACAGGCGACGGTAATCGGCCGCCCGGTACCGCCGCCGCATCCGACGCAATACACCGTCGTCCGCGGATTGCAGCGGCAAGTGGACGTGGGGACATACGCGGCCGCCGGCGGCCAGCTCGCGTACCAGCGCCGGCTCGAAATCGGATACGTCTACCGACGAAAGGCGCAGGCGAAAATCGCCGGGCAGCGCCGACAGCTCGCCGAGTAAGGCCGCCAGCGAACGGCGGCCGTCGCGGTCGCGGCCGTACGAGCCCAGGTCCACGCCCACCAGCACGACTTCCTTGACGCCGACCGACGCGGCGTCGCGGACGTCGGCGACTACGTCGCGGGCCGGCCGGCTTCGGCTCGGCCCCCGCGCCGCCACGACGACGCAGTAGGCGCACGCGTGGTCACAGCCGTCCTGAACTTTGAGGAAGAGCCTGGTCTTGTCCGCAAACCGCGTCACGCGCCGCCCGGGCGCCGCGTCGCGCACGCCCGCCTCGCCCGCAATGAGGGCCGGTATCCGCTCCTTGTCGCTGTTGGGGACGACGGTCACGTTCGGCCCGAGAGGCGTAAAAACCTCGGGCGCGAGGTCGGCGTAGCAACCGGTAACGACGACGCGCGCCCCCGGCCGCTCGCGGCAGACGCGCCGCACGAGCTGCCGCGACTTGTAGTCGCTGCGGTGCGTTACGGTGCAGGTATTGACGACGTAGTAATCCGCCGGGCCGTCGAACGGGACGGCGCGAAAACCGGCGTCTTCGACGCCGGCGCGCACGGCTTCAGTCTCGTACTGGTTGAGCTTGCAGCCGAGCGTTTTGAAAGCGACGGTCGGCATAGTGAAAGTCCCCGAAGATTTACCAGGTGAAGAACCCGGGTACGCAGGTCAAGAGTATGCCGATGAATACAACGATGAGACCTACGACTCCCGCCGGCGGCCCTATGATCCGCAACACTTTGACCTTCGAGACCTGGCCGAGCCAAAAGCCGCCCACCAACGTGACCAAACCGAGCAGGACTACGAGGAGATATTGATACTCGATCATAAGCCATCCCTTTCGGTTGCTGTTTTGGAAATTATAACAGAAATCTAGTCAACCAGTACGAAAAAATCCCGACCCAACCACGCGCCGTCGGCGCCGCGGAAGGTGAACTCGACGCGGCGCACGCCGTCCGGTATTTTTAGAAGCGGCGCGCGGAAGGCCGCCGCCGGCCCGGCCACGACCGCGGTCGTGGGCGCAAGCTCCCTCTTGCCGGGCCGCTGCCACCCGTCGACGCCGAAGTACACCTCTCCGGTACGCGGCCACTCCACGACCAGGAGGTCCCCCACTTTCAACGAGATCCTCCCGTCGGGCCGCCAGACGACGCGGGGGGGCGCGATGGCCTCGGCCAATGCGGCGGGCGGCTCGTCGCCGAGCGCGCGGTACGCCGCGGCCACGTTCTCCCGGAACAGGCGGTCGAACTCCTCGTCCGCGCCGCCGCCCTGGTCGTCGCCGTACCACCAGAACCAGTCGCTCGCTTCCGCCGCCAGAAGGAACTCGCGCGCCTCCTCCTTCGCCGCCTCCGGCGCGGAGGAACGCTCGAGCGCGCCGCGGGCATCTCCCAAAAGTTCCCACGCCCGGTTCTCCTCCGGCTCGCCCACCCACGTACCGAGGTCGTTGCCAGAAAGCGAGCCGGCCTCGTCGATCCACGAGGCGCAGGCCAGCGGCCGCAAGTGGTCGAGCGTGAGGGGCGGGTGGGGCGCGACGCCCCTCTTGGCAACGCCGGCGAGATATTCGGCGAACGTCACGGCTCGAGCCACGCCGCCCCGGGCCAGGCGGCTATATAATTCCCTCAGGAACGACACCCCCTGGCGGCGGTACGCGCCCCAGGCGTTCTCGCCGTCCAGGATAACGCAAGCCAGCGCGTCGTGGACGGAGCGCGCCCGCGCCGCCGCCAGGAACGAACTTAAGTTTTTACAGAAGTCGGCCGCGGCCGCCGACGCGTCGGGCCAACGTTGATATTCGAAACCTATAGCGTCGGACAGGCCACGGTGGCGGAAGAATATCGCCAGCTCGCCGTCGCCCACGCGGTACGGTTGCGACAGCAGCTCCGGGCGGCCCGGCTCGTAATCGCGCTCCCCCGAAAGGGCCAACACGCCCTCGTCCGACGCTATCCACGCGACGCCGGCCCGGTCGAAGTACGACAGCACTTCCTCCGCCACCGCCCCCTCGGCGGGCCACATGCCGGCGGGTTTAAAGCCGAACTTCGCCTCGAAGAACGCAACGGCGCGCGTAACTTGCTCGCGCGCGTCCGCGGGCCACGAGAACCGCGGCGGCAGCGTCGTGCCCGGGCGGTCGACGGTCGCCAGGTCGGAGTCGTGAACGAGCGGTAAGATGGGATGATAGAACGGCGTCGTCGAAATTTCGACGCGGCCTTCGCGCCGGAGCCTGCGATACAGCGGCACGACGGCCGCCATCACCTCGAGCTGGGCCTCGATTATGGCCTCGACGTCCCCCCGCGTATACCCGAAACCCTTCTCGTATTGAGGCCTAAGGTCGACGACGGCGCCGCCCTCGAGCGCCACCGCGCCCTCCCGGAATATCTCGCCGGTCCAGGCGAGGTTGAACAGCGCCACGGCGTCGAGCAGTTCGCCGGCGCCGAACGACTCGCGGCGGAGGTATTTCCGGTAGAGTTTAAAGTAGCGTGGATGGTCTTTTACGGCGCGGTCGAAGTCGACGTCGAAGGCGCCCGATATCAGCGCGTCGGCCTGGGCCGGCGTAAGGCGGGCCGGGTCGCGTAAGGAGAGCTCCATCAAACGGTCGCGGCGCCCCCGGCGCAGGTACGCGTCGAACTGCGCCAGAAGAACGGGCGTGAAGTTGAACGTCACGCGCACGCCGTCGCAGCCGGCGACGAGGTAACCCATCTGGTAGTAGTCCCGCGCGGCGTGCAGCCGCACCCAGGGCAGGGCAGGCCGGCGCCCGGGCCGCCGGGGGTCGGCGTACGGCGGCTGGTGGAAATGCCACAACAGCGCTACATACGGTTTGCCCATCGAGAAGGAGGCCGTCGCGAGGAGGCGGCGGGTTTACGTTATCACTTGACGTCGCCCCGCCGTTCGCGTAAAATATACGAAAAGACCCCGGACCTCGCAGGAGGAAGACTTTTGAAGATAATGGTAACGACCGCGGGAAGCGTCCCCGCCAAGAAGAAGGCCGACTATCTGGTAACGGTCGCGTCCCGCGTCAACGCCCAACTTATCGTACTGCACGTCGTCGACAGCCAAGACGAATACGAGGACGGCCAACAGGCTCTCGCCATCTTCCAACGCCAGGCGGCGACGCCCAAGATCCGCCCCATCCTCCGCATCGGCCGCCTGACGGACACGATAGCAAAGACCGCGCAGGAAGAGGAAGTGGACTTGATCATTTTGGGCCTCGACGAGCGGGGCGACATCTCGAGCGCCATCTCGCGCGAGATCCTGGCCAAGACCGACATCCCCGTTCTGTTAGTTCCCAACCTGGATTAACGCGCCGCAGAGCCGGCATTTATAAAAGCAGGCGCGAAGCCTGCTTTATTATTTTCCGGTAAGGCGCAACTTAATCGTACGTTTTGATGTACGCCTTTTCCTTTAGTTCCTGGACGTACTTCTTTTTCTCCACCCCCAATTTCTGGGCCCTGAGGGTCCTCTTGACGACGCCGCGCGCATCCTCGTACGAAACCTCGCGGCCCTCGCGTCGCTCCTCGAGCTTGAGGATGAAAAAACCTTCGGGTCGCTCGACGACGGCCGTAACGTCTCCGGGCGAAAGCTCCTCCAACGCCGCGGCGACCTCCGGCATATCCGCCTCGATTTCCGACATGGCGATCTCGCCCACGAGGCCCCCTGCGGCCGCGGTTTCCTCGTTTTCGCTGTATGCGGCGGCCACGTCGGCGAAAGGCTCACCCCGGGCCAGCGCCGCCGCGGCCTCCTCCGCCTTCTCCCTGGCGGCCCTCACGTCGGCGTCCGTGACGCGCACTTCGAGGTGGACGTATTGGACTTTCCGCCGCTCGTTCTCTATGCTTACGAGGCGAACGAGCCAGTAACCCTCCGGCCCGGCAACCACCTGTGATACGTCGCCCGGCCGCAGGCCGACCGCGGCCCGCTCCAGCGCCGGCAACGCCTCCCCCGGCCGGAACTCGAACGAGGCGCCGAAATCGCCTCCCTCCGCCTCGGCCAATTCTTTCGCCAGCGCCGCGAAATCGCCCCCGGCCAGCGCGGCGTCCCTTACGCGCTGTAGTTTGCCCTTGACGCCGGCCCTCGATTCCGGCGACGGCTGCTTGGCGACGGCTATTTCGCGCAACGCGACGATGGTGGGCAGCGCGAGCTCGTCCCGGCGGGCGTCGTAGTAGGCGCGGATTTCCTCCTCCCGCACCTCCACCCGCGGCGAGAGGACTTCGTCCAGAAGGCGTCTTATCTTCAATTCGTCGCGGAGGGTCTTCCGGTAACGCACGACGAGGTCTTTCTCCGTCATGCCATATTGCGCGAGCGCCGCCTCATACTCCTCCTGCGACGAGAAGCCGCCCCGGATGCGCTCGAGCTCCTCGTCGAGATAGGGTTTAACGTCTTCCCGGGACACGACGATGTCGCGCTCGTCGGCATCCTGTATCAGGAGGCGGTCGTCCATCATGACCGCCAACACCTCAGCCGTAAAAGCGCGGAGGTCGCTAACCTTCGCGCCGGCGGCCTCCATCTGATACAAACGGACCGACACCTCCTCGCCCAGTTCGCTCGCCAGAATAACGTCGTCGTTGACGACCGCCACCACGCCGTCCAGGGGTCGGCGCGCGGCGCCCGCCATCGCCGCGAAAAATAAAACACAAGCCAAGGCTTGTATCACGATAGCTGAGCCGGAAAAGAACCTGGGCGGTCTCATAACTCGGCTAACGCCTTGTCGTCGACGGACACCTTCGTGCTCTTCTTCAACTCCTCCAACCAACGCGCGTAGAGTTCTTCCTCGCGTTCGGTGCGGAGGAGGTCCTCTACCTCGGGGCGAACTTCGGTCAAGGGACGGCGCCTGGCTTCCCGCACCCCTACGACCTTAACGACCTCGAAACCGTACGGCGTCGTAATTACGCCGCTGGTCCGGCCGGGGGGTAAATTTTCCACCACCGCGGCCACTTCCGGCGGAAGGGCCTCTAACGCCGTATAGCCGACGTCGCCCCCGGCGTGGCGGTCCGGCGAAATCGAGAGTTCCCGGGCCACTTCCTCGAAGGTCGCACCGTACTCCAACTTGGCGAGCGCCTCTTCGGCTCGCGCTTTGTCGTCGGTCAATATCTGTTTGACGTGAAACTCGGCCGGGACTTCGAAATCTGCGGCGTGGACGTTGTAGTAGGCCACGACGTCGTCGTAGCTGACCGAGACCTTCTCTACTACCGCGACCTCGATCGCCGCCTCGACGGCGAGGTCGTCGCGAACGGTTTCTTCGAAAGCTTCGGCCGTAAGGTTTTGCGACTTGAGGTAGGAGGCGAAACCGCGCGCGCCGTAGTCGGCCTTAATTAAACCCAAGCGGCCTTCGACGTCGGCGTCGGTAACATCTACGCCGTTATCCTCGGCCCACGCGAGTATCGTCGAGCGCTCGAGCAGTTGTTCGACGACGCGCCGGGCGGCGTCGGCGTCGACTTCGGCGTCCTCGGGCCGACCCTGGGGGTAAAGGCCGCGGTATACGTCGGCGGCCTTTATCTCTCGGTCGCCCGCGCGCGCCACGACGAGTTCCCGGGCCGCCTCGCCTTCCCCGCCTTTACGGCAGCCGGCGGCCGCCGCCAACAACAACACGACGGCGACCGCCGCCCATTTCGGCCTCCAGGCTACCACTACAACTTCTGGACCTTTTTGTACGCCATCTTAAGGGCGCCGTCGTCGATCTCGATGGCATATTTGTCGCGGAGCTCCTCGAACCAGGCCTGGCATTTACGGTCGATCTCCGGGCTGGCCAATTTCTCCCGATAGGCGCCTTCCTCCGCCCGTTCGTAGTATTCCTCCTCGTCGAGCGTGTGCTGCACGAACGGGGAATGTTCGACGTATCTGAAGAACGCGTAGCGGCCGTCCTTCAGCTTGAAAACCTCGCTCACGTCGCCCTTTTTGGCCTTGAAGACGCGGGGACGGATTTCGTCCACGAGCGGCCCGGAGCCGCCTTCCGGCCCCATCGGCGCCGCCGGTTCGGTAGCTACCGGTTCCCGCGGCACCGAGAAAAAGTCCACCATCGGCATCTCAGCACGCGGGGGCTCCTTCCCCGGTTCGCCCTTCTCCTCCAACTCCGCGAAATACTTTTCGGCGTACTCGCCGGCGGCGGCCATGAAGTCCTCGCCCGTCATTATTTTGGCGCGGACGGCTTCCGCCTCGGCCTTCTTGGGCATCGCCACGAATTCGACGTCGGCGCGCTCGAGGTCCTGGAACTCGTCCTTGTGGTTCTCGAAGTATTCCTTGATCTCCGCCTCGGCCAGCTCCGGGATGGAGGGGACGAACACTTCGTCGTAAATCCGGTCCACCATCTTGCCGGCGCGGAACCTGTTAAGGTCGCGTATGAAATCGGCCTCCTTATCCGCCCCGGACTGGATGGCGTCGAACTCGAGCAGCGCGTCGTCCTCCAACGCCTTGAGCCGGTCGTCCATCACCTTTTTGAATTCCTCCGGCTCCTTGCTCTTGTATTCGTCCAGCGTCTCCTCGCTCATCCCGAACTGGAGGGGCATACCCTCGAACCAGCTCTCGAAGTAAACCGGCACGCCGCCTACCGACGATATTACTTGCTTCTTGCGGTTATACTCCTCCTTGGCGTCGGCCAGTTTACCGTTGATCACGGCGTCGTAGGCGTCGCGGTTAACCTCGATCTCGGCGTCCTCGCGCAACTTCGCCACGTGTTCCACCATCTTGAGGTTGAGCTTTTGGCTCTTGATGGAGTTGCGGATGCCGTCCTTGACCTGGGCGTACTCGTCCTTTTGGCCGGGGACCTTCTTGTCGACGCGGAAGATCAACCACATATCGCCGGTTTCGACTTCGACGACGGGGGTGTATTTCCCGACCTCGGCCTCGTACACGGCGCGACTCACTTCATCGCCGGAATAGTAGAAATCCTCGGGCATCACGCCGCCCTGGTCTTTGTTTTGTTCGAAGACGGAGTACTTCTTGACGACGTCGTTCCAGGGTTTGCCGGCTTCGAGCTCGGCGTACGCCTTATCGGCCTGGCCCTTTTTGTCGCACATTAAGAACGAGACCCGCCGCCACTCCTTATTTTTATTGAAATAATCCAGAATCTCCGCCTCGGTCACCTTAATAGTATCCTCTATTTTGCCTCGGGCCGATTCGCGAAGAAGGTTGGACCGGTACGTCTCGACGTCTTTTATCAATTGCTCGTCGTCGCCGTAGCCCAGCTTCTCGGCCTCCAGCTCGAGCACGCGGCTGATTACGATGTCGTCGAGGAAGTCCTTGGCGTCGTCGAAGGTGTTGATTACCGGCTTGTCCTGGGGCGGCGCCATCTCGACCGCCCGTTTGTAGTGGTAGACGAAGTCGCCCACCGTAACGGCGCTCTTGTCGCCGATGGCGGCGATTACCTCGTTCTCGTCGTAGCCGCAGCCGCCGCACCCGCTCGATGTCAGCGCGACGCAGGCCAGCGCGGCCGCCGCCGCAACGATTATAAATTTTTTCATTTAAGCTCAGCCTCCGTTAAAAGATTTGCCGAATATCCTTATATTGACGCCCTCCGCCGCGCGGGGGGCGTGTCCATTCGGGGCCGACGGGGCTCGAACCCGCAACATCCGGCGTGACAGGCCGGTGCTCTATCCAAGTTGAACTACAGCCCCATTAAGGCGGTATTTATAACATAACCCGCCGCTTTCATCAAGGGGGAAACGCCGGACGACGCGCACGAGTAGGGGCGACCGGCCGGTCGCCGCTACGGTACGTCGGTCTTGAGGTCGGCGGCGCGGCGGTTAACGCCTCGGCCTTCCGGCACTATCCTTTGGGCGGATACGGGTCTTTGGCATAAGTACGTTCGTCTTGTATTCTGCCGTTCCGCTTGCGTATCTTGACCTGGCTCGGTCTATTCTTTTTCGCCAGGGCAACCGCCTTTTTTACGGCGGGGGGTTTCGTTTCGAAATTAAACCCACGCGCCTTACTGGTTTCGGTAACTCTCCAACCGCCCTTTTTGACGGCCGTAACATGGTACTGTTTACGCTTCGCCATACCAACACCTCCTTTCTACGAATCTGCGGGAAACAAACCGTACCTCTTAACGTCCGCCTTCGACGATACTTATCTCCTCGTCCGTCAGGCCGTACAGCTCGTAGACCAGCGCGTCTATCTTGCGGTCGGTGGCGGCGATGGCGCGCTGTATCCTTTTCTTGTCGGCGTCGGATTTGGCGGCCGGTTTCCGTAGGCACCGACCTTTAGGACTATGGATTTTCGGCCATCTACCCGTCAATCTAAAAACCGGTACCCGTTAATAACCAAAAACTTCAAATCTGTAGTACCTTCTACCTTAAAACTATAGTCGAGCTTAAATGGTGAGTTCATATTATGTACATAATTCTGGAGGTACCCATTGTTGTAAGTAGATAATATAAACTTTGCGTAAAGAGGGAAATCGAATAACCGATCTAGTGGGTCTTCGCTTTTATCTATTACCTTCTTTATTTCGGTCGCCAATTCACCGGTTGCCTCTCCTAATATCTTTATGATGCCTTCAAAATTCTGTGTGAAATCATTATTGAACTTATTTTCGGTTACCCACGCGGAGAAGACCGGGGACCGTCTTTTTATAAATTCTATAAAGGACCACGCTAATTTCGTCCTTAACCCGGTTTTATCTAATCCTGACCTTTGAAAAATATCTTTACCCTTTAGAGCCGATACTTCGCAATTTAAAATGTACGGCAATATATCGAACTGACTAAGTACTTGTTCGATCTTTTGGCGCCCTTCCGGAATAGGGAATTGTACGAACGTTTTATACGATATAGCTTTCCCATTCTCGATTTCTATCATATTACCTTGACTAAACTCGTCGATAATTAAAACCCTATAATCGGAAGAACCTTCCGTAAACCGCCTTATATCTTGTGCGATAGGAATGGCGAAATTCAAAGAAATATCTTTTAACGGGGCTACTACGTTATCTATTATTGTATCGTATACCCTACATCCATTAGGATTAAACGACGAAAACAACCAAACACGATCTCGGACCGTGCTATCGCATTTATCTACGATTTCGTTTCTACGCGAACCGTCCTTTTCTCGTATCCGTTTCAAAGAATCGTATAAAACGTAAGTTAATTTTAAATAACTAACGGTTTCCTGTTTAGCTAAAATGATAGTCATAATACGTTAGACTTCCTTTTATTATTAGTCATTTGGCCCCCTCCACTATCCTCCTCTCTTCATCCGTCAAGCCGTACAGCTCGTAGACCAGCGCGTCTATCTTGCGGTCGGTGGCGGCGATGGCGCGCTGGATCCTTTTCTTGTCGGCGGGGGCCTTGGCGGCGGCGAGGCGCTTGTGGAGCTCGAGCATCTCCTCCACCAACGCCACCATCTTGTCGTGCCGCGCTACGTCGGTAGGATTTGAACAATCTATTTTTACGACAGGGAAATCGCCAAGGAATTCGGTGGCGAATACAAGGTAATCCCCGCGGAAAGTCGTACTGTTAGCCTTTATGAAGAACCATAGTAATTTAGAATTGAGAATACCTAAGAAAAACAACGGGTTTTCTTTAACGTCGACCTTGAAAATAACGCTATAGACTTTTGTTGTATGGTATAAAAACCCGCCGCCATCGTAACTCATATCTGGTTTATTTGCCATATAAGGCGTAACGATTTTTTCTTGTTCGAACTCGGATAAGTTTTTAGGGTAGATATAAGCGTAAAAATTTTCTCCCTTCATTTTACCCTTTTCCCGGTCTTCTAAATACTTTTTATTTTTTTCTATATACGCCCACGCCAAAGGGAACATATCGCTAATAAAATCCTTAGGCATCAACTCGGCTTTTGCACCTTCAATACTATAAGGGAAAATAACATATTTACGAGCCTCTAAATCACGGTAACGCCTAACGTCTCTACCCATAAGGAAAGGTTTTAAAATCCCCTTTTCTAATTCGACTTCCTCTCCCAATGCTTCGGAATACGCTATTAAGGTTCCATCGCGTTCGGCTATAAACTCTAAAACGTAAACTTTATCGGCGCTCGTTTGTAAACCAACGAAAATTTTACGTGTAATTTCGTTCAGAGGTACGCCAGAGCTTCCGATCTTTTCGATTATACGGCGTTTATCCTCCGAAACGAAATTCCACTCATTTCCTGTAATACTTTCCGCAGGTATTTCGAAATCTTCAAATATCTTACCCTTTAACCAATCTTGAATATTTAATACCCGTATATAACGTGGTGTATTCGTAGGCGTCTTTTTTAAAACGATAATGCAAGTATAAGTCGTAGCCCCTTCGAATACTTGTTGTACCCCGAAATGGACGGTTTTAAATAGGTTTCTACCTTCTGCGATAAGGGTTCTTATGGGTTCGCCGTATTGGGCATTAAAGAATTTATGGGGTACTATAAAACCGAGTAACCCTTTTTTTACTAATAATCCTAAACCCCGTTCGATAAATAGAACATATATATCGTAATTACCCGACCGTGCAGCGGAAAACCCCTTTTTATAATAATCCAATTTATCAATACCTGCGTCCCGTAACGTCTGTAACCTAACATACGGCGGGTTCCCGATCACCGCGTCGAAACCGCCGGCCTTCATTATCTTCGGGAACTCCACCTCCCAGTCGAAGGGGTTGACGCGGCGCCGTTCCTCCTCATCCTGTGGGACAGACATTGATGTCTGTCCCCCCTCAAAATAGTCCGAGCCGATGAGCGAGTTGCCGCACTTGACGTTATCGCCCAGGTCCGGCAGAATCCGCTCGCGCAGGAACTTGGTCTGGGCGCCGACGGACTCGCGGCTCTCGCCCTCCAGCGCCTTCAGCAGCAGCGAGAGCTTCGTAACCTCGCACGCCTGCGGGTCGATGTCCACGCCGAACAGGTTATTTACGAGGATGTCCTTCTTGGCGGCGGCGGTGAGGCGCCAGCTCACGGGCCCGGGCCCGGGCGTCGCGACGACCTTACCCTCGTGCTTCGCCGGGCCGTCCTTAACATACCACTCGAGATGCCAGTTGACCAGGTGCTGGTACGCGCCCAACAGGAACGAGCCCGAGCCGCACGCGGGGTCGAGTATTTTAAGTTTGGCCGCGTCCTTCGGCCTCTTGCACCCCTTCAACAGCTCCCCCACCGTGTTCTTGACGATGTACTCCACGATGTACTGGGGCGTGTAGTAGACGCCCTTGGCCTTGCGGACCTCCGGCTTGTAGTCTATGTGGACGCCGCGGCCGTCGAGCCATATCGTCTTCCCGAGGAACTGCTCGTACACCTGGCCGAGTATCTCCACCGGGACGACGCCGAACTCGTACGGGCTATCGGATAGCTCTCGGATTATTTTGCGGAGTGTTGCGTCGTCCACGTGAAGGGTGGGCGTGAGCTCGTCGCGGGAGGTGGCGCGGCCTTTCTCGTCGCGGAAGTGGAACAGGCCGGAGTTGTAAACGTCGTCGGCCTCGAGGCACAGGTCCATCAGGCGGCCGTAAACGGCCTCGCCCGTACGAAGCGCCTCGAGCCGGCCGCGGTCCTCGATGCCGCGGTCCTCGGCGACGCGGAGGAAAATTATGCGGTCGAGGATGGCCTGGACGGCGGCGCTTAGCTCGTACTTGTCGAGGTCCTTCTCGCGGTTGCGGTTGGCGACGTTGCGCGCGAGCTCGTCGCGCCAACCCTCCAATAGTTTCAAAAACGCCTTGTCGACCGGTTCGGCCTTGCCGCCGCGGGTTTTCTCGGCGTACGTATCGAACGCCCCACTCCACACGGCTTCCCGGGAAAATACCGCCGCTATCTCCTCCCACGCCTCTACGTACCGGTCGTACGTGAAATACATAACGCGGGCGCGGGAGGCGGCGTCGGCCTTCTTCGGCGGAACGCGGCCGTCGTAGGCCGCGAACTCCTCGAAGTCGGTCAAAATGGAAAGGGGTAAGCCGGCGGAATAGGCGTAGCGGCGGAGCTGCAGCGCGGGGCCGGCGTCGTCCTTAAGGCGGGTGCCGGGCTTTTTAGCCTCGACGAAAAATTTTACCTTTTCGCCGACGCGGAAGGCGTAATCGGCGGTCTTTTGGGAACCCTCTACCTCGGTGCCGTACTCGTGAACGACGTCCTGATACAGCGGCGAGACGCCGCGTTTGTTGTCCACATCCCAACCGAGCGCCTCGAAGAACGGGTCGAGGAACTCGCGCCGGAGCTGCGTCTCGTTGTAACCGCTCCCGCAATAAAGCTCTCGGTTTCGGTCGAAGCGCGCGACAAGGGTTTCGACTATTTCGGGTGCGGCCATTCCTTCTCCTCCACGCGATTATAATATAACCTTACGTTTGGCGCTGTCAACTTATAAAAACAAAAAGCCGCCCTCGCGGGCGGCTTTCGTCGTCGCGTCGTCGTTAAGATAGCTCCTCCACCGCGTCGGCGAGCCAGGGGTCGTGCCGGCGCCAGTACTTGTACGCCTCGGCGTCGCCCGCGACCTCGCGCAGGACCTCCCGGGTCAGCATCGTCATCACCGCGGCGCGGTCCTTCTCGATGGCGGCGACGGCGAACTCGCGGCCGTTATCCGGCAGCGTCTCGGCGTACCCCTCGGGGTAGAAGTCGAAGCCGCGGTCGGCGACCCAGGCC
This sequence comes from Candidatus Zixiibacteriota bacterium, assembly GCA_030613505.1. Classification (GTDB taxonomy): domain Bacteria; phylum RBG-13-66-14; class B26-G2; order WVWN01; family WVWN01; genus WVWN01. The sequence goes on from JAUWLW010000038.1 coordinate 20,802, forward strand.
ACGAACTCGTCGAAGGCCGCGGCGTCGGCCTCGAAGTCCGCCAGCGCCGCGGAGCCGTGGGCGTCGTGGTACTCCTCGGCGAACATCCTGAAATAACCCAGGACGAACAGCTTGCCCACTACTAACGGGATTTCCTCCGGCTCCAATTTTATTTCAGGCTCGATGCCCTCGCCGTCGATGAGGTCGCCGTCGGGCGTGTAGTAGTAAGCGATGGTTATCTTCAGGCCCGGGCCCGGGGCGACGTGGGCCGCGGCCGCGAGCGGTATCAGCGTCTGCACCGACGCCTTGCCGTAGGACTTCTCGCCCATCACGACGGCCCGCTTGTGGTCTTTTAAAGCCCCCGTGAGGACCTCCGACGCCGACGCCGAGGAGTCGTCTATGAGGACGACGAAGGGCTCTTTTTTATACTTGGGCTCGCCCTTGACGAAGTACTTCCGCTCCTCCCAGCGTCTGGAGCGGCCGGCGGTGTAGACGACCAGCGAGCCCTTTTTTAAAAATAGACTGGCCAGGGCCACGGCCTCGTCGAGCGGGCCGCCGGGGTTGCCGCGCAGGTCGATGATGAACTTCTCCGCGCCGGCCTCCTTCAGCGCCGCCAGCGCCCGGTCGGCGTCCGTAGACGTGCTCCGCTCCTCGTCGCGGGCGAAGTTGGCGATGCGGACGTAGCCGACGTCGTCGGCGGCCATGAAATAGTACGGCACGGAATCGACGTGGATGACCTCGCGCGTTATCTTGAAGTCCAACATGTCGGCGTAGCCCATGCGCGCGACGCCTATCTCGATGTCGGCGCCGGGGTCGCCGCGCATCTTGAGCAGCGCCCCGCGGGTCGTAATCCCCTTCGTCGATTCGCCGTCAATCTCGACTATTTTGTCGCGCGCCATGAGGCCGGCCCGTTCCGCCGGCGTGCCCTCCAGCACGTTCATCACGGTGAGCGTGGTGTCCTCGGGCGTGACCGCGATCTCGATGCCCAGGCCGCCGAACGACCCCTCGGTGTCGTTGATGAGGAGGCGGAAATCGTCGGCGTCGAGGAAGGCGGTGTGCTCGTCCAGGCCGGACAACATGCCGCGGATGGCGTCTTGCACCAGCTGCTCGGCGTCGACCTCCTTGACGTAGCTCAGCCGGACGTAGTTGGCGACGGTGTCGAAGAGCTTGATCTCGCGTACGAAATCCTGGGCGTTGTCGCCGGCCCACGCCTGCGAAAATATGGCCGGCGAGGCCGCGAACGCCGCCAGAACCGCCGCGGCGTAGATTAGCCGTAAAACTCGGGTAAGCTTCATAACGTCACGCTCCGTCTATATTCGCCGGCCCTTCGCCCGCCGCGACCGCGTCGAGGTCTACCTCGCCGCGCTCGACGGCGGCCAAGACCGCCGGGTAAAATTCGTGCTCCACCGCCAGCACCCGCTTCTGCAGCGACGCCGGCGTGTCGTCCGGCATGACCGGGACCTCGCGCCGCGCCACCACCGGGCCGTGGTCGTACTCCTCGTCGACGAGGTGGATGGACACGCCGGTGACCTCGTCGCCCGCGGCCAGCACCGACTCGTGGACGTGGAGGCCGTATTTGCCCTCGCCGCCGTGGGGCCCGGGCAAGAGCGCCGGGTGAATGTTCACGATGCGGTTGGGGAAGGCGGCGATGAACGCCGCGCCCCGCTTCTTCATATACCCCGCCAACGTGACCAGGTTGACGTCGCACCCGCGAAGCAGCTCCGCGAACGCGCGGTCGAGGTCGGCGTCGTCCGGATAACGGGAACTCGAGAGGTGGCGCGCCGGGATGCCGTGGCGGCGGGCGCGCTCCAGCACCCCCGCTTTCGAGTTATTGCTGACCACGACGACGACGTCCCCCTCGATTAGGCCGGCCTCGCAGGCGTCGATGATGGCCTGGGTGTCGGTCCCGCCGCCGGACGCCAGAACGCCTACTCGCAGTTTACCCACGGGCGTCATTTCGCCATCCACGGTTCCGGGTTAATCGCCACGCCGTCCTGGCGGATCTCGAAGTGGAGCGTGGGCTCCGCCACGTAGCCGGTATCGCCGACGAGGCCGATCTTTTGGCCCTCGCCCACGCGCTCCCCGACCCGGGCCGTGAAGTCGCCCAGGTGAGCGTAGATGGACGTGCAGCCGCTGCCGTGGTCCACGATCATCAACTTGCCGTACCCGCGGAACCAGTCCGCGAAGACGACCTTGCCCTTCATCACGGTTCGCACGCCCGCCCCCAACGACCCCTCGATATCTATGCCGTCGTTCTGGGTGAAGGTCCCGTAGCGGTCGTCCTTAATCCGGCCGAACCTGCGCACCAGCCGGCCCGACGCGGGACTGATTATCGTGCCGTGACGCGCGAGCAGCTCCGAACCGCGTCGCTTTCCCGGCGCCGGCCTCCCCCGGCCCGCTTTCGACCGCACCAGAGACTCGAGCTCGGCTCTTTCCTTCTTTAACTCCCGCAGCCTTTTTTTGAGGACGTCGCTCTGCGTCCTGGCCCGCGCCAACATCTGCTGCTTGCGCTCGCGCCGCAGGCGGGCCAAACGCAATTCCTTCAACTTCAGCTGTTGGAGCGACTTCAGATAATCCAGCTCGCGCTGCAACGCGTCGCGGTCACGCTGGATCTCGGCGCGCTTCCGGTTCGCGGCCCGGGCGAGGCGGCGGTCCTCCCGCGACAAGGCCATCGTAAACCGCACCCGCCGCACGAAGTCGCCCACCTCGTCGGCGCCCACCAACAACCTGACCGCCGGATAGCGGCCCAACTTGTACACCAGTCGCAGGTGGCGCGCCAGCTCGTCCTCGCGCGCCGCCAGCTCGAGCCCCGCCTCCTCCAGGTCGGCCTGTACCGCCGCCATCCGGCCCGACGTCTCGATTATCTCGGTAGAGAGCTCGGCCATCGTCTTGTCGATGTCCTCGAGTCGCCGGTCGAACTCGTGGATAGACTCCACCGACAAACTGACCTCGGCCTGTACCTTTTTGAAGTCGACCTCGTGCCGTCTGATGTCCTCTTTTATTTTCTCCAGTTTTGCGCGGCCGGCGGCCAACGCGACGACGGCCAGGGCCACCGCGCCCCAACGCAACCAACGCCCTTTAGGTACGCGCAAATCTCTCTCGAAAAAAGGGCACATAGTTTAGATTAATTATAACCGATTTTCTTTTAATGCCAAAACTAAAATAACGGCTCCGCGTTGCCGGCCGGGTTAACCTTTTTACCGCGCCGCCTTCAAAGCCGCTTTCAAGAGGCGCTCGGATACGCGCGCGGAAGGCGCCAAAACCTCGTACGTCGGGCAGGCCGGCACGTCCCACGAGTCGGCCCACGCCAACCATTCGCCCAGATTAGGCGCCGCCATATCCAATAACAGGCCCGCGTCGGCGCCTTCCCTTCGCAGGGACTTCGCCAGCGGCGCGGCGGGCGGAAACTCGTCGGCGCCTATTACCTGCAATACCGCACCGCGGATCTCTTTTCCCCAATGACGGGACAGTTCCTCACGCTCGCCTTCGGGCCGGGCGGTGACTACTACCGCGTCCGCGAAGACGGGTTCTCCCGCCGCCGCCGCCACCAACCTGCCGTAACAGAACGCCGCTTGCGGGTTGGCCGCCTTTACTTCGGCCCGCAACGCCTCGAAAGCCTCGGGCGGCGGCTCGGCCGTAAAGCCCGTCGCCACTACGACGCAGGCCTTCCGCAATTGGAAGGCGGAAGGGAAGGTCCTGAGGACTTCCAAGCGAGTGGAGACGTTGACGAGGAAACAAACCGCCCCCGCAGCCGGCGGCATCGCCCCGCCGGAGCCTTCGACCACCACCAGCTCGCCCCCCTTCTCGGCGGCGAACACGAACGCGTCGCCCAGGAGCGAATTCAACGGGACGCCCGTCAAACCCGTCCCGGCGAAAGCGCACCCGACCGCGGCGACGCCGGTCGCGGTAGCCAGCAGGTAATGGTCGCCGCCCACGCCGCAGCCGTCGCGGTAGTAGGATAACAGCCGGCTCGAGGCCGACGCCGGCTCCCCCGGTTCCACCACTTCCGGGTACGACGGGCCGCCGAGGTCCAAAACTACGGCCGCGGTTTTATACTTGGCCTTTACTTGCTCCAAAAAATATATGATGGCCGCCGTCTTTCCCACCGCGGCCCCGGCGCCCGCGAAAGTTACGGTGGGTAAGGTGCCGCCCTTTAGAACCGGCGGCCACAAGCGAAAGTCGGCGCCGTGAACCTCCAGGCCGAGCTGTAACGCCTCGTTCGCCCACGAGAAGCGGTCCGCCAGGCCGGCCTCCGTAACGTCCACTACCGCGGTCGGCCCGAACTCCGCGGCGGCGCGGCGGACCGCGGCCCCTGCCTCCGGCTCCACCACGTACGGCACCTCCAACGTAAAACCCTCGGGCACCTTTTTTGCTATCAACGCCGCGCCCAAGACGCGGTACCGCTTCTCGACTATCAAGTAGTCGATGGCCGCCTGGATCGGCCCGGCGCCGAATTTTACGTCGCAAAGTACGACCGCGTCCATAAGCCGCCGCTACGAGCGGTAAACCACCTCGCCTTCGATTACCGTCGCCACCACTTTCGTTTGGGCGTCGAGGGGGTGGCCGCTCCATACGACGACGTCGCCGTCGTAGCCGCGCGCCAGCTTGCCCAGGCGGCGGCCGAGGCCGAGTATTTTCGCGGCGCCGTTGGTTACCGCCCGCAGCGCCCCCTTCTCGGTCATCCCCTCGCGCACGGCCGTCGCGGCCGAGGTGGTCAAAGCGTCGATCGGCACGAACGGGTGGTCGGTGGTCAACGCCAAGTCGCACCCGGCCTTCTCCAGAATTCCCGCGGCGGCGTACGAACGCTCCCTCAGCTCCTGCTTAAACCGGCCGATGAGAGTCGGGCCCACGACGCACGGCACGCGATTCTCGGCCAGGTAGTCGGCGATGAGGTACCCCTCGGTGCAGTGGTCCAAGATCAACCGACACTTGAACTCGCGCGCTATCCGGACGGCGGTGGCCACGTCGTCGGCGCGGTGGGCGTGCGCCCGCAGCGGTATCCGGCGCTCCAAGACCCTCACCAGCGGCTCCATGCGGATGTCGAGGTCAGGCCGCTTCGCGGGCGGCAGGCGGCGCTTCCGCCGGTACTCGCCCGCTTGCGTCAATATCTCGCGCAGGACCGCGGCCGTGCCCATCCGCGTGACGGGCATCCGCCGATTCTCGGGGTGGGAGAACTTCGGATTTTCGCCGAAGGCGACCTTCATGCCGGCGTCGGCCGAAACGACCATTTCGTCTATTATGGCGCCCGCGGCCTTCAACACCACGCCGGTACCGCCGACGACGTTGGCGCTCCCCGGCAGGACGCATACCGTCGTAATGCCCGCGCGACGCGCGTCGTCGAAGCCGAGGTCGCGGGGGTCGATGCCGTCGAGCGCGCGCACGTGGGGCGTGGCGGCCTCCGCGGCCTCGTTGGCGTCGAACCCCGGCGGCCCGGTCCCCTCGCCGTAGTTGCCGACGTGGGTATGGGCGTCTATCAAACCCGGCGTGACTATCATACCCTTGGCGTCGATAACTTCCGCGCCGCGCGGGACCTTGGCGGCCGGGCCCACCGAGCTTATCTTTCCGTTTCGAATTACGACGTTCGCTTTCGCGGGCGCCGCATCGCCCGCGCGATACGCCGTTCCGTTTACGATCGCCAGCGTCTTCATCGCCACCTTCCTAGTTTAACAACCCTTAACTTACCAAAAACCTTTCAATTTTTCAAATCTAACCCGCAGGCGCGCCGATAATTCGCTTGACACGCCGTACACAACAGAATATTATGGAGCCGTTATTCAACGAAACGGAGGAGCCGTGGCTAATTACAATCGCGTATTCCTATTGGGAAACCTCACCGCCGACCCGGAGTCGCGCGACTTGCCGACGGGAGGCATCGTAACGGACCTCCGGTTGGCCGTCAACCGGACGTACCGCAAACGCGACGGTGAACAGACGGAGGAGGTATCATTTATCGATTGCACCTCGTACGGCCGCACCGCGGAGATAGCGCGGGACTACCTTAAAAAGGGGCGGCCGGTCTTCCTGGAGGGCCGCCTTCACCAGGACCGCTGGGAGACAAACGAGGGCGACAAGCGCTCGAAGCTCAAAGTGGTGGTGGAACGTTTGGTGTTGATGCCGCGGCGCGCCGACGCCGCCGAAGCCGCCGAAGCCGAGACGGAATCCGCGCCGCCGGAAGAGCCGTCGGCCTCGGAATTCTAACCACCCTAACTCCGGTAGAAAGCCCCGCGCCGTACGCGGGGTTTATTTTATCAGGTTATAACACCCTTCCTCAACGTATTAAAACCAACTTCCTGGCCGCCGCCCGGCCGCCCGCCTCGAGTTTGTATAAGTATACGCCCGGCGGCAGCGGCGAGCCGTCGTCGGCCGTCCCGTCCCACGTTACTTTGTGCCCGCCCGCCGCGGCCGTCCCGTCCCACAACCGCCGAACGACGGCGCCCCTCAAGTCGTAAACCGTCAACGTCGCGCGGCCGTCAGGTACGACGAAGACTATCGA